>CAJVZI010000004.1 GCA_913020665.1 uncultured bacterium | reverse complement strand
CAGGAATCACTGATTTTACCAATGCAATTGCTCCAGCTGTTAAGGGTGTTGCATAAGATGTGCCTGTACCAAGAGCATAAAGTGTATCATCGTATGTATATGCACAAATAATAAATTCACCAGGAGCGCTGATATCTACTGTCTCATGGACATTCGACCAGCAATTAAAACTATCGTCATCTCCCATTGCTGTCACAGATACTACATTATCATAGCCTGCAGGGTATCTAGGATTGAAATCTGTTGTATCGCTAACACCACCATTGTAGACCCCATTACCTGCAGCGCCTAAAATAATGGAGTCATATCCATTATGAATACTTTGATAAAAGTTGTCGTTGGCAGTACTATAACCACTTACCCAACTACAATTGATTATGTCTGCACCCATTTGTGCAGAAGCGAGCACCGCTTGATTTGTATGGGTAAGGTACCAAGGCTCATCAATATTATTATTTGCATTTACACCCATGAGTTTGACAGAGTATCCAACAGATGCTAAACCAATCCCATTATTTGTCATTGCAGAAACATTGCCTGCTACTTTTGTACCGTGGACATGGTTCAAGCGTAATGGGATAGGGTTATTGTCCCCAATTGCTACATCATAACCAACAAAGTTATCTACATACCCATCACCATCATCATCTACCCCATTCTCATCATCTGGATCAAATACCCATTCATTATTAATAAATTCGAGTACAACACCATCACCATCAACATCTTCACCTAAATTTTGCCACACATTATCAATTAGATCAGGGTGGTCCCACTTTAGTCCAATATCAGGGATTGCTACAACTATTTCTCCATTTTCCATCTGCCCTGGAATTTCACCGCCATCGATATCCCATAGGTCAAATGCTAAGTGTGCCTTGATCTGTGATAGACCATATAATTCATCCCATAAAGAATCATTTGGAACATAAGCAGGCTCTACAATTGGTATTCTCTCTGATACCATGATCACATCCAGTACCATGAGATCATTAATGATCTCATCCATATCATTTTTAACGCTTTCAAACTCAACTACATAATATCTATTTAAAAATATATTTCCATTCCGATCACTAGGACGTGCATTAGGTAACCACTGAGCTATTGAATTAACGCCCTGGTCTTTTAAAATATTATTGATCTCAGATATAGATGTCGTCAACTGATCCTCTTCGATACTAAAATCAGTCACCTTATTATCAATATAGATCATCAGCCTATCATTGTAATATATTTCTCGTGCATAAATTGTGAAGGTGGTCAAACACAATATGATAAAATATATTTTTCTGGTGATCTTATGCATGGCGATATCCCTAAAATTGAGCTATGCTCAAATTTTATAATTAGTTATGGTAGTATATGGAGTGAAATCTAATACAATTCTAACATTTCAATTAGAGATAATGGTTTTTTTACCATCTATTATAAACAAAAAAGCCTGGTATTATGACCAGGCTAAAAAAATATAGTTGGAAGAATATATTATTGCATGAATAATAAAAAGAAAAGGTATCCTATCAGGAGACCAAGAAGGGGACCAATAATTCTGAATAGTCCAGGATTGTTCTCAATTAGCTTTTGTAGTGCATCCATACTTCAAATTAACACAATATTACATAAATAAAAAAATAATTGCGATCAATGAAGAATTAAAACAAAAAAACCCCGCAACAAGGCGGGGTTTTTGATACAACATTTTCTATATATTAGAATGAATAGCCTAAATTAGCACCCATTCCATTAAAAGTTATTCCATCATGGTCTGCCATACCTTGAACATAGAAAAGATTGAGATTAACAGGTCCTAGTGGGACGCCTAGCCCTGCCAATAAACCATAATCTAGACCAAGTTCTGTATCGCCCTCATCTGAGATCGTCATTCCGTAGAAATCAATTGCAACTTTTTGAGTACCTCCGACATCCACACCAGCAAGAAAACCTACTTGGAGAAAAGCAGGCCCAACCGGATAAGGGAGTACTGCCCAAACATCAAGAAAATTAGCATTTACTTCCCATTCCAATCCCTCATCTTCATTCTTGAACCCTCTAGGATGAACTCCTAGTCCTACGAATAGAGGCATACCTCCAAGCATTACACCCTTACTTATACCAAAAGATGGTACAGTTAATGTGCTAGTGGTCCCTGAAAGTGAGTCACCAGAAGCTCCAACCATTCCAGCACCTACATAAACTCCCCAACCTGGTAACTCAGGCTGTTCCTGCGCCATGACAAGACAGACTGGTAGGGCTATAATTAAAAATACCTTTTTCATTTCATCCTCCTTAGTTTGGATTTTATGGTATGTTTATGTTACATCTTCATAAAAATAAGATATAACACAAAGAACTTAGTCCAGAGTTATATTTAAAAATTGAAAAATATGTTCAGTTACAGTCCCCAAATATTTTTTCGATCTTACAATATTAAAATGTGTAGCATCCGGTATTATCACCAATTCAGAATGAGGAAGATATTCTGACATTTGCATGGTGTGGCTAGGCTTGATTCTATTAT
Organism: uncultured bacterium; assembly: GCA_913020665.1. Classification (GTDB taxonomy): domain Bacteria; phylum Fidelibacterota; class Marinisomatia; order Marinisomatales; family UBA1611; genus CACEUX01. The sequence goes on along the minus strand of CAJVZI010000004.1, from coordinate 65,219 downwards.
CATTCCCTGCAACAATAACAAGCATAGGATTTTCTATCGACGTAAGATCAGATGATGTGAATGAAGGATAAAGCACTTTGCCAATCTCCATCATCAGATTTTTAGTATGATTAAACTTTTCTTCTTCTCCTAGCTTTTTATGGGCTCGATCAAAAAGATCTAACGTCAAACTATTTCTGCCATTTAGATTATCCATGAACCCAGTATATGTAAGATAATCATGACCATTCCTTTTGAAATCAATGCCATCATGATGATATAAGGAGGCAATCGAGACTCCTTTGACCAGCTTTTCTGGAAAGTATTTACCAATAGAGAGTACAACAAATCCTCCCGCACTATGACCTACGGCATAAAACTGCTCGATACCGATCTCATCGGTCACATTGATTATATCTTCAGCTATTAGACGATAGGAGAAAGGTTGTTCACCGATTGTCGTTCTTCCATGTCCTCTAAGATCAATTCCAATTACATAGTACTCTTCTGCAAGCTCCTTTAGTAAATCTCGATAAACCTCTGTAAATGCCAATATCCCATGAATGAAGACTAAAGGCGGGTTATTTTTATTACCTAACGTATGATAATACTGAGTGATATCTTTGGATTCGACTTTATGCATCTCACTATCTTTAATCGGCTTACTGATCTCAGAAGCAATATAGCCTGCACAATTGATAGCTAGAGAACTGGTTAAAAGCATTAAATAAAAATTTTTCATATCATGCTTTCCCTACTACATACCAGAGCTTATCGTTGATATTGATACACCCTGTATTATTTTGTAGTAATAATTAGGCTTTAGGTCTTTAAACGTTTCCTTTTCTGAACCTGGCCAATCAATTGAGATTGACCTTACAAGTCGATCACTATTGATGCCAAATACCACTCTTGTATCATTAGAAGTAAGATAACTACCCGCTGGATTTACCCAGGCTACTTGGTCACCGGAATCAGTTGATATTATGATCTTACTTCCAATCGCCTGTTTGTTACAGGTCCTACCTTCAAGTTCAAAGCCTATCCAGTTATTCTTATGATCACCTTCGTTTATCAATAGCCTAGCTTTTCCATTATTATTTGAAACCATAATATCAATATCACCATCATTATCAATATCACCAAATGCAGATCCTCTGCTCACAGCCTTATATAATAGATCTCCCCCGATCATTGTAGTTATATCACTAAAAGATCCATTTTTTTGATTTAAATAGATTTGGTTATACTGAGCGTGACGATAATCTTTATTGAACAGATCAATATTATCGATGACATGTCCATTAGCCACATATATATCGAGCCAACCATCAAGGTCAAGGTCTACCAATTTTGTTCCAAATGCAAGAAAATGGATACTTGGTTTTCCAAGACCGATCTCATTTGTTGCGTCTGAAAAAATACCAGATCCTTGATTAAGATATAGAGTATTCGTCTCTCCACTATAATTTGTAACATAAATATCTAACCAGCCATCACGATCAATATCTCCAAGATCCACACCCATCCCAGCTTCAGCTAGGCCATTACCATTATAACCAACCCCCATGAATAATGCACTTTCAGTAAATCTCCCTCTACCATTATTGATGAATAAAAGGTTCATATCTTTATCATTTGCCACATAAATATCCATATCTCCATCATTGTCTACATCCCCTGGTACAACTCCCATTCCCCTTAGACGGTACCTTCCTATACCAGATCGATTAGATCGGTCAATGAACTTACCATTCTTGTTATAATAAAATTTATCTTCAACCCCAAGGAAGACATCAGGATCACAATAAGACCTTGCAAATAATTCACCATGCTTTGGATATTGCAAAGGGCTGGTACATTCAGGATTATTATCTATCGAATAGTCAACATAATTAGTGACATATAGATCTAAAAACCCATCATTATCACTATCAAAAAATGCGGCACTCATTCCCATAGAATGATTATCGATCCCAAGTTCCAGGGTTACATCAGTAAAGGAACCATCACCATTATTCTGGTAAAGTATATCCTTACCAAAATTTGTTACATAAAGATCTATATCACCATCATTGTCATAATCTCCACAGGCACAGCCCATACTGTAACTTTTATCTCCTACACCTGCCTCATTTGTAACATCCGTCCATTCCAAATCATCATTTCTGAAAAGTTTATTCTCCAAAATGACACTTTTTTTCCATCCAGGTAAAGGAGATGACTGGGGGAAATATGCATCTAGATCACCATCATTATCATAGTCAAATATGCAAACACCTGAGCCCATTGACTCGACATAATAATATTCACCAGATCCTCCATGGTCATGAATAAAATTCAACGACCCCTGCGCAGCTATATCTTTGAAAGAAAGGTTCTGAGCCCAGCAAAAAGTGATGAGATAAATAATAATAGCTAGGTTATACAGCTTAAAATAGGATCTCATTAATTATTAATAGTCCTCTGTGCCATCAAGCGTGCCATCTTTATTATAGTAGGTCCATCTACCCTGTTGTTCACCATTAATAAAATTACCTTCTTCTTTCTTTTGACCATTGTCGTACCATTCCGTACGCAGACCATGAGGTCTACCACTGATAAAATGCATTACTGATCTCATATTACCATTTGAGTGCCATAATATATGCTTACCTATTGGTGCCTTATTTTTGTAGTAACCCTGTCCTTTTTTATTACCATTTTCATACCACTGTGTCCATAGGCCTTCTGATGTTCCTTCTTCTTTTTTTTGACCATTATCGTACCAATCTATTCGTGATCCAACGATCTCTCCATTTTTAAAATTTGCTTCAGACTTTTTATTCCCATTAGGGTGCCAAAAGGTATGAATACCTTCTTCTTTGTTTTTTACATAATTACCTTGTGCACTTTTAAGACCACTGGGATACCATTTTATCCATTGACCATCAAATTGATCATCAATAAAATGTCCCTCTTCTTTTTTTTGACCATTGTCATACCACTCGATACGTGGTCCATTTGCTTTACCATTGCTAAAAGATGCCTTTAGTTTCATCTGATCATTATCATGCCATAATTCCCAAACACCCGTAGCTTTACCGTTTTTAAAGTTTTCTTTACTTTTTATTCTACCATTTTCATACCATTCATTCCATAGACCATCTTTTTTTCCATCTGATACATCCCCCTTACTTTTTAAGGTATTATTGCTATATGATGAGTAGATAGGCCCAGTGTATGGTTCATTCTGTCCCTTTAAATAGTATTTATTGTCCCTTTGAACCATTTCATTTTCAAAGTTGATAGGCTCTTTTGCACAATTCAAATGGAAAAGACCTAGCAGAGCTAACCGTAAAATGATCAATTTTGATCTTATTCGCTTCATCTCTGATGATACGATCTATTTTAAAAGGACCATTTTTTTTGTATCTGTAAAATCACCAGTTACAATTGTCAAAAAATATATTCCAGCACTTACAGGTCGGCCCGAATCATTTTTTGCATACCATGTTATTGACCGATGGCCAGATTCTTGGAAACCATTGAAAAAGTTATTAATTACTCTTCCATGAATATCATAAATAATAATTGTAACCTGAGCACTATTTGGCAAATAATAACTAAGTGTGGTAATTGGATTGAAGGGATTAGGATAAGCATCAAAGACCTTATATGTATTGATGTCCTGTTCTAATGTTGAAAGTATGTTACCACAACTCATTGTATCTTGGTATCCCATATAATTATCTAGACAGATAGGATAGGGCGAACAAAATTGATTATTAGATATATTAAAATATAAGGAATTACTCCAGTCAAGATTGAGATCACAAAAATTCACATCTATATTTCCGCTTAACTGATTGTCATTGATATATACATATTCAAGGTCCAATAGATCATTCATTTCAACAGGTAATTCTCCAGTTAATTGGTTATCATATAAGAACAACTTTTTAAGACCTGTAAGTTCACCTATACTATTTGGAATAGTGCCAGAAATATTATTACCATATAAGAACAATTGAGTTAAACTGGATAATCCGCCTATAGAAGATGGTATTTGTCCAGTGAGTTCGTTATCATACAAATAGAGATATTTCAAATTTACAAGATTCCCGATCTCTTCCGGAATTTCACCTATCAATTCATTACCATGTAAGAATAGATATTCAAGGTTAATTAAGTTCCCGATCTCTGGAGAAATATTACCTGTCAGACCCATATTTCCCAGATTGAGAGAATCAGTATTTTCGATCATATAACAATCACCCCATAGATCGAACTGCCGCTGAGGTATAGAAGCGCAGTTAGAAGTGTCTTGAGAATCAATATTATCCATTATACAATCAGGATAAGGTGGGCAAAACTGATTTTCAGAAATTTTTACTAATGTAGTATTGTCCCAATCCAGGTCCATTTCACAAATGTTACAGGGTAATTCTCCAGCGAATTGATTTTCATATATCCAAAAATAATTCAAGCTTGTCATCCTTATGATCGAAGAGGGAATCAAACCAGTGAGTTGATTATCATAAAGATATAAATGAGTTAGATTAATAAGATTGCCTATCTCGCTAGGAAGTGAACCAGTAAGCTGATTCTGATTTAAATATAGCTGTGATAAATGAGTTAGTTCACCTAACTCAGTAGGTATAGGACCACTAAGAGCATTATCATATAAATAAAGATGCTCTAGATCAGACAGGTTACCTATTTCTGGTGGAATGTGACCCGATAATTCATTCATGAATAAACTCAAGTACGCTAAACTAGTTAAATTACCTATCTCACTAGGGATTGCACCATTAAGTTGATTACCATATAATTTTAATCCAATTAGATTGGTTAGATTCCCAATGGTAGTTGGAATGGAGCCTGAGAGTTCATTGTTCTGCAAATATAAATAATTCAAGTTTAAAAGATTGCCTATCTCATCAGGAATAGATCCAGACAAGTTATTCGCAGCAAGATCTAAATAAACTAGATTAATGAGGTCTCCTATGGTAGGCGGAATTTCTCCATAAATATTTTGCGCAGTAAGATCTATATGAGTAGTGCTATCTATAGAATAGCAGTCGCTCCATAATTCTACTTCATCTTCATCACAATCTTGGCCGATCAGAAAACCAAAAAAAAATAAAAACAAATAGTTGCTTTTAGATCCAAACATCATTTTCCGCAGTAAGATCATTGGTGTTCTCACCTGTATTTAATACCCCTCTTGGTTCTACCAACATGATCTTACATTCTTCCTCTGCATGCGGTTTATGCTGGACTCCTTTTGGGACCACATACATGTCACCCTTTTCTAGCTCTATAGTTTCATTTTGGAACTCTATCTGCATTCTACCATCGATAACTATAAATACCTCATCAGTATCCTTATGTTCATGCCATATGAATTCCCCCTTTATTTTTGCAAGTTTAAATTGATAGTCATTCATCTCTGCAATAACCTTAGGAGACCAATGGTCAGAGAACTTTTTAAGCTTTTTATTTATATTTATTTTTTTTGTTTTCATATTTTACTTTGCGTTGAATTTAGATCCTACTGGAGGTCGATAGGGCTGAAAGGGTATCATAAGAAGATTTTTAATGCTAGAATGCTCATATCTCTCCATATGAGTATCAATGCCATACACAAGATCCTTCATTATATCTAATTCTTTGACAGTACCAAAAATATGATCCCAGATAGAGAATATATTTCCATAATTGCTATCTGTGTGTGGTTGGACATAATGATGGTGTACCTTATGAAAATTTGGTGTTACTAAGATATAGGATAAATATTTATCTATTTTATGTGGGATCTTGATATTTGCATGTGTAAAGTGAGCAAAGAATACTGAAAGAGTTTGGTACATCATTACAAGCCCAAAGGATGCTCCGGTTACAATGACAGCTAAGGTAGTAAAAAATAAGCGAAAGATATTTTCCCCAGGATGAGCTCTTAGCCCACTAGTTGCATCAACATGTGGGTCTGTATGGTGTATCAAATGGAATTTCCACATCCATTTCACAGAATGCTGTATCCAATGAATTAGCCAAGCACCAATTAGATCTAATAATACAAGACCAATGATCACATAAAGCCAAGTTGGTAATTCAAAAATATTCAATAAACCAAATCCATACACCTCATTAAACCTAACAGCTAAAAGGATTCCCATTGCTCCAATTAGATTAACCATAATTGTTATAAGGGTGAATACTATATTGATGCCTGCATGAGCTAGTTTTTTATAATCCATTTTAAATAGAGGGATTCCTGACTCTATTAAAAGAAGTATGGTCAGACCACCTATTAATATCGCACTTCTAACCTCAGTGGTTATTTCAGCAAAAAATTGGAGTAATTCATTCATAATTGTATAGTGAAGAGTAAAGCTGGCTAAAATAAACTGCAAATAAAATTAGACTCTAAATGAGGGATCAGGATCATTTTTAATTTGGAGCAAGTAAAATAATCAAAGGAAGAATTATCAAGGTGGGGTTCCTTGACCATCATCACTTTTTTCAAATAATTATTTTATTAAGAATAGTTCTATCAATTTATTGATAAAACCAAGGTCAAAATGAGTATTCGAGGTTCATCCTTGCAATAATGGTATTCTTGCTTGAACCATTTGTCTCTTTTGATCTGAATTCACCTTGGGTGTTCAGGCTAAGATCTTCAAGAATACTCCAACGTAAACCAGCTTTGAAGCCTAGCCAAGACATATCAACCATTCCCGTGCCATTTGCAAAGCTAAGCCCACTGCTTACTAGTAATCGTTTTTTTAAAAAAGGATAATTTGCATCAATACCCATATTAAGGAAATCTTGCGAACCTCTTTGTCCTGGTCCCGTACTTAATTCACTAGAGTTTGTTGTGATATTTATCCTTGTTTCCAATGGCGAGTTATACCGTGTTGACAAGGATACATTGATAACTTGGGTCGAAATGGACGGGTCGACAAACAATTGTGAACGATCAGTGTATTTATCCTCTTTTTCAACATTGACAAATGTTCCACTTAAAGAATGATCCCATAATAGATCAAAACGATGATTCAAATTGACCATTATATTATTAGTATGTGTTTTTTCTCTATTATCAGTATATGTCGTATCGGTTAATTGCACTATCTGGTCAATACCATTATCTCTATTAATAGAACGATAATTGAAATTTATTGTAGGAAGCCCTGGCCCTGGCACAGCATTAAAACCAAAAGAGAGGGTATTTTGAGTCTTTACATTCTCAACAGATGTTAATATATCATCATCTTGATGCTTATAGCCAATATTCAACATGAGCCTATTATTAAATAATTTAAATTTATCAGTTATGGACCACTCCCGTTTATTTTTCACAATATATGGGTTCGCTAATGAATTGAATTCTGAACCGACTTGACTGTACTCGAGTGCTAGATAATTACCATAAAAATTTGTGATCGCTCTTCCACGATAGGCAAGGGATGGCATAGAAAATATAGCATCCACAAGATCTATTGTACTATTATCACCAAAAGCATTTATATCAATTGGAACCAAAGGTGCCAGATTTGAATTAATGATCAAATACTGCTCATAATCTGCTGGGTCAGGAAAACTACTTAGATCAAAACTAGAAAGTTTATTATCAACAGAATCATCAATAAGAGTATCTAACTCTGCAAGAGTAAGTGGGCCACCCCATATATTATTATTGGTCATACTAAAAGCAACCTCACCATCAATTCGCAGTCGCTTACTAAAGAGATTTAGCCCCAGGTCTGAACTGATAACTAGGTTATCCTTTGGTCCATTACCAGACCAGTCTTTCCCATCAAGTATTTGTGCCCTTGTTCCTAATTCATCAATAGTGTATACCATTCCAGAGTCTAGTCCATCAATGGACCCAGTAATGTCTGGGGAATAAATTATTTCTGCATTAGATAGTTCTTGATCGACACTATTAGTATCATCACGGGCTTTCATTAAGCTCAACCCCCATTGAAATATTTCTCCCCGACCAATAGCTAATCTTGCAGAGGTTACATTTTGTTGAAAGGTATAGCCAGCACGACTGAGTGCAATATATTTGTCCCCTACCATATCCGTATTTATATCATACGAATATGCTCTGGACGGATCACCTTGTATAGCACGATTTATCTCACCTTGTACAAAATGGAAATTTAATAATCCAAATTTTAGGTTAAGGTCTAGCCCTCTGATCCTCTTACCATTCATAGTATAGTGAGACATTCTGGGATTGGAGTCTCCCATATTTATACTCAAAATATCTTTAACACCCATACTAAATCCATAGATGTTTCTAGGTTGATAAAGTTGATTCTCTTGACTCGTCATTTTAAGATTGGTCCTAAAACTGAGCCACTCAAAGGCTGAACCCTTAAAATCAAGAGTCAATTTATTGATATTTAATGTCTGGTTATCGACCTGATCCATGCTATTACTTGACCTGATCTTTCCTGAATAATTAACTGTTGGATCTTTAGAAGTTGTTATAAAGTCCCAAATGACAGGTTGGCTCATACCATCAACTATAAGGTTTACTTTATGCTGTCCCGGATCAACCTGGTCAAGTAAACAACTTAACATATCAGAATCAACGTAAGCCTGATCGGTTATATCCGAACCATCTAATAATAATGTGATAGAATTATGGTCAAGGTCGTTAGCGCCAATAAGAGAGACTGCGATCAGAACATTTTCTCCAGATATCTCTGATCTTGGTTCTGGACTCAGTATCAAAATACCTGATTGACCAAAAATAACATTTGTCATTAAAACAAGAGAATACAGAAGAAACAAAATATATTTATAGATCATGTACTTATTGAAATTTTATTATGATCTCTTTGGTATTTCCATTCTCATCTTCCACCTCAAATCTTAATTCTTGAGTGGATACCTGCATATCAGCTTCTTCAAAACCTTCTAGGTCTCCTTGTGTTGTATTATTTACCTCTAGAGAACCTTCAGGGGTTGAGACAGCTGTCTCACCTTGTTGGACTTCGGTTGTTTCGCCAGTAAGATTATTGGTTACTTCTATCAATCCTTCAATAAGAGTGAAAGAATCACCGGTTGAGGGATCTGAATCAATTGCTAGCTCAGTCCCTTTGACAGATGCAACAGAAGTTGGAGTGGCTATCATAAACTCTTTACCTTTTTGTGGAGTAACAGCTGCAGCGATCCTGCCATATTTGATATCTATAGATTTATTGATCTTAACACCAGAGCGTTGACCCAAAATGGTCATGTCTGAATTGCCAAGCATTTTTAATACTGTCTTATCATCAAGGTACATAATTGCAACAAAGCCGTTTTTACCGGTCCTTATCTTATCTTGGTCACTTAAAGGAGAGCCAGGTTTCAAAGCCTGTGCAGTATTCAATCCCTTGTGAATAATAGAAACATCACCTTTTGTCTTTATAGCAATGGCTACTTTAGAAGATGCAGATATAACGGTAACAGCACTTAAGATAATTACAAGTAAATTTTTCATTCTGAGACCTCGACAGAAATAACTTCAATTTGCTTAAAGGTCTCATTCCCATCTTCATCTATGGTAGAGATTCCTGATGATAATATTGACTGGACGGTTGATAGATCTATATTTTCACCATTCAACGTAATATTACCATTAGGTACCATACCTTCAGCTTGTCCACCAGGACCAAAAATTCTATCTGCTAGGGCATCTCCCATAAGTGATCTCAAAACAATACCAATAGGTGAAGTGTCTTCCATATCGACTTCATCGCTTTCTGTTGATGCAAAATCTTTTATCTTGAATGCCATGATATCACTTAATAATTCTTCAGTACCAACGGTCGTAACAATATCCTTACGTATCTGCCATACATAAACCTTACCTGGCTCTAGATCACCTCCATCTGTTGGATATTGGAAGGTGGTCATACCAAATCCAACCTGTTGAAAACCTAAGGACTGGTCTAATGGCAATCTTGTAACTGATTCAATTGCTTGATCAACAGACGCATGTTCATCTGATCTGAATTCAGCAACTCTAATAAAATACTGACAACCGCTTTCACCAGTAGATGGGTCAATGTAATTACAAGGATCAGACTCCCATTGAAATACAGGATAGGATGTATAAACTTCATTTATCGTCGTATCCGCTAATATACCCCCAGGAGACACTAACTGGAGAAGCTCTGGATTAGAGATATTTAGAATATCTTCCCTAATAATTTGCTGTCCATTCTCAGCAGTAGCAATTACACGAAATGTATATATGCCATTAGGAAGTTGCCCCGTCTGTACGATCAAGCTCATCATTTGTTCGGCTTCAGTAAGATCCATCTGTTCCGTAATGTCTAGATTTAATTCTACCTGATTTCCTTCAGTATCAAATAACATATCTGTAGAAAGATTCAAATCCATATTTGTTAGGTGAATCGGAGCCGTTAATTGTAATGGTTGAGTCGTTTCAACTCTTACCAATGTTTCATTTTCAACTCCTAGAGCATCAGAGTCAATAATGATCTCAAATTCAATATCAACATTTACTGGTTGTGTAGCATTAGCATCTTCTCGACTTAATTCTGCCATGAAAATTGGCATATTAGATTCCCCTGTATTTATATCAACCATACTTAGATAATATGTTACATAAGGCGTCCAAGTAACATGAAACTCTATTTGAGCAAATGGTATTGAAATCCAGAAAAATATTGAAAGTAATTTTGTTGCGATATTTTTTTTATTCATCTTACTAATGACATAAAAAAACCACTTCAAAGAAGTGGTTTTTTTATTAATTGGAACCAAGGTTTTAAAGAGGGACAACCTTCTTTGCAACAGGACCTTTTGGTCCTTCACCTACTTCAAATTCAACTTTCTGGTTTTCTGCAAGAGTTTTAAAGCCCTCCATGAGGATCTCATTCATATGAACGAAATAATCTTTTTCTCCTTCAACCTGAATAAAGCCATAGCCTTTTGAATTATTGAACCATTTGACGGTTCCTTCTTTTTTATCCGACATTATCTATTTTTCCTTTACGTAATATTTTTTCATTTGCATCAGTGGGCGATGAGAGATTCGAACTCCCGACACCTGCGGTGTAAACGCAGTGCTCTAACCAACTGAGCTAATCGCCCATATATAGGGTCGGGAATATTAATTATTTCTAATGCGAATTATTAGATTTTTTTATTGTTTTAAAAATACCCGGAATTGCGACCTTTAATACATCTTTTATTTCTTTTGCAAAATGAAAAGTAAGATCTTTTGCTACATGTTCTGGTACATCTTCAAGGTCTTTACGATTATGATCTGGGAGAATTATCTCTTTTATTCCAGAACGATGTGCAGCTGTTACTTTTTCTTTAACTCCCCCAATTGGTAGCACATTACCTCTAAGAGTGATCTCTCCTGTCATTGCTACTTTTTCTTTAACTGGAATACCCTTTAATAAAGACACCAAGGAAGTGACCATACTTACACCCGCAGAAGGTCCATCTTTTGGGATTGCTCCAGCAGGAACGTGAACATGTATATCAGAATTCTCATTGAATTCTGGGTCAATATCAAAATCATTCGCATTTGCTCTTACAAAGGTCAATGCTGCTGTGGCTGATTCTTTCATCACATCTCCTAATTGACCTGTTAGTGTTAATTTACCTTTACCATTCATCAAAGTAGACTCAACAAATAAAATATCACCACCCGCAGCTGTCCAAGCAAGGCCAGTAACTACTCCTGGCTTTGTGGTTCTTTCTGCTAATTCAGAATGGAATCTAGGTGCTCCTAGATATTCACCAACTTTCTTCCTATTGACCTTTATCTTCTCAATATCTGATTCAACAAGATCACGTGCTACTTTTCTTAATACATTTGCAACTTCGCGTTCGAGATTCCTTACACCTGCTTCTCTTGTATAAGATCGAACCAGCTCTTTAATAGATCCAGCATCAAAAGTGACCTGATCTTTTGTAAGTCCATTCTCTTCAATTTGCTTTGGAAGAATGTGGCGTTTTGCAATTTGTATTTTCTCATCCTCAATATATCCAGAAAAATCTAAGATCTCCATTCTGTCTCTTAAAGCAGGAGGTATCGCATCTTGATAATTTGCTGTCGCAATAAACATAACATTACTAAGATCAAAATCAACTTCTAAATAATGATCGCTGAAAGAATGATTTTGCTCAGGGTCTAGTACCTCCAGTAATGCGGATGAAGGATCACCTCTGAAATCTGACCCAAGCTTATCTATCTCATCAAGCATAAACACAGGGTTATTCTTACCAGCTTTTTTTATACTTTGGATAACGCGACCGGGAAGTGCTCCAATGTAGGTACGGCGGTGCCCGCGTATTTCTGCTTCATCTCTTACACCCCCTAAAGATAAACGTACAAATTCACGACCCATTGAACGTGCAATAGATTTTCCTAGAGAGGTTTTTCCTACTCCCGGAGGTCCACCAAAACACAATATTGGTCCTCTAACTGTACCATCAGGGTCTTTCTGCTGTTTAAGATTTCTGACAGCTAGGTATTCAATTATCCTTTCCTTTACTTTTTCAAGTCCATAATGATCTTCATCTAAGATCTTCATTGCCTCTTTAAGATCAATTCGATCTTCCGTACTATCACTCCATGGAAGGTCAACAAGCCAATCAATATATGTTCTTGAAACATTATATTCTGGAGATTGGGTTGGAATCCTAGATAATCTGTCCAACTCTTTCATTGCAACTTTTTCAGATTCTTCTGGCATGTTTGCTGCTTTGATCTTATCCTCTAATTCTTTTAATTCAACAGTCCCTTCATCTTCTCCAAGCTCTTTTTTAATAGCCTTCATCTGTTCACGAAGATAATATTCCCTTTGTGTTTTAGTGATCTCATCATGGACCTCGGATTGGATTTCTTCTCCTAATTTTATGCGTTGTATCTCTCGAGAAATTAAGTTGAGAGCTTTTTCCATTCTCATTTTAATATCTAATTCCTCAAGAATCTCTTGCTTTTCCTGATTAGATATCGTGATAACTGATATTGCACGATCAGTTAGACGATTTGGCTTTTGAATATTTTTTAACATTCCAGAATGCTCTTCAGTTAGGTTAGGCGCCACCTTCATAAGATCTTCAAAAGCTTGTCTTAAATTGGTTGTCAAGGCATCAACCTCTAGTTGGTCAGTGATTGGCTGATCATCTACAGATTGGACTGCGGCGGTGAAGTAAGGCTCGTGTTTGGTATATTCTAACACCTTAACTCTGGATATTCCTTGGACGATCGCTGATTTACTATTATCAGGCATATCAAACACCTTAAGAACCTGTGCAAGTGTACCATATGCATAAAGGTCTTCTGGCTTTGGATCTTCTATAGAACCGTCTTCTTGGGCAACAACTACAATATAGCGTTTTTTAGGATCCAGATCATTTATCAATTTGAGGCTGCGATCTCTACCAATATAAATCGGGATCACCTGCTGAGGAAATAATACCGTATTTCTTAATGGCATTACAGGATACTTATCAGTATCGCTTATATTAAAATTTTCAATTTCTTTTTCTGATAGTTTTTCAGCCATATGTGTCCTTTATAAATAAATAATCAATAGGAAAATTACAAGGATTATACCAAAGTTTCACATATGATGAATCGTCTTGCATAAATAATGTTATACGCCAATATGGCGCACTATTGTATATTATAATTAAATAAATTCATCTGCATGATATGAACTCCGAACGAGCGAACCTGATTTAACTATGTCAAAACCCATTTCAATACCTATATGCTCATAATCTAAAAACTCTTTATCATCAACAAATCTGGCTACTGGAAGATGATTTTTTGTTGGCTGCAGATATTGCCCTATCGTAAAAAGTTTTACTCCTATTTGAGAAACCTGTTTCATTGTATCCACTACTTCATTAAAGGTCTCACCAAGCCCAACCATTATACCTGTTTTTGTTTTCAATTTATTATCTACAGATAGTCTAAGTACATCCAAACTTCTATGCCAATTTGCTTGGCTTCTGACTTGTTTACTTATTCTTTCAACACATTCAACATTATGACTAAAGATCTCCGGTTCAGCGCGAAATACTTTTTCAAGAGATGGTCTATGACCTTTAAAATCTGGAGTCAAAACTTCAACATTACATCCAGGAACATTATCATGTATCTGATTGATGGTTTCTGCCCAAATGGAAGCACCATAATCATTTTTAAGATCATCTCTATCAACTGATGTTATTACTACATGCTTCAGATTCATCTTTTTGACTGCCATAGCAGTTCGATATGGTTCTAATGGATCATCCCAAGATGGCTTACCAGTTTTCACAGAACAAAAGCCACACGCTCTAGTACAAATATCTCCCAAGATCATTATTGTTGCAGTACGTCTATCCCAACATTCATAAATATTCGGACATCTTGCTTCTTCACACACCGTATTAAGTTTGTTGTTTTGAACAATGCCATTAACAAACTGATATCCCTTTGTTATTTGTAATCGTATTTTTGGTTTTTTGGTCTTAGTTAATTCGTTTGTCATTATTTTCTTTGAAATAAATAGATCATATATTTTCGATATTTCCTAAATAACCCACTATCTAATAGATCTAGTTGTTCTTTTTTTGCAGCAATCTTTGGTTTTATTAATTTATTAATTACTGTTGCTGTTTTTGGATAGTTCTTTTGTAATGAATAGGAAGCATAATCAATTGTCGGGTCAATAAACCTTTCATAAAAATACTTGCCATAATCCAGAGTTGGCATTGTATTATCAGTTTGGTCATACTTTTCAAGGAGCTCAAAACCATATTGTTTTGCACTATTTAAATATTTTTCCATATCATGAGATGAACGTAGATGTGGACTTTTCAAGTTATCTCTATAATGAATGAAATAATCTGATGCTAAAAGATAACCCGATGTACGAAGTGCCTGTCCAGCTTTTTCAAATCCTTTATTAATATTTATATAGCACGCACTTTCACTTTCCAAAATAAGATCATATTTTTTTATCGGCTTGAATTTTTCAAATTTGCAATGGTGAAATGAAACCTCACCATTAAATTTCTCATTAATAGCTTCTTTTTGGAAATCATCTGGAGACAAGGTCTCGACTTTAAAGCCTTTATTAATAAGAAATTCAGCATTTCCGCCAATCCCGCAACCAACATCCAGAATGAGCTCGACCTTATCAGGTATAAAGGAGGCTAGATGCTCTATATATCTAGTCTGCGCATTTTTAATTTCCTGTAGGTTAATAGATTCTATATTAACCGAATCCGGATCATCCCAAAATCCATAATGCAGGTAGGATGATTGAATTGTCTTTGAATATAATTTTAATACATGATCTATTGACATTATCTTATATCATCCAGATCCATATTTTCAAGATAATAGCGTACACGCTCTAAAAATTTTGATCCACCTGCCCCATCTATAAGTCTATGGTCAAAACCAAGCGTTAATATCATCATGCTTCTAATGGCAATAGAATCACCTTCTGCTGCTTCTATAACAACTGGTTGTTTTTTTATCGCACCAATACCTAAAATACCAACATTAGGTTGATTTATGATAGGGGTGCCCATTGAAACACCAAATACACCAAAATTTGTTATGCTGAATGTAGTGCCAGTTAATTCATCAGCTTTAATAGTACCATTTCGTGTTCTAGATGCAATATCATGTACCGAACGGCAGAGTCCTAAAAAATTCTTTTCTTCACAATTTGCCATGTTTGGAACCATTAGACCATTATCTATAGCCACAGCTAAACCTATATTGATATCTCTATGAAAATTCACAGTAGTATCTAATATAGAGGAGTTCATCTCAGGTTGATCTTTCAACGATCTTACCACAGCATCAACTATAAATGGAGTGTAAGTTAAATTGAACCCCTCTCTATCTTTGAATGCCATTTCCTCTTTGAACACAAAATCTACTATTGAGGTCATGTCTACTTCAGTCATAACGTATACATGCGCAGACGTAGACAAGCTTTCTTTCATATGCTTTGCAATTAATTTTCGCATGTGGTGCATTTCTTCAGTTCTCCCTGACAACATAGGAGTAACAGGCTTGGACTCAGCAATAGGAGGACTATCTGATAATGGCATATCAGAATTAAGATAGGCAAGAATATCTTTTTTGGTGACTCTGCCACCTCTTCCAGTACCAGCTATTCTTTCAAGTTCATTGAAAGGAACATTTTTATCTGAAGCGATTTTCATTACAACCGGAGAATAGAATTTTTTTTCTTTATTTTCTGTAATTATTTGCTCTGAATTAGTTATTGACTTTTCCTTTTCAGGCGCACTATCTGACAATTGTGGAAGTGGTTCTGGCTCTACATCTTTTTTTACATTTACATCTTTACTACTGGTACCAGAGCTACTATTGGTATCTATCTTTGCAATGACCTCACCAACTGCTTTTACATCATTTGGCTCTGCTAGTATATCGACTATTATTCCTGCAGCAGAGGAAGGTATCTCTGAATCAACTTTATCTGTACCAATTTCTAATAATATCTCATCCAATTCTATAGACTCGCCTACTTTTTTTCTCCACTCTAGAATTGTACCCTCATTAATGGACTCACCCATCTTTGGCATTACAACATCAACGATCATTTAATACTCCAAAAGTTCTTCAATAGCTGAAACTATGTCTTCTGTCTGAGGAAGCACCTTTTCCTCAAGCAACCAGTTAAACGGCACTGGCGAATCTTTGGCAGCAACTCTTCTAACTGGTCCATCTAATAATTCAAAATATTTGTCTGCAATCAAAGCTGAGATCTCTGCGCCTGGTCCATTAGTAAGATTATCTTCATGAACAACAAGTACCTTACTCGTCTTTTCTATAGAAGACCGAATGAGATCAATATCGATTGGGTTTAGAGTTCTTAGATCTATTATTTCTACTATCCCATTCTCCAATGCAAGTGACTGAACTGCTTCGATGGATCTTTGTACCATGGCCCCCCATGTAATGATCGTAAGCTGATCGCCTTGAGAAATAATTCTTCCCTTACCAAAAGGAAGTATATATTCTTCGTCAGGCTCTTCTGTTGCTGCATATCCCTGTCGATAAAGTCCTTTATGTTCCATAAAAAGGACTGGGTCATTCATTCTACATGACATCTTTAGTAGTCCTTTCGCATCTGCTGCAGATGAAGGGTAAGCAATGTATATCCCAGGCATATGAATAAAATATCCATCAATAGATTGGCTATGACATAGACCGCCATGTATGTATCCACCCACTGGTACTCTAATGACCATTGGGCATGTCCACGAATTATTTGAACGATATCTAAAGGTTGAAACCTCGTTTCTGATTTGCATCATAGCTGTCCACAGATAATCTGCAAATTGAATCTCTACAACTGGTTTATAGCCTGTAATAGCCATCCCTACTGCAGTACCAATAATTGAAGATTCTGCTAGAGGTGAATTAAATACCCTTTCACTACCAAAACTGTCTGATAAGCCTTTGGTCGCTGTAAATACTCCTCCCTTTGGGTCTGCAATATCTTGACCATAAATGACCATGTTTTTATTTCTAGCCATTTCTTCATGTAAAGCATGATTGATCGCATCTACAATAACAATTTTATCAGATATAGCATTATAACTAGGTTCATCATGTATATCATCATTGCTATAAATATGATCTAAAGCAGTATTGGGGTCCGGATAATCTTGTCCATCCGCCCACTCTGCATCCTTGTCAACCTGTTCTATTGCTTTATCCCTGATATTTTTGAACTCTGAGGCAGAGATAAATTTTGCTTTTAAACATTGATCTTCTAAAACTTTTAATGGATCTCTTTTTTTATCTTCATTAAGTGATTTTTCTGTCCTGTACTTTCTTTGGTCATCTGAACTTGAGTGAGGTAAAAGACGAACCACATTTGAAATAATAACAGAAGGGCCTTTACCCTTTCTTGCCCGCTCTATCGCTTGATCAAAAGCAAGGTTCGCTTCAAAAAAGTCCGTTCCATCTACATCGTATCTAGAAAGATTTTTATATCCTGCTGTCATATTATATACCGAGTCAGCTGTTTGTTCTGACTTATGGGTGGAAATAGCATATTCATTATCTTGAATATGAAATATAACTGGGGCTTTTGCATTGCTAGCCCAATTCAATGCTTCATGAAAATCACCCTGACTTGTAGTACCTTCACCTGATGAAACGTAGACAACCTCTTTTGTTTTTTCCTTCTTTCGTGCCATAGCACATCCAACCGCTTGAAGAAATTGTGTCCCCGTTGGACTGGACTGAGTAACTATTCTAAGGTCTTTTTGACCATAATGCTGTGGCATTTGCCTACCCCCAGAGCTTGGGTCATCTGCCTTCGCCAAAAACCCAAGTAGTTGTTCTCGTGCTTTCAGGCCCAATCCAATGCAATATGCGCCATCCCTATAATATGGGAAAGACCAATCCTTGCCTGGTGTAATTAATACAGCGGCAGCAAGTTGTGCAGCTTCATGGCCAGAAGCTCCTATATGAAAAAAGCTTTTACCTTGTTTCAACATTATAAGCATTTTATCATCCAATTTTCTAGAAAGGACCATCTTCTTATATATGTCAAGTATTTGCTTTTTTGTAAAACCGTTTAGCCTTGCCATGCTAATTATCTTTTCATAAATAATTTATTGAATTTTTCTATCACAACTGATTTTACCTCTTTCATATCTTGCTTCTTACCTAATAATTCTTCCATAGATGTTATACCATGATCGAAAATGCCACAAGGAATGATACCATCATAATAGGATAGATCTGGATTAACATTCAATGCAAACCCATGCATAGTTACCCATCTACTAATACGTACACCTTGTGCAGCGATCTTTTCTTGCCCAGCCCATACTCCAGTCAACCCCTGAATTCTAGTTGCAATGATGCCAAATTCAAGTAAAACATCAATAGTTAATTGTTCTAGCATGCGCATATACCAATCAACGCTCTTTTTGTAATCTGAAAGATCAATGATCGGGTACCCTACTAATTGGCCTGGGCCATGGAAGGTTATATCTCCTCCACGTTCTACATTATATACATCAACCGACCTATCTCTAGACTGCAGTAAATGATTCTCATTGGCATTTTTACCTAATGTATATACAGGTTCATGCTCTACAAGGATCACTGTATCTTCTATTCGCTCATTAATACGTTGTTGCTGCATTTTCTTTTGGAGGCTCCAGACCTCTTGATAGGATCTAAGTCCAAGGTCCTTTATTAAAATCTTAGATTCCAATGTTTCAATCATAATATCATTGATGGATGGCCGATCCAAAAGCATCCATCGCAGCTTCCATTATTGATTCTGAGAGAGTTGGATGCGCATGTATGGTCATTGCGATCTCTTCCCAGGTCGTTTCTAGTGCCTTAGCGACTCCCAACTCAGCAATCAATTCAGTTGCTTCTGAGCCAACTATATGGGCTCCTAGTAATTCACCGTATTTTTCATCGAAAACTAATTTTACAAATCCTGTAGTATCACCAACTGCCATTGCTTTTCCACTCGCTTGAAATAAAAATTTTCCGACCTTTACATTGAACCCCTCTTTGATTGCTTCAGCCTCTGTTAGCCCCAAAGAACCAACTTGTGGCTGACAATAAGTACAGCCGGGGATATTAGAATAATCAACAGGCTCTGGTGCTAATCCATTCATATGCTCTGCAACAATATGACCTTGAGCAGATGCTACATGTGCCAACCATGGGGGCCCTGACACATCTCCTATAGCATAAATATTTGATATATTTGTTTGATTAAATTCATCTACACAAATAGCGCCTTTCTCCGTTTTAATACCAAGAGATTCTAGTCCAATATTTTCCAGATTACCCGTAACACCGATAGCTAAAAGTGCCACATCACTTTCTATTAGATTACTTTCAGTTTTATCTGTATGAATTTTTACCTTGGTTTTTAAACTTTCAATTTTTGAAACCTTCACACCCTTAGAAATTTTAATTCCAGCTCTTTTAAAACTTTTTTCAACTTCATCCGAGACCTCTGGATCCTCATTAGGTAGGATGTGATCCATCATTTCTAATAAATGGACCTGTGTTCCAAATTCATTGAAATAATATGCGAACTCACAACCAATTGCACCTGAGCCAATAATAGTCATTTTCTTTGGAGGTGATTCTAACATCATGGCCTCTTTTGAACTAATAACTCGTCTGCCATCTAACAGCATATTAGGGAATGATATTGGACGTGCTCCCGTAGCAATTACGATATTATTAGCTTCTATGATATTTATCTTATTCCTTTCTTTTACTTCTATTTTATTTGACGATGTGAGCTTCCCCCTACCTTTTATATGAGTGATCTTATTCTTTTTCATTAAGAATTCGATACCCTTACTTAGGCGACTTGCTACATCACGACTTCTTTTTACATTATTTTTGAAATTGACCTTAACTTGATCAACAGTTATTCCATATCGATCTGCATTTTTTATTATATGATATACTTCAGCATTTTTTAATAAAGCTTTTGTAGGTATACAGCCCCAATTTAGACATATGCCACCTAATTTGTCTTCGTCGATGATGCATATCTTTTGACCTAATTGAGCAGCGCGAATCGCAGCAACATACCCGCCTGGGCCTCCACCTAATACTGCAAGGTCAAATTTCAACATTAGTCAGATCGCCTATTTATAATAGATAAGAATTCAGAACGGGTTTCCGCTGATTTCTTGAACTGCCCTGACATTGCGCTTGTTGAAGCAAAACTGTTTTGTTTTTCTACGCCTCTCATTTGCATACACATATGACGCCCCTCCATCACAACGGCAACACCCTTTGGATCTAGCACAGATTTAATAGCATCTGCTATCTGGTGAGTCAAACGTTCCTGAACTTGCAGCCTCCTTGAATACATATCTATGATCCTCGGAATCTTGGATAGACCAATAACTTTTCCATTTGGTATATAGCCTACATGGGCCTTTCCAAAAAAAGGTAAAAGGTGATGTTCACACAGTGAAAAAAACTCCACATCCCTAACGATAACCATATCCTTTGCATCTTCATTGAAAATGGCCCCATTAATGATCTCTTCAATATCTTGTTTATACCCCCTTGAAAAGAACTCCCAAGCCTTAGCAACCCTTGAAGGCGTTTTTAACAACCCTTCGCGATCTGGATCTTCACCAATCTGCCTCAAAAGGTCTTTTGTTAATTTTTTTATAATATCATTATCACTCATTTCTCAATCCTCATCATAGTGTGCTATTTCAATCTTACCCTTTAAACCATAGATCACTGCATAAATGATCGGTGTATCAACTAAAGCTACGAGCACCTTGAATAAAAAGCCGTTTTCTAGCAATGGAATGAAACGGTCCCATCCTATTGCACCTGTTGCGCATAGTAGTATTAATACTGTCGCAGTATCTACGAACTGACTCACAATTGTGGAGCCATTATTTCTAAGCCATAAATGTTTTCCTTTGGTTAATTTTTTCCAAAAGTGGAATACCCTCACATCAATGAATTGAGCAGAAAGATAAGCAATCATGGATGCAAATACAGCTAGGCCTTGGAGTCCAAAAACCTTTTGAAAAATATCATCATTTACAGGTGACCATGAGGTACTAGGGACAGCATTTGCAATCAATACAACTATCATAATAAATACACTGGCTATCAAGCCGGATATCACAACCTGGTCGGCTTTTTTTTGTCCATAAAGTTCAGATATTAGATCAGTTGCTAAAAAGGTTATTGGATAAGGTAAGATGCCAACAGATATTTCAAAGGTATAAATACCAAAAGGACTCCATGTGAAAAACTTTTGAAAGATCAAATTGCAGCTAACTAATGATGCAATAAAGATTCCTGCTAGTATTAGATATAGTCTGTCCTTAAAATCCATTATTGACCTGGGCCGTAGTAATCCGTGTGTATGGAATGAGTCTCAACAAGTCTAAGGCGGTATAAAGCACCTTGGTCTAGTTCCTTTACGATTTGATCCCAAGCCCAGATCAGAATATTTTCTGATGAGGGTTGTTTTCCTTTAAACCATTGAACATCCTCTTCGATCTGAGAATGATCTAGAATATCTACAATCTTAGATTTCACAATTACATTTAGTTTCCCGAGGTCAACTAGCCAACCTGAATCAGGATCAATAGGCCCAGATACAGATACTTCTAATACATAATTATGTCCGTGAGTATTATAATCCTTTCCAAAAACTTCTAGGTTCTTTTCTTCAGACCAATAATCATTTCCATATTTATGCGATGCACAGAAATGATATTTTTTAGTTATGATGGGTTCAGTCAATTTTTTCTCCAATATATTAATCTATTTTTGTATTTATACTTATCATTTTAATAATGGTGATAAGGCTTGGTATATACAAACCAAATAGTTCTTATAAACATAAATCATATATACTAATTTAATTCAATGTTGACCGTCAATAAAATCCAACGTAAGTATTACAGTAATAATCTGCTTTATGTATAGAGTAGAAATTAATACTCCGCTATAAATGAGACGACAAGACAAAGCAAAAGAAATAGGTGATATACTTGATAAGTTATATCCTGAAACACCGATACCTCTTGATCACTCTAGCGCCTATACATTACTCGTTGCAGTAATGCTATCTGCACAAACAACAGATAAAAAAGTAAACCAAGTAACCCCTAAATTGTTCAAATTAGCAAAAGTGCCTGAAGAGATGGCAGTACTTGATTTGGAAACTATTAGGAATACAATAAAAGAAATTGGATTAGCACCAACAAAAGCAAAAAATTTAAAAAAAATGGCCAAACAATTAATTTCCTCTGGCGGAATACGTCCAGATTGGGATTTCCTTGAAAGCTTGGCAGGTGTTGGACATAAAACAGCTAGTGTCGTCATGTCGCAGTGGTATGGATTCCCTGCATTCCCTGTTGACACCCATATACATAGGCTTGCGTCAAGGTGGGGGTTATCAAAAGCCAAGAATGTAGAAATGACAGAACGTGACCTGAAGAGATTATGGCCCAAAGAGGAATGGAATAAAAGGCATCTTCAGATTATATTTTTTGGACGTGAATATTGCAATGCAAGAAACCATAATTTAAAAGAGTGTCTTATTTGCAGTTGGGCTGCTTCAAAAAAAAGAATAACGAAGGAAATGAATTAAAATTTATTCAAATAGATTAAAACAAATTTTATCAAAACGTTGATTTTATACAACTAGTGATTCTTGTCAAGTAATTCAGAGGTCACGTTAGAAATATTCTTTACAAGGCTTGACCTTGTTACAATGATATCACAACCTACAGATCGAAGCCTAGATTGGTCCCGGTTATTGATCTGGCTCATTGTTCCTACTATTTTTAATCCTCTCCTTTTTAATTCAGATATAAGTCCAACGGATGAAAAGACCTTTTCATCCATATCTATTATTGCCATTTCGACCTTTTCAGTAAAATTATCTGGATCCGAGTTTTCATCAGAAAATTCCACATGATATCCAAGATCAACACATATAGATGAGAGCTTTGATCCTAATTCTAAATCCTTAATAAATAATAATATTTTTGGCATCACTAATCTAGTTTAGGTACAAAAGACCAATCAAAATCTTTTGCATCACCCAATTTTTCATAAGCTTTTTTAACTTCACTGATTTCATCCAATAATTGGTTTACATCTATATCACGATGTATTCCTGAAAATAATTTGAATTTTTCTGTACATTTATTCAACAAACTTTTTGCACCATTCATATTTCCATTTCCAAGGTGTACAAAGCTAACTGCAAGTTGTATCAAGCCTTGTACAAATTTCCTATCTTCTAAATAGTAATCTGACCAGAGATCTTCCCAGGACTCATGCGCTTCAAAATAATCTTTAGATCTATAATGGCTTAATCCTTCTTGAAAAAGAATATTTTTTTGTTCTTCTTCATTCACTGATCAACACCTCCTCTTTCATCTTATAATGCTTTCCATCTTTATGTACTGTACAAGCTTGTATATTAGGATCGTGTTCAAAAAATAAGATCCATTCTTCATCTTGCATTTTAGGCAAAAGTGCCTGTTTCTCTTTTGTTGTTAAAACAGGTTGAATATCATAGGCCATAACCCATGGAATTGATATATGTGCTGCAAGAGGGAAAATATCTGAACCATAGAATAAAGTTTGGCTACCATCAGATATGACAGGATGCAATAGCCCAGCAGTATGACCATGGGTTAGATAGCAATCAATCCCACTAATAAAAGATTCATTTCCATCAATAATATTTATCATTCCATTTTGTGCCAAGACCTTCCAGTCATATTCAATGAAACTGCCTGCGTCTTTTTGACTGGGGTGATTTGCCAGTTCCCAATTCTCTTTTGTAACCCAATATTTTGCATTAGGAAATGTTGGAACAATTTTTCCATTCATTATTTTTGTATTACCACCTGCATGATCAAAATGAAGATGCGTACATATTACATCCGTTATATCATCCGTGCAAAAACCATACTTTCTTAAAGAAGTCTCAATGTTAAATCGGCTCGTATCAATATTGTATATATCTCTATATTTTTCTTCCCATTTCGTACCATTCCCAGTATCAATAAGTATTTTCTTATCATCGCTGCAGAGTAATAGAGAACGTGTTACCATCCCAACCCGGTTAAGAGAATCACTTGAAACTTCTCTTTCCCAAATAGGCTTAGGAATGATACCAAACATAGCGCCACCATCTAAGGCAAATTCAGATGTTTCTATACTGTAAAGCTTGTAGTCACCTATTTTCACGATAAAAGTTCCATATATCTTGTTCCTAAAATGGCAAGTTCTTGCTTATTTTCACTTCTAGACAAAGATCTTATAGCTTCTAAAGTTACCAATTCCTTTGCTTTTTCATTTTGAGTTTTTTCTGCTTGGACAATGTTTTCTGCAGAATCAATAAATGTATTTGGCTCAATTAATAATAATCCATGGTTATCATTAATATCAATATCTATACCCTTATTAATTTTTATTTGATCTATCCAGTAGCTTAATTCACGCCTGTACCCTCTTATTCGAACATAATCGCCTTTCCAAATCCTATCTATTGCAGAAAATAATTCTATATTGCCTGCCTGAATGTAATGGTTCCTTATTGAATCCGGGCTTCGATCAGTTTGCTTATGAGCATCTTTTAGCTTATGCGATGCTAAGTTATCAAATAAACATTTTGTAAAGACCCAGTTATCCGTTTTTCTTTCTTGGAATTGGTATGCTCTTAATAAATGATATATAAAAATTCCATTACGTTTCGTATCTTGCAGCGCCAATTCTGCAAGTGCATCCATAGTTGCTCTGGAACGATCTGAAGCCAAAAATATTTTAGCCATAATTGTTTCGGAACTATTCCAATCACCAGACTGACATGCATTTTCTAGGTCACCTAAAAATGCTGTACTGCCAACACCGTCCCTTATTATCTTTTCTAAGATCTCATTATCATCTTTTCTAAATTCAAATGAAATAATATAATCAACTGCAAAGTGGAGTAGGGATTTAGATGGGCTTTCTCTATTATCACCAATAAAATTTTTTATTGAATTAATAATACAAATTGGATGTAATTCAGCATCCCCTCTATAAATAACCGCAGCGCTTGAAAAAAGAAGATCGTTAATTAAATTGACGAGTTCATTAGCTTTTAGAATGGAAGAAACTGATTTATAACAGGCCTGCTTGTCTTTATTAAATAAGGCAGATCGGAATGGTTGACCAGCCATAGATCTACTACTTTTTCTTTGTTGGACCTAGATACAGGAATAGCTGCATGGACAGGCCTGTCCCTCTAGAAAATTGAGTGGGCCATTTGTTATCAGAATGGGGGTAATCTTTATTATTTGGGTCAAACCCACCTCTAAAATCATGAAAATAACCTGTTTCAAAACCCCATCGATACCCAAATCTCCTACCTATTAAAAACCCAAATCTTATACTTTTATCGTTCCCGGGTCCAGGATTCTCATATCTTCCGTCAGGAATTATCATTACTCTAGCTGCAGTCCACCCTATATTAAAAGGATTTAATTTATCTTTTCTTTTACTTCCTTTAAACATATAGTATGTAAGATCAAAACTAGAATTTGGAGAATAACTATAAGCAAGATTTAAGACGTCCCATCTTCGATCTTTTTTCATAAGAACACGATTAATATCAATCCCAGTTCCTGAAAGAGGAATCCCCAACTTAAGACCAATGTCTGTATATTGGTTTAATCCATGCCGCCACCATATCACAGGAATAACATTTTCAGCTGCAAATGAGAAACCCATATTTGTCTCTCCTTCTACGGGCATCTGAGGCAATACAGGCGGATGAGATGCACATCCTGCTCCCCAAAGATATATCACTACAAATAGAATGATTAGATTCGGAATTCTCATGCTAGTGAGGAAAATACAGAAATCTCTGAGAGATTAAAACTGAAAAGGAGAACCTTATTTCAAGTATATCATTTTTCTACTAAAAATGGCGGGGAGGGCTTGGTCGATCTGTGCCTGTAAGGTAATAAAATAGATACCTGTAGATCTGCCATCTCCATCCCAAGTATAGTTATATATCCCAGATGTGATATATTCCTCTTCAATTAATTTATCATGTATACGGCCTGTTGCATCTGTTATATATAGACTAACAACTGCATTTTCTAATAGATCAAATGAAATTCTAGTCTGCCCATTGAATGGATTTGGATAATTTTGATAAAGAACAAAAAGATCTGGTACAAAACTTTGATCAAAATCATCAACTATTAATTCATTAGTAGAGCCCATAGTATATGCTTCAGAATAATGCCAGCTAGCACCATCAGGATTACGACTAATAGCAAATGGAAGAGTATCCAAAATTATATATTCAGAAAAAGATGAATTTCCCTCATTTGATATTGCCAGCGATAGAATTGAAGGCAATTTCATATTTTCATTTAAAGTAAAAGTAGAATCTATAAATTGCAGATCGTATCCCATTTCGGGTTTTACTTCCCAAAGATCTTCACCATTTTGTTTGATAAAGTATTGATCATATAGATTTGGGTTGCCAGCCAATTCAAGATCTAATTTTTTTGTATATGGATTCCAGTTGATCTCATTCATCCATAAAATAGAATTTTCAATTGAAACCTTTATAGGATTTTTTTGACCAGCTCCAAGAGGAATGATATCCCCTTGAATTGTGAATATCACAGATTCATTAATGATCAAGGGACAGGTTTGAATAAAAACATCGCTCATCATCAGGTCGACATATTCCCAGTGATCTGGTATTGGTACAGATATCCAATTTGAATTTGCTGATATATAATCATCCAAATTAATGTACTCTTCACCTGAAAGTAAATACACCTCACTGCTGCTTAATTGCCTTGGATGAAACAAATATAAATTTATCATTGAACTATTGTGATCTATCTTTTGTGAACTGATAATTCTTACTGGAGCTATAACTTCAAACATGTCTAAAGCATTAGGATAGTCTTTATAAAGAAAACTCCAATGAACGCGAATTTCATTTAACTCTTTTTCAACTTTGTCTAGCCAAAGATTTGGGGACAGATATAAATGATTCCTGTATAATTGTTCATATTCTAATATTTCATTTCTTAACTCTGAATCATTGATCATATCATTAATTGGATCTATAATAGATTCTATTTCTCTTAATAGAGCTAATGGAAACAACTCTAACCATTTATGATCAGATCTAAGGTCTGATTTCAGTAATTGTGATATGGGGTAGAAATCAATAGAGGGATCATATGCAGTTATTTTCTCTTTGATATGCATAATTATTAGATCTTGCAAAGAACTAATATCTTTGCTGTAAAATAAAGAATCACTAATGGGAATACATGTCCCAAAGGGTGGAGTTACAATATCGCTATGGTAGGTTTTACTATAAATATCTTCAATTTCAATCTTATAAACATAACGTTCGCCTGGGTCACAATTAGTATCCAAAAATTGTTTTAGATCATTTTTTAGTTTAGACAATAATACAAAATCTTCACTTCCAAACTTTTGAACAAATATCTTTGTCTCATGTGCTTTGATAGAATCGGGATAGGTCCATGAAATAAGTAACGAGCCCTGTCCATCATAGACAGAGAGATCTATAGGGTAGGATATCAGGTCATTATCCTTCGCTTGCATGAAACAATAGACGACAATGCCTTTTATTATAAATTGTTTTAGTATCCGAATCATAAAGAAAGCAATTAGGCGAGACCTAATTTGGATGAATTATGTTACGAAGGCAAGAAAATCATTAATCAAACTAATTATTTGATATAAGTAACCTTTTTATAGATTCTTTGCCCGTCTAGATTAGAAATAATAAAATATATACCACTAGGTAGGCTATTTGGATTCCATTCCATTTTTTGAAATTTATTTTCTGCAATTTGATCGAAGATTGTGCAGATGTACTTTCCGCTATATGAAAAGATATCTACAGTTAGATGGGATAGAACATCCACTGTGATCTCAATATTTAGCGAGGGATTAAATGGATTTGGGTATGCTTTTAGTATAGAATATTTTTTAGGTATAGAATTATTATCATCCAAAATAGACATTACTTCATATTCTATAGCTGCTGCTGCATTTAATATACCATGTCCATAATCATTATTTGCGCTATCGGCCATAGATGCGGTCATCATAATAGCCTCTCTAACATGCATTGCAGTCCAATCAGGTTTCGCCTGAATGATTAATGCTGCTACACCACCAACCAAAGGACACGCAAGGGATGTTCCGCTTAATTGCGAATAATTTTCGGTACTATTAGGATTTATGCACCAAGTTTGACTACCTCTGGCGCAAACTTCAGGCTTTATCCTACCATCAGCTGTTGGGCCATGTGAACTAAAGCTTGTTATCTCTCCACTTGCATTTACGGCTCCAACGGATATGACCGAATCTGCATCTGCAGGAGCAATAATATAGTACCATTCATCATTGCCTGAATTACCTGCTGCTGTTACGCAGACCATGCCTAATCCAGCAGCAATATCAACACCAATAGTTGTAACTGCTGTATTACCATCCATATCATCATACTCGTACCAATCTAGATATCCCAAGGAGGTCGTGACCACATCTGCACCATTTTCTTCACCCCATTCTAGACCAGCAACATAATTATCCTCTTCTTGCTGTACCTCTTGAGAAACATCTTCTGTTTTTGCTAAAAGGAATTCTGAATCAAATGCGATCCCAACTAATTCACCGGGAGCATTTGCTGCAATTGTAGATAGTACGGCTGTACCATGATAATCTTGATTAATACTTTCCTCTTCTTCAGTTTCATTAGCAGTTTCATAATCATCATTGATCACATCCCATTGTGCAACAACATTAATATCAATTAATGCATTATGGGATAGATCAAAACCTGTATCCATTACAAGGATCCTAGTGCCTTCGCCCGTAAATCCTTGGCTATGCAATTCATGAACATTTATCTGCTCAGTCTGCTCCTGCGCATAACCATAATCAATATCATCTCTTGAATAAGCACTGAATTCCATATGTTCTGTAAGGGGCTTGGATCTAAAACCAAGCACCGGTTCAATTCTTTCTATAAAATGTAATTTTATAAGTTTGTCAAGGTGTGCTCTAGTACAAAGCAAAGATATAGCATTTAGCCAACGGCTCTCATTCTCTATTTTTAGTCCCATTGAGGTTATTGCATTTTTATAGGCTGGAGAGACTGGGGTATCATACCAACCAGAACTGTTAGAGATACCATTTTTCATCCTTCTCTGTACTGTTTTTGAATTCAATAGGATTGGTTCAGACCCCTGTTTATCAATAAAATAGACCCAAACCCTATATTTTTCATTCCTTTTTCCTAACTCGATCTTTTTTAGGTCTATCTTCTGGGGAAAGACCAATATTGGAAAAAGAATTAATAAAAACAATCTCAAGTTCAAATACCTAAAATGAGATTTGCCAAATTAATGATATCCATTACATCAATTACACCACTGCCATCTAGATCGCAAAAAAATAATTGAGCGTCAGTTGGGACTCCCCCAAAAAGGATTATATCTGCTATAGCTAAAAGATCAAATATATCTGCAACTAAATCCATATTATAGTCTCCCATAATACCCATAGGAAAACCAGAGATTGAAAAATCATCAACAGTAAATCCATCGCCTTCAACAAAATTATCTGAGGTCTGGATAAATCGGAATCCAGATATGGAAGTACCAGCACCTAACTGATCAAGATATATGGTTTCTTGAATCCAATCTTCTTGTGTACCGTCATATCCGTGCTCACCCAAAGGCTGAGCAGGTTGACCTACACCAGGTTCAGTGAAGTCACCCTCAAGACTTACCCAGCCTGAATCAATAACAAAAGCTTGGAATCGAACAAAATCCCAGTTCGATTCTATATCCCACTTAGCAGTGAAGTTTATTATTGGATTAGATAAAAAATTGAGATTTACATTATGAACAAATTCTGCAATTGTTTCTTGGGCCTCTTGGTAATCTCCATCGGGACTATCAGACAAGGCAAATTCACCAGTAGCGGCATCATCCGTTAGTCCCCAGTCCCCATCCAAAGACCAGAAGTCAAGACCACCCTCAAAGCCATCGTAAAATAAAATCTGTGGCTGACCAATCAAAAAATGGATAGTATCAGTTCTTGAAATACTATTATCACTATTAATGTCAACTATAATTCCTGAATGACCACCTTCTAGTGCATCATCATTTACAATTATAGAAAACGAAAAATCATCGGAATCCCTTGCATCTATTTCACTCATGGCATAGGATTCAGTATCAAGTGATATCTGATCATTCATAGGCTCAATATTTATTTCAATGTCACCATTGGAATTACTAAGACCACGATTTTGAATAATAAGCTCCATTTCTATTTCTTCACCAGGCATAATGAACTCTTCTGATAATTCATACGAATGAACAACTATGTCCGGACCTGAAACAAATGCAAATATTTTATTTGAGTGAAGTTGTGCGGTACAGAGGTCAAGTACTTCATTTTCCGAAGGCCAAAAACCCTGTGATGGTGATCCTACTTCTGGCACGTATGCTATAATATCCTGATCGCCGTAGGTCCAGTCCACTGCATCCCCATTTACAGTATAGCCAATTGTTGAAAGCCCAGTGCCTACAACATAGCCATTATGCCTTGCCATCTCTTCTCCTATCTCTCTCAGTGTAGTTAAGTCTGGCTCATCAGGCAATGACCCATCACCCCATGCATGGATATATATATTTGAATAGGTATGGTAATGCAAAACATTCTTGAATTCGCGATCAATAATAAAATCGCGAACCGCCTGTGTTTCTGGTTCGGAGAATTCAGATTCACCCCTGTAGGTCGTTGAACAGGGATTTGGAGATGACCCTGTATTATCTGATCCCCAACCATAACCATAGTTTCGGTTTAGGTCAACACCTCGATTCGTACCATTACCACAACCCGTATCTAATCGGTTTTTTCGGTGCATACCTCCACCATCAGGCTCAATATATTCATTATATATGTAACCATCTGGATTAACAACAGGGATAAACCACATTTCTCTGTTATTGATCAAATAAGTTAGTTCCGGGTCTGCTTGGTATGATTCTGCTAGAGTCTGCACAAAATAAAATAAGTTCATCATTCCTAGAGGCTCTCTAGCATGAGTTAATGCTGTATATAAAACTTCTGGCTCATCCTCATCAATATTTGGATTATCTGATAATTTAAAGGCCCATATATCACGTTCTTCAATTGACTCACCTATAATAAACCTTTCAGATATGATATTGGGATATGCATTCTGTAATTCGTCAAACCTTGTATTTAGTTCATCCCACGTATAATTACCCTGCATTGAACCTAGAGGAAAATCACGGGAAATAGCAGGTTGATTCCTCGTCCTGTAGTATAAAGTAAGATCAGGCACCAATATTTCAAGATCAATTCCCCTTGAAAGTAATTCAATAGTGTCATCATCTTTTACTGTTAGATCCACATATATACCTGGTTTTCCCGTTATGTGATCTAAGGGGATACCCAAGCTCCCTATTACATTTATGGTTTCATCTGTTGGATCAAATATCCTTATAGATTGATGAATTTCACTTGAAAAGGATAGGTGCAATAAAAAAATACATCCCGATATAAATCTATATAGATTTACCATTTTACCAGCCTTTTGTTAAGTGTTCGATTTTATCCAATCTGTTGTAATAGACTTCGGGCGAGTAATTGGAATACCAAGAGCACGTTCCCATACCATCTGCGAGATCATACCCATTGTGCGAGATATACTAAATAGAACAGTGTAAAAATTAAATTCTTTTAATCCGTAATAATATAATAGCGACCCTGAAGCCGCATCCACATTAGGCCAGGGATTCTTGGCCTTACCATGCTCTTTCAAAACCCCAGGCACAACCTTAAATAAAAGATCAACAATACCAAAAACATCATCATTTTTTATATGGTCTTGACCAAATTTTATAAATGCAGAAAACCTAGGATCGGGGCATCTTAAAACTGCATGTCCATATCCAGGTATCACCCTTCCATTATTCAAGCGAGACCAACAATATTCTTTTAACTCATTTTCGGAAGGAAGGCCTTTAAATTCATCACGAACACTTAAAACAAATTTTAAACACTCTTGATTTGCAAGCCCATGTAATGGCCCAGCAAGACCATTTAAACCTGCAGTAACTGAATAATATGGATCAGAAAGAGCAGAGGCAACTGTATGAGACGCAAAAGCACTAACATTGCCTCCCTCATGATCGCAATGCAACATAAAATATAGCTGCATCAATTTATGAAAGTCCCCATTATCATCTTCTAGCCCGATCATATGTACAAAGTTACCTGCCCAGTCCTTATTAGGATCAGGGTCGATCCTATCACCCTTCTGAAATCTCATCCTATATATTCCCGCGCCAAGTGCAGGCAATTTAGCAAGTAAACGAATACCATCTTCTAATATTGCCTCCCAGTACTCACTTTTAGGCATCCCTTCGTCATATCTTTTTCGAAAAACACTCTCGCCCTGCATAGCAAGAATACCTGTATTGAACATGGTCATAGGATGTGAATCTTCTGGCATTTCTTTTAATAAGTTCCATACATAATCAGGAACAATAAGGTGGGATGAAAATTCATCCTTCAAATCTCTAGTCTCTTCATCATTCGGCAATCTACCGGCAAGTAAGAGAAAAAAGACCTCTTCTGGTAGTATATGAGTAATATCAAGCAAAGGGATACCCCGAATGATCAAACCCTTTTCTGGCGAAACAGACGATGTATCACAAACAAATGCTTTAATCCCTCTCATCCCAGAATATGCTTGAGAAACAGTTACTTCACTAATAGTTCTATCACCTTTTTCATTGAGGAGTTGTTTTATTTCATTTTGCAACTTTGGAATCTGATTCTGAAGTTCTGCTTTCAGTGAATTCATTGCTTTGTTCCTTTAAAAATTAAATAGTTAAATAACCGTCAGAATTTAAACATTCAATCTTTTAACTGAATGATTTAATCTAACAAATGGACAACTAGTCCTGACCTTAATTTTGGTTCAAACCAAGTAGATTTAGGTGGCATTACTTTTCCTTCATCTGAAACTTTTAAAAGATCATCTATAGTGACAGCATAAAGTGAGAAAGCAACTTTTGCATCTAATTGGCATCGACGTTCAAGCTCCTTTAAACCTCTAATACCTCCAACAAAATCAATTCTATCATTGGTCCTAGGATCATCAATCTTTAGAATCGGTTTCATTATATGCTTTTGAAGTATAGAAGCATCAAGCCCCAAAACGCTATCCTTGATTATAATTTCATCTTTAGCCTCTAGCCTATACCATTCATTATTAAGTAACATAGAAAAACAATATCTTCTATTTGGTACCTCACCTTGTTTCAATTTAGTAACTTGAAATTTTTCTCTAATTAAAGAAATGAAGGATTCTGATGTGAGGCCAGCAAGGTCTTTTACTAAACGATTATATCCTAAGACCTGCATTTCGTCATGGGGAAAAATAGCGCCAAGAAAAAAATCAGAAGATCTATCCTTATTTCCTCTAATCGCTTTCACCCTAGAGGCAGATGCTGCACGATGGTGTCCGTCAGCAATATATAAACATGGTATAGATTCAAAATATGCTTTAACCATTCCAATATGTTGCGGCTGGTGGATTTTCCATAGTGAATGAACTGTGTTGTTCTCTGCTATAAAATTAATATCTTTTATTTTTCCACATATTTTTGATATCATGCTTTGGAACCCGCCATCATTTCTAAATGTTAAAAATACTGGTCCCGTGTTTGCATTAGTAGTGTCTATATGACAAGTCCTATCATCTTCTTTTTCAGGGCGAGTATATTCATGCTTTTTAATCAATGAATCATTGTATTCCTTAACTGATACTAAACCAATAATACCAGTTTGAGTATGCTCACCCATTGAAATCTGATAAATGTAAAAATTCTCTTCCTTGTCATTTAATAATATACCACCCTTAATAAATTCATTAAGGTTACTAGCCGCGTGCTCATGTAGTTTTCGTCCTTTTGGTTCATCATTTTTTGAAAAATCAATCTCGGGCTTGATAACCCTTAAAAAGGATATATTATTCTCTTTGGCCAAAGATCTAGCTTCATTGGATGATAGCACATCATAGGGTGGCGATGAAACTAATTTGGCTCGATCGGGGTGTGGAAGATAACCACGGAAGGGTTTGACCTTTGACAAAATCTTATCTTTTATCTTTGAATAATTCTCGTGCGGATTCTAGATCTTCAATAAAATCGATCTCGAGACAAGGATATTCTGAAATATCTATGTAATGGACATCTATCTTTTCTAGTAATGGTTGAATGCCTGCTTCAAAGTAATCATTTTTACCACCTGCTTCTATCAAGACGCTAATTGACTTAGTAAAAAGGTCAATAAAATCTGTGGATAATTTTGCTACACCTATAAACTCACCAAGGCACTGCTCCTCAATAAGATCTTTCCCTATTGCCACTATTTTATTTTGCCCACCATCTATTACTTTGACCTCTTCTTTGCCGCATGTTTTTATTTCAACAGCTAAAACCGTTCCATAATCTGAACTATATAGTTTTTTTAAAAGTTCCTTGGGATATATTACATCGGCATTCATTAATAGAGTTAACGAATCAAGGCTCTCGCTCGCTACATGAACGGAATATGCTGTATTGGTCTCAAAATAATGATTATTTACAACAAAGTTGAAATTTAGGCGTGGAAAATATTTTTTAACGTTCATCATTAACATTTCACGATGGTATCCTACAACCATTGTAATATCATGGACACCAAGTTCTTCTAAGGCCTCTAACTGATAATGTATTATTGGTTTGCCATTTACTTTTAAAAGGCATTTAGGAATATCATAGGTATGTGGATACAGCCTCCTTGATACTCCAGCAGCTAGAATAAATGCTTTCATGATAAAATAAAATTACTGATTTGTGAAACTATTCACAGCATTTTCAATATCAGATCTTGAAATATTTTTTAAACATAGCAAGTGGTCTTCAATATTTGTACAATCATTTTTTCTGCAGGGACTACATTCTACATTTTTATCAATAACTGCTGTATTTAATCCAATTGGTCCTGTCATTGCACTCATTCCAGCACCAAAAAATGAAATAGTTGGAATATCTAACGATGCGGCAATATGACCTAAACCACTATCTGCTGCAAGAGCATGGTCACACTGGGAGATAAGTGCGATCGATTTACGAATTGAATATTTACCGCAAACAGATCGAATTGAATTATTTGTACAAATGGAAATCAATTCCTTCGCATTATCAATATCCCTACCTGATCCAATTAGCAGGTAATCTCTTTTTGAATTGTTTATCCAATCTTTTATTAAAAAATTTGGGACTGTCCTAGATCTAGCCACACTAAAAGGTAAGAGTGCAATTGGATTATCAAGACCTAGGTCAACTATTTTTTTTCGTGCCCATAATACCTCTTTTTTGGATAAGTGTATTTTAGGTAGGACCTTGTCTGGCTTTTCTCCTCCCAACATATTCAAATATTTATTAGAGCGGTGTATATTGGATTGTAATGAGTAAAATACATCTGTTAAAAATATTGATCTCATCTGCGAACGATATCCATAGCGTCTGTTCGAACCTGAGAGCCACATGATGAAGGCACTTCTAATTGAATCTGTCAGTGTATAGAAGACATCGAGCTTTTCAGCCCTTAATTCTAATCCGGCTCTAATTGTGCTAATTGGTCCTCTTAGTTCTTGATCACTAACTGAAATCACTCTGTCAATTGCTGAGTGATTCTCATAGATAGCGGATACCCATTTCTTGCAAAAAATAATAATCTCTGCTTGCTGATACTTTATTCTTAATTGTTCAATGAATGGAAGCGCCATGACAGCATCCCCTATCCAATTAGGGCTGTATATTCCTATTCTCATCTCAATATTTTTCTATTGCTTCTACAAGCCTAAATGAGGCTCTCCCATCATTATTATACAAGTAATGCTGACAGGCTTTTTTTCTATTTTCTGACATTTCATCTATGTTATCTAAAGCATAGTATACTCTACTCATTAGATTATCTGGATCAAATATTTTATAAGTAAAATCGATATTTTCTTGTCTTATTATATCCATTTTCCTCCAAAAACGTTGACTGAATATTCTATGTTTCAATTTTAATGAGAAACATTCTGCTTGAATAATTGGTCTATCTAAAGGCAAGTATTCAAACATAGTTGATGAAATATCCGTGATCAATATATCTGAAATCATATAATAAGGGATTATATCAAATACTTCATTAGGCAATAAATGAATATTTTTACATACCTTAGATAACTCAATAAATAAAATATTTTGATAGTGGTATTTTTTTTGTTCCCAACTAAATGCATGAAGCTTTATTATAATATTATGGTCTTGAGAAAGGTCGCTTAAATAGGGGCTGATCTTTTCAATTGACGTAGGGTAAAAACTAGGAGCATATAATATGGTTTTCTTATTAAGGTTTAATTCCAAGTCATTCTTTATGAGATTTATGCTCTCATTAGCAAAATGATGTAACCGATCCAATTTAGTAAACCCTGTTAAAACTAAATTTTTATGTCCGTGACCTTTTAGCTCATTCATTCTATCTAAAGATTCTACTGCTCTTAAATTTATACGGTCATCAATATCAGTATAATAAGATTGCTTCAGGCCAATTCCGTGGTAAACCATAACTGCGATCGTTTCAGGTAATATTATCTTATTCAATTGGCCCACATTCCCAACAATTATTATATCATAAGCTTCTTTTAAAATCTTCTTAATGCGACCTTGTTCATTTGCAGATGAAATAAATGAGATGTCATTTTCTTTACATAATTCTTCTAAAATATGTTGCTGGATTAGAGATAAACGCCGCGGCATAGAAACATGTATTATATAATTTTGGCGTTTTTTTAATTCTTGTAGAATTGGCAAAAAATTTGGCCAATAGTATAAATGATGAGTTTCGAAAAGTACTTTTTTCAAAATTTAATTTTCTTTAAGTCTTGAAAGAATCTCATCCCTAGCTCTAACTGCAGCATTTCCATCAAGTTTAAAAAGCATCTTTTCTTTGTATTGATGCATTTGCTTTAATTTTATTTTTTTATTATTCATGGCATATTCAATTATTTTTGGCAGATCATCTGGGTTATTTGCTTCAAAACAAAAGTCTGATATATCCCTCTCCATTTCTTGATTCAATCTTCTCTTATATAGCCTCCATTTAAAAATACGATGAGATAGTCTTAATTTAAAAAACCTATTAACTATTACCGGCTTTTCTAATGCTAACATCTCATATATTGTACTACTTGCCTCGGTCAAGAGAAGATCTGAAATCATATAAAATGGAGTAATATTATAGAATTCAGGAGGGATAAGATGGATATGATCATATTTGTTTATAAGATCGGAGAATAATTTTCTTTGTACACTATGATCAACATCAGCAAACTTGTTTTTGAAAGTTGTCCATAGATGCGGTTTGATCAATAAGTTATAATCCCTAGTATACTCACCTAATCTAAGCCCTATAGGCTCCGCTGAGCTTGGATAGAAAGTAGGAGCAAACAGTATGGTCTTTTTATTATCATCAATACTAAATCTCTTTTTTAAAGAACTAACATCTATTACATCTTCCTTAAATAATCCATCTAATTTTATAAAGCCAGTCAGTGCAAGATCTGTTTTAATACCTTTTTCTCTAAGCTGATCTATCCTATAAGGTCCTTCTACAAATCTTATATCTAGCCGTTCGTGGTTGTCTCGCCAGTAAGAAGGTTTAATACCTATCCCATGGTATATCATTCCTACTAGTGTTTTTTGTTTAACAAAATTTTGTATATCATAACGAGACCACCCACAAATAAATACATCAAGATCTAGGTCCTTTATCTTTCCTTGGCGCTCATTCTCTGTTGCTCCAGAGATAAATTTCCCAGGCTTATTTATTAAAACTGATTTAGTAAGCTCATATTCCTCTTTTTTAATTTCTCTTGATGTTGAATGATAGATTTCAAACCTACCGTCATTTTCTAATAGATCAATTAGTGGCTCAAATTGAGGGAGATGATATAAGTGATAACTGTCGAAAAGTATTGAATATTTCTTACCCATTTTTTGATAATAAGCTAGTAGAATTAATTAATGATCAGCTATCAAATTGAATATTATAAAGGTTATAATAGATACCATTTAAATTATAAAGTTCTTCGTGTGTACCTGATTCAACTATTTCACCATTATCCAATACGATAATAGTATCTGCATTCTTGACGGTAGATAGCCTGTGTGCTATTACTAGTACTGTTCTATTTTCCATCAAATTATCCAGAGCACTCTGAACCAATCTTTCAGACTTAGTATCTAGAGCTGAAGTAGCCTCATCTAAAAGCAGTAGCGATGGATTCTTATAAATTGCTCTAGCAATTGCAATTCGCTGCTGTTGTCCACCTGATAGTTTAACCCCTCTTTCCCCAACTAATGTCTCATATTTATCCTCTAGGGTGTGTATAAATTCAAGAGCATTTGCTCCTTGCGCTGCTTCGATCAACTTTTTTTCATCTAGATCGCTACCATAAGTAATATTATCTTGAATAGATGTATTTAGAAGAATGGTCTCTTGGGTAACAATACCCATCATTCTCCTTAATGATCTAAGTTTATATTCTTTAATATTTTTACCATCTACGTAGATGGAACCATCTAATATATCAAAAAATCGAGGAATTAGATCAGCTATAGTAGATTTACCAGATCCACTTGCACCTACTAAAGCAACTGTTTTCCCCTTCGGTATTTCAAAACTTATTTTGGATAATTTGAATGAACCTTCACCATAATTAAAACTTACGTTATCAAATTTTAAACCTTCATTTAAATGCTCGATCTCATAATCACCTGAATCGGTGACATCAGTTTTTTCATCTAGTATGTCAAAAATGCGCTCGGCTGATGCATATCCATTCTGAAGCGTAATATGGACATTGCTCAATGAACGGATCGGACCTAACATAGAGAATAATAAAAACATAAATCTTAAAAAATCTTCAGATGAAAGTGCTGAACCAATGATCACTTCAGATCCTCCAAGCCACAATAGTAAAACAGCCATAGATACACCGATAGTTTCTATAATAGGTGAGGAGGTTAAACGTAATTTTGCAGAACGAAATAATAATCCAAAATATTTCCAAGATTCATTATTAAACCGATCTATCTCATGGGCTTCCATTGCAAATGCTTTTACAATTCTGGTAGAGGTAAGATTTTCAGTTATTATGCTCAATATACCGCCTATCTGTTTTGTATTTCGTCTAGCTTTACGCCTTATGCTCTTCCCAATGTATTGAATAACGAGCTGAGATAATGGAATAATTAATAAAGCAACCAACATTAACTTCCAACTGATAATGAATAACAAGGTAGTAAACGCTAAAATATTTATTGGTTCTACTATGATCTTTTGAAAGGTCGTACCAATCGATTGGTTCAGCATGCTAACATCATGTATTATGATCGAAGATAGATCGCCAGATTTTCTTTTATAAAAAAATGAAAGTGAAAGTGATTGCAAATGTGCGTAAATACGATTTCTTAATTGTGTTACGATCCTTAATTGAACAAATGACATTGACAAGTTCTTAAGATAAAGGAATATATTCTTTAGTATAAAGATCAATACGATTGAAAAACAAAGTACTCTTAGGGTCTCGATGTTTGTATCACGCAAAATAAATTCGTTTACCAATATCTTGATCTTTTCATTAATGGTAGGAGACGTATTTGCCAATAATTGTTTTTGATTTTGGACTAGCTTATCAAAGTCGATCAATACATTATTTACTAGCGATGCTGTTAACCATATTGAGATAGCATTGAAAATAACATAAAAGAGTCCATTGATTATTGAAATGGTCATAAAGAACCATTCTGGTTTAATGAATTCAGTTATTCTTTTGATATTAACTTTTTGTTTTTTCATTTTTTTACCATCTTCCAATGAGGAATACCAGCCTCAAAAAATCGTTCTCCAATCTTTTTAAATCCTAGTGGGAGATAAAATTTTACTACTGCTTCTTGTGCATGAAGGTATATTTCTTCATCACCATGAATAGTATCAAGCATAAATTTAACTAATGCTTTTCCAATTCCAAGGTTCCTATAGGATCGAAGCACCGCAAACCTTTCTAACTTTATTCCATGACTGGTATTTTGATAACGTGCAGTACCTGCAAAATGGTCATCAAGTAAAGCTATAAAGTTAGTTGCATCAATCCTATCATCATCCATCTCAATGGACTCAGATATACCCTGTTCTTCTATAAAGACCTTTCTCCTTATAGAAAGACAGGCCTCATACTCCTTATTAGAGGCGACACGCGATATCCTTATGCTCATAAGTTAAATTTCAGCCATGATTATAAAAAATCATATAAAAAAGATTATTTAAAAATAGCGATTTAATAAAAAGTAAATTTATTAATGAAGTACGCTGGAATATATATACACATTCCTTTTTGCGCCGTTAAATGTATGTATTGTGATTTTTACTCCATCACTGATCGTGAAGATGCAATTCCACAATTTGTAGAGGCAATGTGTTGGGAAATCAAAAATTGTACAACAGATGTATCCGATTGGAAATTTGATACGATATTTATAGGTGGTGGGACACCAAGTCTATTAAAAGCAAACCACATTGATAGAATTCTATCATGTTTAAATAAAAGCTATGACCTTTCAAATGTGAAAGAATTCACAATAGAAGCTAACCCGGGAGAAGCGCCAAAAGACCGTTTAAAAGACCTTAAAAGCATGGGTATTAACCGACTATCGATTGGTGTCCAATCTTTACAACCGCAGCTATTAAAGTTTCTTACCAGGATACATAGTAAAGAACAAGTATTTGAAACATATAATAATGCTCGAGCATCAGGTTTTAATAATATTAACTGTGATTTAATATATTCTATTCCAAATCAAACATTAAATATGTGGGAGCAGGATCTAAGCACTATCATTAAAATGGAGCCTGAGCATATTTCAGCCTACGCCCTAACTGTAGAAAAAGGAACTGACCTTTTTTCAATGGTCTATAATAATAAAATATCAATGCCCAGTGATCGTCAAGGAGGTGAATGGTTTATAAAAACACATGATATTTTATCATACAATGGTTATCAACCATATGAGATATCTAACTTTTCAAAGGCAGGCTTTGAATGTAGGCATAATCTTCATTATTGGGACATTGACCCATATCTTGCTTTTGGTCCTTCTGCACATGGGTTTGATGGTATTCATCGTTGGAATAATGCTCGATCCCTCGATCAATATATAGAACGTATTAGAACTGAAAAATCACCGATATCAAAAATTGAAAGGATAGAATTATTTGACCATCTAAATGAACTGATCGGTTTTGGATTAAGAATGAGAAAAGGGGTTGATATCAATATGATACCAGTTGATCATCAAAAAGAATTTCAAAAAAAGATTGTACTTGTTAGCAAGAAGTATCCAGATTGTTTTCAGAGTGCTAGCGACATTATTTCTTTGACTCAGAAAGGAATGCTTTATTCAGATAGAATAATACCAGAACTAATTTTTTAAAATAGAATCAACTATAGGCGATAAATATTATATATGCGAATATTAAAATAATTGATAACATATATATCATTGATCTAATTGTCAGATTAAACCTTATTATATGAAATATAGCGGCTATTCCATCTTTCCATGTTATTTTTTTACCATCTCCATATGTACGCCCATAGTATGAAATTGGCAATTCATAAATGCGTAGTTTAGCCTTCGCTATTTTTGCTGTAAACTCTGGCTCAAATCCAAATCTATTGGATCTCAAATCAAATTTATCTAGTATCTCTCTCCTGAACATTTTATAGCATGTCTCCATATCTGTTAGGTTTAGATTTGAAAACATATTAGACATTAGAGTGAGCATTTTATTGCCCATGTAATGCCAAAAGTATAGCACGCGATGTGTACCACCAATAAAACGGCTTCCATAGACCACATCTGCATTCCCATCAATAATAGGCTGTATCAAGCGTTCATATTCACCAGGGTCATATTCTAGATCTGCATCTTGGATAACAATTACATCACAAGTAGCTAATTTAAATCCTGCTCTCAGAGATGCTCCCTTACCAAGATTTCTCTTATTTTGAGAAAAAAGGATATTTAGATGAGTTTTTTCTTGCAACATTTTATCGATTGTATCCTTTATTATCGGTACACTATTATCCACTGAACAATCATCTACAATAACAATTTCATTTACAATTTTTGAATTTGAGACAGTACGAATAACAGTTTTAATGGTTTGTTCTTCATTGTATACTGGGATGACAACAGACAGGGATAGGGTTTGATTATTTTTTTTCATACGAGCAATGATTATAAATGATTATCTATATTATGCACATCTTAATAGATATTTCTTTTTTAGACTTTTTAAGCGAGTATTTGGGTTTAAGAAGTTTATGGTTATTTTACTAACTCGTGTAGACATAAAGGTCTTTAATATATTAACATTATTACTGAGCTCTAATAACTCATTGTACCCTTTTTCATCTGTGTAAACCAACATTGAATCTTGTATGGTAAAACCATCAAAATATGTATCATCAATATGTTTTGTATCTGTATCTAAATAAAAATTAAAAGATCTACTTTTTGCCTTTTCATTTTCATTATACAGATAGATAGTATCATAATTCAGATCTTGTTCTAAAATATATTTAGCAGCTTGCACAGGCGCCTGATAGTTTAATATCTGTTTTAGGATGCAAAGATTTAGTCCATAATTGAACAGTATCGTTGCTGCAATTGTTGGTATGAATAGCCTAGTGTCTACATCATTTGATGAATTTGAAAATAATATTGTAAAACCAATTATAGTCAATACAGGTAAAATAAATAGGTTAACATTTATAGAAAAAGAGTAGATGATGATTCCATATACCAATGCAAGCATCAGAATTGAGACTACATTCTGTACAAAAAATATCAACTTATATTTTTCATGCCATTGATCAATTTTTGATGCTGTAAGAATCGATGCAAATGGTACAACGCAATATATGTAATGAGGTAGTTTATAATTAGATAATGAAAGTATGACCAATGGTATTAGAAATCCAAAATAAGAAATAGATTCTAAGTGCGAGCTACTTTTAAGGGCATTAATAATATTTCTTGTGCGTTCTACAAAGGCCCAGACAAAAAGGAATGTCCATGGAAGGAATGCATAAAGAAAAACATTTAATAAATAGAAAGGGCCAGTATCATTACTCCAGTTACTATCTCCTGTTATGCGAC
Organism: uncultured bacterium; assembly: GCA_913020665.1. Taxonomy (GTDB): domain Bacteria; phylum Fidelibacterota; class Marinisomatia; order Marinisomatales; family UBA1611; genus CACEUX01. The sequence continues at coordinate 21,278 of CAJVZI010000004.1, read as the reverse complement.
CAAAACTTTGTTTCCAGTAGAAAAATTCTAGACCATATACTCCAAACTGTGTAAAAAGCCCGTAGGACATAGGAGAAAGAAAGGATAAAATAACTAACAATCCTAAAATAAGATTCCTATCAAATATTTGATGAATATTGTTTCTTATTATTAGATCTGCACCAATCACTATAACTGGAATAACCAAACCAATTGGTCCTTTACCCATCATAGCAAATGAAATTGCAATTGATCCTAAGATAAGATTTTTAATTTGCTGGTATTTAAAATACGCTGACAATTGCCATATACCAGCCACCATAGGTGCAATCATGTATATATCTGTTCGAACATCAGCATTCATAATAAAAAAAGCTTCACATGAGGCGAGGATAAGTGCTGCAATTTTTGCTACATTTTTAGAATAAAAAAGTAAAGAGAGTTGGAATGTAGAATAAATTGCAAATAATGAGAAAATAATGGACGGCAGCCTATAGACAAATTCAGACACACCAATAATCTTAAAAAATAAGGCTGTCATCCAAAAGATCATTGGAGGTTTATCCAAATACGCTTTCCCATTATCAAATAAGTGAAGAAAATTCTCACCTCTCAATAATTCGCGACTCATTGATGCGTATTGCATAGCATCAATTTCCATTATTGGATTGAACATCCCAAAAAGATAACTACACAGAACAACAATGATTAAATAAGACAAACGAAAATTAAATATCAAGTATTAAAGAGACAGGACAATGGTCCGATCCTAAGACATCATGATGTATATCTGCATCAATACAAAGATCTACCATATCCTTATTGATAAAAAAATAATCTATTCTCCAGCCAACATTCCTTTCTCGAGCTCCAAATCGATAGGTCCACCAAGAATATCTATCTGGTTCACTATGAAATAACCTAAACGTATCTACCCAACCCTCTGAAACATAAATATCCAGCTTCTCTCTCTCAATTGGCATAAAGCCAGATGTGTTTATATTCTCTTTAGGACGGGCAAGATCGATAGGGCGATGTGCAGTATTCCAATCCCCTGTTACTATAACATTGTTCCCTGACTCTACCTGCTCATTAATAATTGGTAGTAGATCATCATAAAAATCTAATTTATACTGTAAACGTATTTCATCTTTTTGACCATTTGGAAAATAAATATTATATAATAAAAAGTTTTCATGCTCAGTAATGAGGACGCGTCCCTCATTATCATATTTTTCTATTCCTAACCCTTCTTGTATATAGAGCGGTTCTTTTTTACAAAAAGTTGCAACACCACTATAACCTTTTTTTATTCCAGAATGCCAATAAGTATGATATCCATGATCCTCAATTATCTCGGACGAAAGCTGCTCTTTATGTGCTTTAGATTCCTGAATACAAAGTATATCCGGTTGTTCAGAATCTAAGTAATCTAGAAACCCCTTTTTTACAGCTGCCCTGATTCCATTCACATTCCAAGAAATAAGTTTCATACAATATCGCCAAATAATTAATCAAGTTTACTAGGAAGTGACCATCACTAACAATTTATCTTATAGTTTTAATTTATTATTTTGGTCATTGATGATTGAAGTATCTATTTCTTTTTCTAGTACCTTTTAATTAGAATTAGTGATGGCAAAAAAACGAAAAGGAATTGCCAAGCCAAGGCACCAACCATTTTTAGTAGAATATAGCTTTGAAATAAAAGTAGTGATTCTATTTGCATTGGGGATTTTTTTACTAGTAGAAGAACTAGAGATCAAACATTATATATATACTTTTATAAGACTAATATTTTTTTCAATCGGTAATGGGATTGAATGGACAAGAGATAGCATCCTATTTCTAATCAAACAATTTGAAGTATCAGATATAGTAGGTATTAGTCTCATAATATATGTAATATATTTAATAGCCGAGCGGTGGAGACTGAGAATGATTGAACGGTTCTCTGAATTATCAAACTGTCCAGAGTGTGGTGAATCATTAAATAGAATACGTAAAAGCTGGCAACATAAGGTAATGGGCTTTATTTATTGGACAAGTGTAAAACACTATCATTGTAAGGCATGCTCATTCAAAGGCATTAAACTAACAAAAGAATAAAATTAAGAGATTAGAATGGATTTAAAACAACAAATAATAAATGATATAAATGAAAACCCAATCATTCTTTATATGAAAGGGACAAAAGATATGCCAATGTGTGGCTTTTCAAATTCAGTAGTACAGATTTTGAATCACTATGGTGTTAATTATAAAGATGTTAATGTGTTAGAAGATCCATCAATAAGGATTAAACTAAGTGAACATTCTAACTGGCCTACAATACCTCAGTTGTTTGTTAAAGGACAGCTGATTGGTGGTGCAGATATAACAATCGAACTCCATCAAAATGGACAGTTACTTGATATTTTAGACACATCAGATAAATAAAAGAACTATAAAAAAATGGGTTGGTGAAGTCTTTTCTAAAATTATAAATTTCTCGCCACTCTCTTACTATAAGAATTATCATTTTGGCCCGTTCGTCTAGTGGTTAGGACTCCAGGTTTTCATCCTGGCAACAGGAGTTCGATTCTCCTACGGGCTACTTTTCTTTAACAATCTATCTTATTCAAGGCTATTTATTACCTTTACTATAAAAGATGTTGAGGAAGAACTATAAAAAACTCCGAGCCCTCCTTCAAAATTAGAAGCTGGTAGTAAATAAATATTTTGACCTACAGGATCTCCTTGGAAGTAATTAAAATATGAATCACTTGTTGATTTAAAGGTCATCATATAATAGCCATAATAATCGAAATACAACCACATGATTGGCGAGGGAGAAATATCTACATTCCACAGCCAAGGATTATTTCTGTATGGACTATTCTCGCGCCATGTCCCATCAGCGGCACCCCTTTTCAAGGGATTTTTCCAAATATTAGCTAATGAATTATAATCTAAGCTATCATTATCAAAAAGACCCTTCTCGTCACTATAAATTAAATTTATATAACAGCTGTCTCTCAATCCATTCCTGTTTCTATCAGAATAATTTTCACCTTCATCAAAAACGCCATTCTGATTTTCGTCGGTAAATGGCTCTAAACCAACTACATTTGATCCTAGGGCATTAGAGATGATTTGGATGGTGTTATAATCATCTTGGTTATAATCTACCCCGAACATTGGAGCACTGGCAAAACTCTTAGTGTAACAATCTCCAATTTTAAATTCTACTGAGTCTACATTTAAATTATTTTGCTCAATATATTCTACTGGATTTTGATATAAGGATAACATTTGTGCGAAGGACAAATTTTCTAGATTATTTACATCAATTATACTCACAGGCTCAGTACTTCCATCTGGACATATATATTCTGACATTTCTGCTGATTCAATTTCTATTTTTTCTGGAACATTAGTTTCAGCGATGACAGAGTCTTCTTCATGTGTAACTACTAATCTATAAGTAGTGCCAGAGCTGATAATATAATCAAGCCAATAGCTGAAGATAGAATCCGCATTCTGCATGGTCATATCAATTGGATAATATCTACCATTCCCAAGTGAATAAAAATTTAATCTTGAACCGTCTGCGATATTGATAAGCTCTACATTTGCATTCTCAATATAGAGATCTTCTGAATCTACCGATTCATTAACGTCTGCTGTTCTAGATACAAATACAGTATCATAAACAGGAAATCCTGCATTAATTGATGCAAATACAACAAGCTGTTCCTCATAATTGATAGTATCATCATCAAATGAGCATGATTGTATTATGAATGAAAAAGACAATATTTGAATTGCTAATTTTATTTTTTTATGCATTTAAAACTCCCAGCTAAAACCAATTGTAGGAATGATTGGAAATAAGCTAATATCATTGACTTGAAGCCTTCCTTCGTCTGCTTCATCTACATTAACCTCGCCAACATCAGGCTCTCCATTTCCATTGGAATCATGTTTTTCTTCATCCCAATCTCCATCATCATCAATGCCATTGTATGTACTTCCTACACTATATGATTTTCTAAACGTGTTCTTTCTATTAAAAACATTTATTATCTGAACATATATATCCATTTTTGATCCAAAAATTTTAGTATGGTATACAAACCCAAGATCTAATCTACTATATGGAGAATACCTAGCTGAATTTCTAGTACCTGGTATTGTCCTAAAGACCTCATCAGGGCTCTCTGGTAAGATCTGATTATAATAACCAATTATGGGAGTATATGCCTGTCCAGATTGCAGAGATAATTTCCAATTCATATCCCACTTATTATTAAATATGTAATTACCAAGAGCACTGAATGAATGTGTCCTGTCCCAGCTATTATAATATTCTTCACTTTTATCATAGAAAATACTATTCATTGATTTTCTTGATACAGAAAAAGTATATGCTAACCAACCACTAAGTCTGCCGCTCATTTTTTGTGCAAATAACTCTAGACCATAAGCATAACCATTAGATGGAGTTACGATGTCAGATAAAACTGAATCAGAGACAGCCTCATCAGTAGTTGCTCTAGACTCTTCAAAAGTAAATAGATTTTTTATATCTTTATAGTAACCCTCAACCTGAAGCTTATACAGATTATTAAGATATTCTTCATATCCTAATACTATTTGAGATGACTTAGCAGGTGCAATACTATTATCAACCGCTATCCATTGGTCTAAGATCGTTGGATTATAATCATCCTGAAATGTCGCAATGAACTGATGGTAATTCCCTAATGAAAAATTCAGATACCTATCATCATTTAGTAAATATTTCATACCAAGTCGAAGGTCAGGAAAAATTGAGTCGCTGTATACATTATACATATTTATTCTCACACCAGGTTCAAGAATAAATTTTTCAGATGGTGAATATTTCAATTTTGCATAACTAGCAAACTCTTTTGGTTTCGTTTCAATTTTAAACTGTAGCGAATCTCCAAATGTGTTTGTATATAAAAAGCCAAGGTTTTTCAGCTGAGCACCAAATTTGACTGTGTTTTCAGATGATTTAAACCAAGAAAAGTTTACTGCTACTGTTGCATCATCTATCTGATTATCACTGTTTAATCCATTGGAACCACCTAGACCAAATTCTGTAAAGAATAAGCTATTAGCGTATAAAAAATTACCAATCAGTTTTTCAGAAAAGACTCGCCTGTATTGGGTGCTTAAGGTACTATTACCCCAACGACCAGCAAGTCCAAAAGTCCCAAATAATAGATCATCTATCCCATTGTAAAAACTGAGCGATAATCTATCTTTCGCAGTGATATCAGAGTATACATGACTCTGAATATCATAGAAATAGTAGGGTGGGATGTTGGGATTATTCTTAAATATTTGATCAAAATAAGTCCTGCGTCCTGATAAGACCCATGCTCCCTTGTAAAATGGACCCTCCAGCGTGGTTTGTGCTGAGAGAAGTGATAGATTTGCTTTCCCCTCAAACTTTTTTTGATTTCCTTCACGACTAATAATATTGAGAACAGCAGAGAGCCTACCACCATATTCTGCATTGTAGGCACCTTTAATTAGTTCGGCCTCTTTTACACCATCCACAATAAAATTTGAGAATATTCCACCCAAATGTGATGGGTTATATACTGTTACACCATCTAACAGAATTAGGTTTTGATCGGTATTTCCACCTCTTATAACTAAACCCGTGCTGAATTCAGATGTTGTTAATACTCCAGGAAGAGCTTGTATAGTTCTGAAAAGATCAGGCTCGGCTAAAGCAGGCGCGGCCTTCATCATTCTTGGGCTAAGGTTTATCTTACTAGGCTGTATATTTGCCTTTCTCTGGAGCTGCTCAGCAGTGACCTCAACTTGTGATAGTTCAACTACTTCCTCTAATAAAGCGATATTTAACTTAATGGATTCGCCCTCAGTAATGGTCAGTTTTTCTTTTCTCAGGCTAAAACCAACATAAGAGACCATTAAGACATAGTCTCCAGGCAATATATCTTGTATGACATAATAACCATTCATATCAGTTGCCATTCCCTGACCGGTCTCTTGCAGAATCACATTTGCACCAATCAGTGCCTCGCCGGAAGAAGAGTCGCTAATAAAACCAGATATGATTGTGGACTGGGCACCCAAATGGGTAATTAGAAATAAAATAAAAATAAAATATCTCATAAAATTTATCCTGATATATACTTTAAATTTTTGATATCAAATGGAATGGGTTCAATATCATATTTTTTTAATAATTCTGTTGAATCACATACGTTACCCCTTACAAGGTCATTTAACTGATCTTTACCCGCTGGAAACCATTTGAACCTATCAAGTATTCCAGCAATGAAAGATATAACAAAAAATGGAGCAGGTACCATTATTACCTTTCTTCCCGTTACTTTTGCAATAGAGGTCACAATTTCATTCCAGTTTACAGGCCTCTGACCACCGATTTCTAGTGTTTGTCTAAAAGTAGACTCATCATCTAAAGATCTTATAAAAATGGTTGCAACATCTTTCACATGAATCATTGAAAGACTATAATCGCCCGCATCAAGTGGGTTCATACCGGTAAAAAAGGATGGTGCAGGGAATGGTAGAAATTTTGGATATGGTAAAAGACTAAGCATTAATTTGTCTAGCATCATACAAAACTCTGGCCTGCCACATCCCCTAGGGTCTCCAAAAAGCGAAGAAGGTCGAAAGATCGTCCAATCTAATTTTGAATTCTTTACTGCTTGTTCTGACAAGTATTTCGCTTGCATATACTTGGAACTTTCCGGATGTGGATTTGCACCAAGTGCGCTCATTAATAAAAATCGCTTTATACCTTTATCTTTTGCGATCTTAATCACTTTTTCCGTCCCTTTAAATTGCAATTTCTCATTGGTTAGACCATCCTGAGGAAACTCTCTTATCAATGCAATTAAATAGATAATGGCATCACAATCCTCGAGTGTCATACCAATTGCATCATCATTTTCAATGTCTCCATGGACGACCTCACATTTCTCAGGCTGCATGACCTTATGATCTGAACCATTTCTTACTAAAAGTTTTGGGGTATGGCCGTTATTTATGAGTTCATCAGTTATGTAAGAACCAACGTAACCTGTCCCACCAATGAGTGCGACTTTCATTATTTTTTCTCCGTTTTTAATATATATTTTTCAAGAGTTAAATATGATACTGGGACCAATAATAAAGTGATCGCAGTTGCAAATAAGACTCCAAAAGATAATGATACAGCCATTGGAATCATGAACTTGGCCTGCGTGCTTTTTTCTAATATCAGCGGGATAAGTCCTACAAAAGTTGTCAATGATGTAAGAAAAATGGGCCTGAATCTTCTTGGACCTGCTTCTAATACAGCATCACTGATACTATTCCCTTCTGTTCTGTAACGATTGATAAAATCTACCATGACCAAACTATCATTAACAACAACGCCAGTTAATGCAACAATACCCATCATAGAAAGCACCGATAAGTTCAATCCCAGTAAGATGTGTCCTAATACTGCTCCAGTAATACCAAAAGGTATGGATGACATCACTACCAAAGGTTGAAAATATGATTTAAACGGGATTGCAAGTAACATGTATACAACGATCATTGCTAAGAGGAAATTTTTCCCTAAGCTACGAAGGTTGTCTCCTTGTTCTTGTTGCTCTCCCTCTAAGGAGTATGCTACTGAGTTATATCGCTGCAGGATATTAGGCATAATTGAGCCCATAACTGTTGCTATTACCTCATTACCATTTGTAACTGTCAGATCAACGTCTGCAGTTACATTTATAGACCTTTTTCGATTCTTTCTTTCAATAGAAGCTAACCCCTCTCCTATTTCTAATCGAGCTATCTGTCTAACAGGAATGGTTGAACCTGTAGGCGTGAGGATCATCATATTCTCCAAGTCTGAAATTGCAGATCTCTCATTTTCTGGGTACTGAATAATGACCTTCAATTCATTCCTTCCTCTTTGTATAGTTTGCACCTCTAGACCATAAAAAGCTTGCCTTACTTGAGTAGCAACCATCATCATACTCACTCCATAATTTTTTGCAGCAGGTAACAGATCAATTGACAGCTCTTCTTTTCCAATATTGTATGTATCACTAACATCAAATACACCAGGGAATCTTACTAACTGAGCCTTTAACTCATCTTTTGCTAAAATGAGATCATCAATATATTTGCTAGACAATTGAATATTTATTGGGTCACCAGCAGAAAAAAGATCTGATTTAAATGATAATTCCTTAGCACCGGGAATCTCAGGCATGATGCTTCTCCATTTTCGTACGATCTCTTCTGTACTGATTGTGCGATTTTCTGAGGGCGCAAGTTCAAGTGCAACCTCAGCCATATTCGATCCCACAAAAAGAGCATCCAAATTACCTGGGCCACGAGAAGTCTTTGTTAGCATCGGTAAATAACCTATAGTTGATAATCTGTTCTTTATGACAGCCTGGTCTGGAAATTCTTCAATTAACTGAGATTCTAAAATTCTTGCAGCTTCTTCAAGTTTTTCAAAGCCCTCTCTAGTTACTTCGATCGGTGTCCCGGATGAATATTCAATTGTTGCGATTGCAAGGTCATCTTCAACGGCAGGAAAGAATGAAAATTTTAGTATACCACTTGACATTATTCCAATCGTTAATATAAATATGCCTCCAGCAATCGAAAGTGCCGAAAATGGATGATAAACTGCCTTGACCAGTATAGGTTTATATATCTGGTCTTTTACATAATTAAGACCACTGATTATTCTATTTTGTGCATAGCCCCAACTGTTTGAGATAGTAAGTAGTAATGGGATCTTGGGTTCTTCATCGCTACTGTGCGCGAGATGAGAAGGAAGAATTGTTAGGCTCTCAATCAAAGACCAGACCAAAACCGACATTACTACTAACGGAAATATTCTCCAGATCGAACCGATTTCACCTTCAACAGCTAACATTGGCGAAAAGGTCACCATCGTAGTCAGAACTGCAAAAAATACTGGCTTTGCAACCTGTGTAGCACCCTTTACAGCAGCATCAGCAGCATCCATTCCACGCTCTTTGAATAAAGCAATATTCTCTCCAACAATTATTGCATCATCTACAACAATACCTAATACTAAGATAAATGTAAAAAGAGAGAGCATATTAATTGAAAGATCCAATGGTGCAAATAGCCAAAATCCGCCCATGAAAGAAATTGGAATTCCTAAGGAAACCCAGAATGCTAATTTTGGTTTTAAAAATAATGCCAATACAATAATGACAAGTATGAGGCCTTGTTGAGCATTGCGAATAATGGTTTCAATTCTACCACTAAGTATGCGCGCCTCATCGTCCCATGCGGTCACACGTACAGAAGCGGGTAATTCTGCATTTTTAGTATTAACATATTCCTTAACAGCGGCGGAGACATCCAGTGCATTTTGATTCCCTACCCTAAATACTGTAATCAAATTTGCTTTGTCTCCGTTAAATTGAAAATCAAGCTCAAATTGATCAGAGAATGTGTCTTTTATCTCACTTATATCGCCTAAATAAACAACTGAACCATTTGAATTTATTATGATGGGAATTTTTGAAAAGTCATACACTGAATAGCCTTGACTATTTGATCTAATTAAAATTTCACCATCTTTAGTTTTGATCGTGCCACTTGGCATATTCAGAGACCATTCTTTAATCGATTGAGCAATTTGCTGAAATGATAAATTGTATTTTCTAAGTGAGCTCTCTTTAATATCTATTTTAATTTCACTTTCAAGATCTGCGACTATGGAAGTAAAGGTGACTTCTGGAAGTCCATCAATCTCATCCTTGATATCCTCTGTTAGTTTATTTAGGGAATTATCCTCTAATTTACCATGTACCGCTACTGAAATAACTGGATTCGAACCGGCGATCTTTCTACATACAGGTTTTTCAACATTTTCAGGGAACGTATCTATTGCATCAACCTCCGCTTTGATCTTGTCAAGCATTTCATTAGGGTCTTGACCAGATATTATTTCAATGTTGACATTGCCGACATTTTCAGATGCATTCGATGTGACCTTCTTAACGCCATCTAAGCCTTGTAACCGTTCCTCAATTTTAATGCAAATTGCCTCTTCTACATCTGTTGGTGTCGCACCAGGATATACAGCAGTGACATTAATAATATTCAAATCAATTTCTGGAAATACTTCCATCTTCAACATAGGAATAGTTGTTGCACCTGTAATGATGATCAAGATCATCAAAAGATTTGAGACTACTTTATTATTAACAAACCAGCGTATTAACTTTTCCATATTGATTAGTCGATGCTGTAAGTTACTTTTTGGCCATTGATCAGAGATGATAGCCTTGAAAGCAATAGTCTGTCGCCTTTTTCTATACCTTCACTTACAAGGGCATATTCATTTTCATATCTTAATACATTTACTGGTCTTTTCATTAATTCCATATTTGAATCGACAACCCATAGAAAGTCATTTCTAATATTATTTCTAGGGATAACCCAAACATTATTAACCTTAGTGCCATAGATTGTAGCTTGTACATATTGACCAACAAGTACAAGGTGATCTTCTCTGTCTTCATTTTTACTGATACTAGCAATCACAGACAACATTCTAGTTTTTGGGTCAATCTCTGCCTCTGCTCTGATTACTTTACCATTAATTATCTGCTCGCCAAATTTGAAAGATACTTGCAACTGTTTTTGTTTTGGTATTTGAAGGCCATTGAAATCTAGTCCTGTAAAATTGACATCTTGGTCTGCAATTGGTAGTTGAACCTCAAAGTTATCTGTAGAATAAATATTCCCAAGCATACTGCCTAGGAATGCAGTTGAACCAATATCGGTATTTTTTGAGCGAACTCTTCCATCAAATGGAGCAATAAATGTTGCTCTATCTAGGTCCCTTCGTGCCCTTTCCAGGTTTGCTCTTGCCGCTTCCAACGTAGCTTTTGCCTGTGCAAGTTGTGGCTTCCTTAGCGCAAGCGCGCTACCTGTTCCGCCCTTAACACGATTCCACTCTTTAGATGCAAGATCTGATTCCGCTTTTTCCCTTTCTAAATTCACTTCTGCATTCAAAACATTTGCTTCTGCGGTTATCAGTGCTAGTTCATAATCTCGTCGGTCGAGCCTTATGAGTGTATCGCCTAGGTTGAAACTCGACCCTTCCTCCATTTTTTCTGAGACCCATTCGACCCTTGCATTTAACTGAGATAGTAGATTTAACTCTGATTTGGGTTTTATGAATCCTTGGGATGATATTTGAGCATTAATTGTCTGAGGTATTAACATTTGTGTTTTTACGTATGGAATTTTTTCATCCTTTTCCTCCATAACTGCTGTTGGTTTGTTCATTATCATCAAAAAAGCCAAAAGTATAGACAATATTAAAAATCCCGGACCGTAGTATTTTTTCATTTTTTTCTCTAATTAGTTATTCTGCGACATCAAATTCAAAGTCACCACCCATGGCCAATATCAATGAAAGTCTATTTTCAATTGAATACTTACGTATTGTAAGATATTGTGATTGAATGGAATTGTATTGCCTCTGACTATTTAAAACTGATTCTAATGTTGTGACACCTTTATCATATCTCTCTTTGGAAAGCTCATATGCATCTTTTGACTGCTTTAACGCTACCTCTAAGGCATTATTCTGTATGGACAGAGACTGATTCTGCTCCAATAGTTGTTCTATCTCAGAGAAAGCATTAAGTATACCTTTGACAAGTTCTTGTTTTGCAGTTTCATAGTTTGACTCTTGAATTTTACTGATCGATCTTAAGCGCCCACCATTAAATAGTGGCGCAGCAACATTGACACCAAGATTCCATACACCATGATCCTTATCAAAAATCTTTTCAATTTCTTGCGTTGAGGTTCCAACTGAACCGTTTAGTGTAATTCCTGGTAGTAGATCTCTTTTTGATTGTGCAACCCTGTGGCCTGCAGCCTCCAACTTTAAAACCAGACTGCGCACGTCTGGCCTTCTTTCAATTACAGATGCTGGTATCGCCAGCGAGGCTGATGGTAAAACATTTGGCAAATTTGGTTCTTTAACGAATATACCTGATGGATATTTGCCTATGAGAGTCTCAATTTGCCTATTTAATGACCTGAGAAGATTTTTTCTATTTTCTATCGAAACAATAGCAGTTGATACGGATGTTTCTGATAACCTATAGTCAAGACTAGGACGTAAACCTTTTTCATATCGCTCTTTAACAAGGTCTCTTATCTCAACCAGGCTCTGGTATGATTCTTTGGATAACTCTAATTGAGCAGCAGCCTCTTTCGCGTTAAAAAATAATTGCGCACCTCGAATCAGAGTCGAAAATTGTAAAAATGATAAGTCATAATTGACTGATTCATAATCTTTATACGCAGCCTTGCGACCATTTAATAATCGCCCCCAGACATCAATTTCCCATTGTAGGTTTAATCCAAGGCTAAAATTCTTATTACCGAATCTAAGAACATCATTCGAAGGCTGATCGCTGCTTGAAGAGTCAGAACCATCGCCTGTGTTTAAGAATGATTCTGCAAATCCAAAACCTGATAGATTTTGCACATTGGTATCAGCTCTTGCTAGCATATTAAAAGATGGATAAATAGCTGCGCCATTTATCTTTGCATTGTAGAGCGCTTTTCTTTGATTTTGAACAATGGTTTTCATATCCGGGCTATTAGATCTCAACTGCACAAGAAAAGTATCAAGAACTGGATCCTCGAACACAGACCACCAATCGCCAGAGACCTCTTGGCTTGCTGGAAGTGGCGCCACCCATGAATCAGGTATTGAAATATCTAAACTATCAACACGAACTTCTTGCTTTCCAACACAACCAAAGAACAAAATAAAAAATAGGTTCGAATAAAAGAAAAGTGGTCTTTGCTTATGATGGTTTATCTTTTTCATCTTCAAGATTCACTATTATACTAGAAAGAACTTTTTTAAATGTTTCTATATCTTGGTCAGAAATATCTTTTCTTACCTCTTCTCTGGTTTTTTCCATAATTGGTAAAACATCAAAAAATAATTGTTTACCAGCATTGGTTAGTATTACTCGCTTAATTCTATGATCGATCTGGTCTTCTACTCTGACAACAAGATTCTTTTTTTCTAGTATATCAACTAACCTGGTTATACTTGTCTTGTCCTTAAGAGTTATTTCTCCCAACTCTTTTTGAGAAGCAGATTCTAATTGCCAAATAGGGCCCAGGACCATCCACTGATCAAGAGAAATATCTAATCCAGATTTCATTGCATTTTGAACAAATCTTTTGGTCATGGCACGGTGTGCTGAGTTTATTAGCATACCCATACTCATATGAAATTTTAGAGATGCTTCTTTCGTCATAATTAGAAATTATAACAATTATGGTTACATATGCAACTAATATGAGCGGTTTGAGCGTTAATTAATATTATATTAAATATTTATATTTTATTTAGTTAAAATTGTAACCTTATTAGTAAAATAAGAGATTAAAAGGATTGTGAAGGGTAGCTATAGTTTGAACTATTTAGACATGTTTCATATCCATGAGATCTTCTTTAACAGAGCCCTCATTAATAGAAACATGATAAACATTAGATTCTGGATAAAACTGAAGTGATCTATAATATTTCCCATTTTTAAAATGAATTGCAGCACCTCCATCTATTGCATAACCTGACATTGCGGTCCCTTTTTTTAGCATTTCATGCACGCTTGGTCTGCGATCCTTCTCCTCTTGGTAGTGAGGACATGCCATACCAGCAAGAAATCCCAAGCATTCCATTGGGTTAAGATTACTTGCCCAAGAGTCCGTGATCCCCTGTTCAAACCAGCATATTGCACCAGCGCTTACTCCAGATAAAACAGCACCTCTTTTGTATGCTTTTAGTAATAATTTATCCAGTTTCCACTCCCTCCAAACAGCTAGCATACTTTTTGTATTGCCTCCTCCCACGTATATGATGTCAGCTTTATTTATGACACTATCTAGTCTAGGAGTTCGCTGGAAAAAGTTAATATGTGAAGGATTGCAGTCTAAACTTGTAAAACAAGAATAAAAATTTACAATGTAAGCTTTGTCTTCTGCGCTTGCAGTCGGTATAAAAACAATATTTGGCTTTTTCTTATCAACTTGGGATAAAATATATTTTTCTATCTTATTATGTTTAGGATTGCGACCAAATCCACCTCCACCAATAGCTATAATATGGCCCAAATCCATTTGTTAATGCATCTCTAAGTGCTCAATGATCTTGGCACTATTCTTGAATGTATCTAGCGCTAGAAACTTTCCATCTCGTGTTGATATAATGGTTTCGCCTTTATCAGCATATATTATTTTACCAGATCTAACATTTTGGACTTTTATTCTTCCATCAAGTACAGTAAAAACTGAGTAGGTATTATTATTAAAAAGAAGCTCATCTCTATATTCAGCGATAAAGTGAGAACCTTCAGCAATAATAATTGCAGTAGGCGCATTTAAAATAAAACTTCTATCATCATTCTCATCCATTTTGATGATAACTTTTCCACCAAAAAGAGCCATTTCAGAGAAGTCATTTCTATTATTCTTATCATTAACGATCTTGATAACTGAATTCTCATAAATATCGACTATATCCCTTCCGTATATGGTCATAAATGAAAGGGACTCATTGTCTTCCACCTTTATCTTGTCACCATGATATATTGGATCACCTTTCCGAATTATTCCATTTCTCACTTGACCTTTTCTCTCTAGTTGCCCACTTACAGATACGCATAGAGCTATACTTTCTGACCTTGAAAAACCTATTGCTAGAATAGAATAAAATGATATAAAAATTCGAATTAATATGTTCAATGTCATTTTTTATTTTTATTAATGCAGTTAATAACTTATGAGTTTATAACCTTTGATAGAATCAAAGAAATCCTTTAATTTCAAGTAATTGGGATTTGAAGGAAGACAAAGTTTTCAATAATTTTTTTGACGCACTTTACACGACTTATATCACCCTTTTTAGGGCCAAAATTTTCCCTCCTTCTATAAAACCCATATAATAATATTGGCTTCTATTGAAGCCTGCACTAGGTTAGGTTTTCCTTTGGATAATTAGTTAGCTATCCTAGGGTTATTTACACCTGTGTGAAAACCTATATAGGTAAGCTATGCATAAAGAAATTTTTATCAATGAAAGCATGGGTGAGAGCCGAATAGCTATTCAAGAAGACAATCAATTAGTAGAGGTGTATATTGAAAAGCAGGATAACCATCGAATGGTTGGAAATGTATATAAGGGTAAGGTTGAAAATGTGCTCCCTGGTATGCAAGCTGCATTTGTGGACGTAGGATATGAGTTAAATGCTTTTCTACCATTTTCTGAAATAGGCTCTGATGAATATCTCATAGAAGAAAATGAAGGTAAGCGAAACCGAAACAATAAGAATGGCAAATATGATAACATCGAGGTCGACCTCAAAAAAGATCAAGAAATTTATGTACAAGTCATTAAAGAACCATTCGCTGGCAAAGGTCCCCGTGTAACCACTGAAGTCGCATTGCCAGGAAGACTCCTAGTCCTTGTCCCAAATGCTAGCTATATTGGAATCTCAAAAAAAATATGGGATAAATTCGAGCGACGCAGATTAAAGAAGATAGCGCAAAAACTTCGGACAAATAATATTGGTGTTATTATACGAACAGTCGCTGAAGGAAAATCCGAGGAGCATATTGAAAATGACTATAAACAATTAATTGATAATTGGAATAAAATAGAGCAGAGAGCAAATAGTGATAATGCGCCAGTCCTTGTGTATGAAGATTTAGAGACTGCTTCAAGCGTTGTCCGCGATCTATTAACACCTGATGTAGAAAAAATTATCATTGACTCTAAAAAGCTTTTTAAGAAAACTCAAAAATACTTAGAGGATATTTCTCCTAGCTTACTCGATCGTCTTGAACTTTATAAACTAAAAGCTCCACTATTCGAAAGCTTTGGAATAGAGTCTGAGATTGAAAAACTTATGAGACCCAAAGCTTGGCTTAAAAGTGGTGCCTATTTAATCATTGAAAAAACAGAAGCTATGGTAGTAGTTGATGTCAATAGTGGTCGATTTGTAGGTAAAAAAATGCATGAAGATAATTCATTGAAAATCAATCTTGAAGCTGCAAGAGAGGTGGCGCGACAATTAAGACTAAGAGATCTATCTGGTTTGATCGTGATTGATTTTATTGACATGAAATTTGAAGAAAACCGAAAGAAGGTTTACCATGAATTAAGGAAAGAATTAAGAAAAGATCGGGCAAAAGTTGCGGTTGCACCTATCACAGAATTTGGTCTTTTAGAAATGACACGTCAGAGGATTAGAGTAAGTCTATTAGATTCAATGAGTGAAGAGTGTCCTGCATGTCATGGGTCTGGAAGAATAATTTCTCAGGAAACCTTGATCACTAGAATTGATCATTGGCTAAGAAGGTATAAAAGTAAGCATCGATCTCTTAGACTTGAGTTACAACTCCATCCTCACAATGCGGAATATCTTAGCGGAGAGAAAAAACATATTTTACGTGGGCTTATGTGGCAAAATTTTGTTCATCTTAAGATCAAATCAAATTTAGACGTAGCTCAAGATGAATTTCTTTTTATACGTACAAAAGATGGTGTAAACGTAACAGAAGAAATGAACCTTGATAAGGATAACCCTGCCTAGTAAATTCGCCGGCTTTTTCAGGAATAATTATGTATGCAATTATAAATATATCAGGTAAACAATATAAAGCTTCAGAAGGAGCACGGGTTCGTGTACCTAAACAAAGTGGAGACGAAGGTAGCACTCTAACTTTTAATGAAGTTCTTCTTTTTAGCGATGGAAAAAATACAGAGGTCGGTACGCCTACTGTATCAGGCGCTTCAGTTACTGCCACGATCATAGATCATGGGAGAGATCGAAAGATATTGGTTTATAAGAAAAAAAGACGCAAAGGATATCAAAGGAAAAATGGACACCGTCAATGGTTCACAGATCTAGAGATAAAGAAGATCAAAGCATCTATTTCCCCCAAAGCAAAATCTGCTTCTAAAAAAGCAGAACCTGTTATTGACAAATCATCACAGGAAGAGGAATAAGTTATGGCACATAAAAAAGGGCAAGGTAGTTCAAGAAATGGACGTGATTCTAATCCAAGTTACCTTGGGTTAAAAGTTGCTGATGGACAATCTATACTTGCTGGAACTATCATACTAAAACAGCGTGGAACCAAATTTCATCCAGGAGTGAATGTAAAACGTGCAAATGATGATTCTCTATTTGCTACTTCAGATGGCGTAGTCCAATTTGGAAGAAAAGGGCGCAATCGAAAAATTGTTACAGTCGTTTCTAGCGATTGATCATAAAACCCCCTAATGGGGGTTTTTTTTTAAAGAGGAAGATAATAATATGGGACGAACAAAAATCACATTAGTAGGTGGCGGTCAAATTGGAGGCAACCTAGCGCTATTGGCAGCTCAAAAGGAATTAGGAGATGTGGTTATTTTTGATATACCACAAGCTGAGGGCATGGTTAAAGGTAAGGCGCTTGATCTGATGCAACTTCGACCTCATGATGGCCATGATGCAAATATCATGGGCACATCTGATTGGAACGATGTAAAAGATTCAGATGTGTTTATTATAACCGCTGGCATTCCTAGAAAACCTGGTATGGATCGAGAGGATCTACTTGAAATTAATTTAGGTATAATGAAAGATGTAGCAAACAACATAAAGGAACAATCCCCTAATGCATTTGTGATTGTAATATCAAACCCTCTTGATGCCATGGTATACGCATTCCACAAAGTATCTGAATTTCCAAAAAATCAGGTAGTTGGGATGGCTGGGGCACTAGATAGTGCACGATTTCGTGCCTTTATTGCAATGGAAACTGGATACTCCGTCCAAGATGTGACCTGTATGGTATTAGGCGGGCATGGTGACACAATGGTGCCTATTTCTAGACTTGCCACTGTGGGTGGAGTTCCTGTCACTGACCTTATTAATGCTGATAGACTAAAAGAGATCGAAGACAGGACACGGGTAGCTGGTGGTGAGATAGTAAAGTTGTTTGGTAATGGCTCTGCATTTTATGCTCCGGCTCAATCTGCAATTGAAATGGCTGAATCATATATTAGAGATAAGAAAAGAGTTATACCGTGTGCTTCTTTGTGTGAAGGTGAGTTTGGTATAGACGGATATTTCATTGGTGTGCCAACTGTAATTGGAAGCAATGGAGTTGAAAAAATATTGGAATTCACATTGAATGATGATGAAAAAACTGAATTGAACAAAACACTAGAAGCCGTGAAAAAAACTGTAGCTGAAACTGAGCTTTAAGTATTAGTCATTTTAAACTATAAAAAGCTCCCTTTAAGGGGGCTTTTTTTGTTTATGATACAGATGTAAATTGAAATAAGAAGTGAAAAATAAAATAAAAATCTATATTCTACTTTATATACAGATTATAGCATATCTGTATGGCTATTATGCGCCCAAAAAGATAACAAATAGTGGAAATTCATCTACTCGTATTAAACAAACATATAGATTTGATCAAATACCAGATGATGGTTCATACACTCTTTCTGTTGAAGATATTTCAGGTAATATAAAACTAAAAGGTCATGAAGGTTCTGGTGCAAAATTGATCATAACCAGAATTGCACACGGAATACCTGAGGGTGAAATAGAAGAAGTGCATAAACTAGCCAGGTCATTTATTACTCATTCTGAAGATGAAGAGCTGGTTATTATTTCGGGAGAAGAAAAAACGCAAAATAGGGGTCATATAGAAAGTATATTCGAATTAGAATTTCCAAAAAATGTAAATCTGAATATCAAACTAATTGGTGGTGATATTGATATATATGGGATTAACGGTGAGGGGATCTTCGAGACCAAAGGCGGTGATATATCTATTGAATTATATAAAGGACGATTAGATGCAATAACTGATGGTGGTGAGATCAATATTAAAAATACAGAAGGCATTATACGTGCCCATTCTCTTGGAAGTGATCTAAGGGTTATTGATTTAAGAGGAGAGATATACTTGTCATCTATAGGGGGAAATATTGATTTGGATCAAGTAAATGGAACCACAGATGTACAGGTGACTGGAGGGTCGATAAACCTTAGTAATATAGAAGGGGAAAAAATAGGTTGTCGTACTTCAGGCGGTCCCATCAAAGGTGAAAATATGTCTGGTATTATATCGATGAAAAGTTCTGGAAGTGATATTGAAGTCTCAGATTTGGACGGTGAGATCAGCTTGATGACCTCAGGAGGGCATATAATTATAGATTCACTAGTAGGTTCATTGGCATGTGAAGCATCATCTGGTAATATTGATATGAAAAAAATAATAGGTAGCGTTGATTGCCTTACTTCAGCCGGTGATATTGAACTAGAATTGATCTATGATTCCTTTATTAAAGAAAAGAGTATTCACATGGAGACACATTTAGGCGATGCTATAATAAATATCCCAGAAGGTCTAGCTGGGAATATTAAAAGCACCATATACCAAGCGTCTTCTGAAAAAGATCTCAATTCTGAAATCCCATTATTAATTAATATTGATGAAAAAAAGGTTACAGGAGAAGGAATGGTCGGCGGTGGTACTGTCCCAATAAATATTGAAGTATATAATGGATCTATTACAATCAAACAAGACTAAGTGAAGTATTTTAAATCACTATGCTGTCAATTCTATTATTTTTTTAACAAGCTTTTCTATTCCTTCAGCCGTTTCTTTTATTGAACCAGCTTCAACATATGCTGGGGTAGATACGATCTTATTCTCTTGATCTACTACAATATCTTTTGCTCCCACCTCTTCTGTATCAATCCCCATGGATTGAATATCTTTAGTAATGCTCTCATTGTATCCTCCAGTTAATTTTCCAGATCTTTCCATATTCTGAAGCACTTTTGCGACCATAACAGGTGCAATACATATTGCTCCAAGAGGTTTTCCTGATTCAATAATTTCACGAACCAATCTTTCCACATCATTGATAACAGTACAATCAGGACCGGTCATAGCATAATCAAAAATATTTTTTGACATCCCTGTACCGCCCGGGAAGATCAGACCATCCAGTTCTTCGCCTTTAACAGTCCCAACAGGAACAATATCACCTCTTGCTATTCTTGAAGCTTCCACTAATATATTTCTTGCCGGTTCCATTGTATTTCCATTAAAATGATTAATTACATGGAACTGGTCCATATCTGGGGCCATGATCACCACCTCCGCTTCAGCTCTGTCCAGAGCCAGAAGTGTAATGACAGATTCATGGATCTCTGCACCATCATTAGCTCCGCACCCTGCTAAAACCACTCCAATTCTTGCCATTTTTGACTCCTTTTAGTTTTGGTCTATATTTCTTTTAAGACCAACATATTTTGTTCTTTTTACTGCTGAATCTTTAAATATTCTTTTAAAACTATCCTCATCTAAACTATCCCAATCTTCACTAATAAATTCGACTATCTCTTTGCGCGGCTGAAACTCACCTGTCTTTGTTTCTATGGCGAATTTTTCGTTCCAAGGACATACCTCTTGGCACACGTCACATCCATAGATCCACCCATGTAAGTCAGACTGGCTTTCTGGCAATTCACCCCTATGCTCTATTGTTAGATAGGAGATACATTTTCCTGCATCTATTTTATATTCATCTAAGGCTTGCGTAGGGCATGATTCTATGCAGGCTAAACAGGTACCACAAAGATCTTCTTCAAAAGGAGCATCATAATCTAGATCTAGGTCTAGTATTAGCTCACCCAAGAATAACCAACTGCCTAGATCTCGACTGATAAGATTTGTATGTTTTCCAATCCAGCCTAATCCCCCTCTTTGGGCCCATACCTTGTCCATTACCGGCGAGGTATCAACACACACCACTCCCTTTACTTTAGAATTATTTTCTTTGATCCAATTCAACAGTTGATAAAGTTGTTTTTTTAGCACTGTATGATAGTCATCACCCCAAGCATAATTTGAAAATTTATAATCTGACCTAAGATCATCTTGATCATTACCCGTATAATAATTCATTCCAACTGCAATAACAGAACGCGCCTCAGGAAAATATTTATGAATATTACCCCGCTCATCTTTTCTATTCATCATCCAGGCCATTGATGCATGGTTGCCTTGCATTAGCCATGAATCTAGATCTGACTTTTCTTGTGGAGTTTTTTCTGCTCTAGCAATACCAACCTTTTGAAAGCCCAGTTCTTCTGCCTTTTTCTTTATAGATTTAGAGGAAATTTTCA
>CAJVZI010000003.1 GCA_913020665.1 uncultured bacterium | reverse complement strand
TAAACACTACCGCATTGGCTGCAGTAATTAAATCCATCGATCCGCTGGCGATGCCGTTCGCACTAAGTAGGTAAGCGGTTATATCAATATACTGCTGTTCTGTGAGAGATGCGGGTGCCTGCGGTGGCATGGTTTGTCGCAACAAGTCCACCAACTCGGAAATATTGCGATTGGCCCAGTTACCTTGAAAATTTGCGTCGTTAAGTGCGGGTGCTTCGAAAGAACCGGTTAAATCAGGCAAATGACATGCGGCGCAGCTTTGGATGTAAATCGATTCCCCGGACTGGGCTTGTGACTCAGTATAGCTCGCCTGCTGTAATTGCTGACCGTGTAGCATGGGTGTAAATACTATGGCGATCAGCAATAACAATCTGGGTTGCATAGCTTTCTTCTCTATTCGAGTCTTAAAGTTTCCTGGCGCGCCCGTTTTTCAGCGACAGCTTGGGCATACTGCTCTTCATTTATATAGGTAATACCTACCCAGGCATGACTCATTTCATCAACTCCGCGACGACCGAACACAACCCACTGCTCGGGATCAGGATTAATTGGATTGTTCGCAGTGTTATCGAATACCGAAGTGAACTGAAGGATAGTGCCAGTTGGCAATAATGGTTTTGCATCTTCTTCATAGATGTAGGCGATCTGCCAATTGTGATCGTATTTATTCACTTGGTTTAAAACTTCCTTTGTGCCATCAGGGAAAATCGCTTCCATCGTCATAACTTTACCGCGCATATGCAGATGGGGTCGATAACGATGGAGATGGAAAGGTTGATGAGAATATAGATGAAGGTATTGATGAAAGAGCGGAAGATAATCGTTATACTGTAAATGAATTGGGTGCATATTATCAGTTAAACTGGAAGATAAACAAAAAATGGGAATTCATTCAAGCGACTAGACTTGATGCCCATGATCGCTTGACGGATGTAATTCAATTCAATAACCAAGGCTATGGAATGGGCTATAGTCCATTTGATTGGAAATTCAATTTTAATAGTAGTGATGGGCTTCAGATCTCTCCAAAAGTTGGTATTGTACATAGACCAAAAGAGAATCAGAATTTTAGATTAACCTGGGCACAGGCATTCAATACACCAAGCAATCAAGCTTTGTTTTTAGATATTTTTGTAACACGAGTTTCTGTATTTAAAGTTTATGCTCAGGGAGCTGATGGTGGATATGTATTCCCAAGAGATTCCATTGGTAATCCATATTATTATAAACCATATGAGGGTGTATATGAAACAGTTGATACGAGCAACTCAATATATTTTTACCCTTCAACTGATCCAAAGATAGAAGGCTTTTATGGAAGACAGGTAAAAGATCTACCTGAGATCAAACCTGAGATCGTAAGAACATGGGAATTTGGCTACAAAGGAAGGTTGAGTAACCTATTATTTGGAACTCTAGATGTGTATACCAGCCACTATAGTAGTTTTGTAAGTCCGGTTACTTTCATCACTCCGATCGTAATTGAAAAATCAGTCCTTGAAACAGATTATGATGGAGATGGGACTATAAATACAATTGAAGATATATCAAATAATGATATTTCTGACCGAGAGGATTATGATGAATCTTTCAATCATTGGCGCGGGGCAATTCAAGGAGTAACAGCGATGGATACTATTCCAGGTTATACACCTCCTGTTGTTGTTGGGTATATTAATTATGGAGAGGTTGATATGTGGGGCTTTGATGCAAGTCTAACTGCATTATTAAACCTAGAATGGTCCATTGACGCAAACTACTCTTATCTTGGAATGACTGAATTTTTAAATCCCATAACGAACTCTATGGATCCGATCAATGCACCCAGACATAAAATGGGGATGAAACTGCAATACAACTCTAGAAAGTTGCCGATTACGGGTTCTATAAACGCCAGATATGTAGATGGGTTCAAATGGTCTTCTGGTATTTATTTTGGGAATATCACTCCATATACACTATTTGATATTCATCTTGGATATGAGTTTAATAAGTTTCTAAAGGCAAACTTTACTGTAACAAATCTTTTGAACCATCGTCACACACAAATAATAGGTGGCCCTTCACTTGGCAGAGTTATGCTATTAAGATTGCAAACTAATTTTTAATGTATATTATTTTATCGAAGTCCTCTTTTAAAACACAACTTCATATAAGAAATTCCATACGACCTTGCTTAGAACTATAATTATAGTTTTGATTTATTGTTTATGGTTGATAAGGGCACAATTAGATCGTTAGAAAAAGTAGGTGTTGTAGGTGCTGGTCTTATGGGCCATGGTATCACACATGCCGCTGCTACCTCTGGCCTGGAAGTAGTAATGATCGATACATCAATGGAAAAGCTAGAATATGCTCTAGAAAGAATTAAAACTATATTGCATAATGATTTAAAAAAAGAAAACATATCAAACGAGAAATTTCAATCTTCCATAAACCGTATTATCATTAGTGATGATTATAATATGTTAGATGGTTGTGACATTATCATTGAGGCGGTCTATGAAGATAAAGACTTGAAAGACTCCGTCATATCAAACACAAGTAAATTTTTATCTAAAGATGGAGTTTTCGCCTCAAACACATCTACTATCCCTATTAGTATACTATCTAAAGCAATTACTAGAGAAGAAAGGTTTATTGGGATTCACTTTTTCTCTCCTGTAAACAAAA
This sequence comes from uncultured bacterium, assembly GCA_913020665.1. Classification (GTDB taxonomy): domain Bacteria; phylum Fidelibacterota; class Marinisomatia; order Marinisomatales; family UBA1611; genus CACEUX01. The sequence goes on along the minus strand of CAJVZI010000003.1, from coordinate 67,640 downwards.
TGAAATTAGTTGAGTTGATCAAAGGAGATAAAACAAGTAATGATTCTTTATCCACTGCCCTAGATTTTGTAAAACTAATTGGCAAGCAGCCAATCGTTGTCAATGATGGTCCAGGATTCTTTACAACGAGGGTATTCCAATGTTACACAAATGAGGGAATGGCTATGCTATACGAAGGTGTTGACCCATTTGCTATTGAAAAGCTTGCAAAAAAAGCGGGTTATCCTGTAGGGCCACTGGCTATTTTGGATGAGATAAGTATCAACCTCGCATCCCACATAAGTGGTCAAATTAGAAAATACTCGGATAAAACAAAAAGCTCTTCCGATGAACCTTGGGACAAAGTGATCGATCTTATGGTGTCAAAATTAAAAAGAACTGGTCGCTCAAATGGAGCTGGTTTCTATGAATACCCTGTAAATGAAAAAAAATATCTATGGGAGGAGTTAAAAAATTATTTTTCTATATCAAATATTCCCATTTTAGAAATAGATATTATAGATAGATTTTACTTTTCTCAGGCTTTAGAAACCATCCGTTGTTTTGAAGAGGAAATTATCTGCTCTTACGAGGATGCAAATACCGGAAGTATTTTAGGTTGGGGTTTTCCAAAAAATACTGGTGGGATATTGAGCTTTGTAAATGAGTATGGAATTAAAAGATTTGTGGAAAGATCAAATAAGCTAGAAGAACAATATGGAAAGAGATTCAAGGCTCCAAAATTATTGAAGCAGATGGCAGCCTCTGGCGAAAAATTTAAATAGGCCGCCTATATGCTTGGTAGCTCACTATTAAATAAAAACTATCCGGCAGTAGTTTTTCATGTCACAAAACATCAGATCAAATCGTTTTCAGAAGCAACAGGACAAACAGATCCGTTGTATTTCAATGAAAATATTTCCAAAAAAAAGCGTCCTTCCCTCCTGGCCCCACTAACATTTTTAACTGTTATTGATCATAAACAGAAAAAACCATATCAATATATCATTGATCTGGGTATGGATCTTGGGCGAATCCTTCATGCAGGTCAAAAGTATATGTATCACCATCCAATATATTCTGGAGACGTTATAACGAAGCGAGGAAAAATTAGCAATATATATGAAAAAAATAATGGTGATCTCCAGTTTGTAGAATTCAAATCATACTATACTAACCAGAGAGATATAATGGTTGCAGAATCTTTGGCTATAATTGCGTACAGAAATAATATATGAGACTATTAAACACCAATAATATAAAGGTAGGAGATAAATTGCCTGAATTGGTCATTGGACCAATCAGTAGAAATTCTCTTACAATTTATGCAGATGCTTCCGGTGACCATAACCCAATACATATTGACCAGGGTTTTGCTAGGCAGGTAGGTTTACCAGACGTGATAGCTCATGGCATGTTGGTCATGAGCTATCTAGGTCAGGTACTGACAAACAATATTGATCAATCTAGTGTAAAGGAATATGAAGTAAAGTTCTCCTCTATGACAAACATTGGTGATGTACTTACTTGCAATGGTACGATAACTCACATGGATCAAACTGAAATGGGTAAATTATTAAAAATAGAATTAAAGGTATTAGACCAGGATAATGATGAAAAATTAATTGGTGAGTCTACAATAATGGTATCTTGATCATGGAAAAATCAAAGAAAATAAATAATCGCTTGATAGAACACACAGGCGTTGAATACCCAATAATATGTGGAGCAATGTTTCCTTGTTCCAATCCAGAGCTTGTCGCTGCTGCTTCAAAAGGTGGAGGCATGGCGATCTTACAGCCGGTTAGCCTTACATTTGTACATGGATATGATCTTAGGGATGGAATAAGATATATTCGTTCTATGACCAACAAACCAATCGGGTTTAACGCACTGATTGAAAAGGGCAGTAAAAAGTATATTGATAAGATGTCAAATTGGATCGATATAGCGATAGAAGAAGGAATACGATTTTTTGTCACATCACTTGGCAAGCCTGATTGGGTATGTGATCGAGTACATCAGGTTGGAGGGTTTGTATACCATGATGTTACCAATCGCTACTTTGCACAGAAAGGTCAGGATTGTGGAGTTGATGGACTTATATGTGTTAATAACCGAGCAGGGGGACATCTTGGGGCAGACTCGATAGAAAAAATGTTTGATGACTTACATGACCTTGGTCTTCCTTTAATATGTGCTGGTGGGATTGGAAATGAAGATCAGCTAGCATCGGTAATGAATATTGGGTATGATGGGGTACAGATGGGGACGCGGTTCATTGCGACATTGGAGTGTAATACACCAGAAGACTATAAAGATGCCATAGTAAAAGCCTCAGAAAATGATATAGTTTCAACTACTCGTATGACAGGGAAACCTATTTCAATAATTCGATCTAAAGATCATAAGGATGAAAATTCGTGGATTATTCAAAAGTTACTTAATAGTAGATTCAAACATCAAACTAGGATGCTATTAAATCTCAATTCACTAATAAGATTAAAATATCTATTAAGAAAAAGTAGTTCTGATAATATCAAAAAAAATAAAAAATACTATTCTGCAGGAAAGAGCGCTCATACAGTGAAAAATATTGAATCAGCTACAACAGTAATGCGACGCCTTGGTGAATCGTTGGAAAAAAATAATGAATCATGAAAAGAAAGTAAGGATCGGATGTGCATCTGCATTTTGGGGCGATACAACTACCGCTGCAAAACAACTTGTTGAAAAAAGCACATTAGATTATCTTGTATTTGATTTCCTCGCAGAGGTCACCATGTCAATATTGGCCGGAGCAAAGAAGAAAAATACGGAAATGGGATATGCAACCGATTTTGTTGAACAACTAGCTCCACTATTAAGCCAAATTAAAGAGAAAAATATAACGGTACTGTCTAATGCAGGCGGACTAAACCTAAGTGCATGCCGAAAAGCACTGATGAATGAAGCCGAAAAAGCAGGGATCGATCTAAAGATTGCTTTAGTTATTGGAGATGACCTAATGGAAGAATTCCCTAGACTTATGGAGCTTGGAGTTAAAGAGATCGAAACCAATCACCCTCTTCCTGATCCTTGCTTAAGCATTAATGCATACCTTGGAGCGCCTGGAATAGTTGCAGCGTTAGAACAAGGGGCTGATATTATTATTACAGGTAGATGCGTTGATAGCGCAATGGTATTGGCGCCTCTCATTTATGAATTTGGCTGGACAATGAATGACTATGATCTATTAGCTGCCGGAAGTTTGGCTGGACATATTATTGAATGCGGTGCTCAGTGTACTGGTGGGAACTTTACAGACTGGCGAAAGGTTGACAGGTTTGATAATATGGGATTCCCTATTGTAGAAGTAGAACCTAACGGTCAATTTATTGTTACTAAGCCTAAGGACACTGGTGGAATGGTAACATTTGGAACTGTTGCTGAACAATTCTTATATGAGATAGGAAATCCTTCAGAATATCTACTTCCTGATGTCGTTTGTGATTTTACCCAAGTGACCATAGATGATCTTGGAGATGATCGTGTGTTAGTAAAAGGGGCACTTGGATCACCACCTACTGATGTATATAAGGTTTCAGCCACTTATATGGACGGTTACCGGGTGGTGGGCACGCTAATAATTGGAGGACACTCTTCAAAGAAAAAAGGCGAATTAATTTCAGAGGCTATTATAAAAAAGTGTGATCGAATTCTTTCTAATAAAGGTTTTGAACCATTTAGCAATACATCTTATGATCTTGTAGGTACAGATTCTATATACGGGCCTGAACGATCTAAGGAGAATTCAAAAGAGATCTTACTCAGGTTAGTGGCCACTCATCCTCAAAAGGATGCGTTAGTTATTTTATCCAAAGAAATGGCGCAGGCTGCTACAGGGATGGCTGCAGGTGTGATGAATTACCTTGGAGGCCGGCCCTCTGTCTCCTCTTCAATACATTTATATTCCTTCCTTTTCCCTAAGGATCAGGTGCCTGTAGGAGTAGACATTAATGATCAATTACTCAACGTTGATATTTCTTGCGATGGTGGCTTTGTCCCGCTTCCAGGTAACCAACGATCGATCTCAGGTATTTCAAATCAAGAAATGCAAGTTTCAGTACCACTGATAAAACTTGCATTCGCACGTAGTGGGGATAAAGGTGACCACGCAAATATTGGCGTGATAGCAAGGAGGCCGGAATTCCTCCCATTTATTCAAAACGCACTCACACCAGAGGCTATATCAAAATATTTTGATCATGTCATTCATGGCGAGGTGATGAGTTGGGATGTGCCAGGTATTAATGGGATTAATTTCTTATTAAAAAACTCTCTGGGGGGTGGTGGGATGTCAAGCTTGAATATTGATCCACAAGGTAAGTCCTATGCACAACAACTACTCGATCATGAGATACCAATTTCTGATAGTATAGCCAAAGAACTGGATTAATATTGATTGCTATGAGGCTTTCTAAAAATGTTTTGTAAAGCAAATGATCAAAGATAAAAATAATTCAAATCAGGAATAGTGATATGAGAGAGCTACCAAAAACCAAAAATTGCATATTAGAATTTGATAATGGCTGGTTAACAATATGGTTTAATAGACCTGAAAAGAAAAATGCTTTATCTGACGTACTGCTAGATGATATCAAGGATACGGTCAAATCTGTACATGACGACAGATCGGTAAGAGGTATACTATTTCGTGGAAGAGGTGGAAGTTTTTGTTCCGGCGCTGACCTCGATGGCATAAAAAAAATAGCTTCTTCAGGTGAGAATGCTCGTGACCTTGCTATTGACATGAGTAAAAAAGTAGGTTCTACCCTTGAGACCATAAATAAAGCTCCCCAGATAACAGTTTCAGTTGTTGAAGGGGCTAGTATGGCAGGTGGCTTTGGCTTCGCTTGTGCAACTGATATCTTGATCACTAAGGATGACGCCCGCTATGCCCTAACTGAAACAAAGATCGGTTTAACACCAGCCCAGATCGTACCATATGTATTAAACCGGCTTGGCTTTGCCCAAGCAAGAAGACTTTTGCTTTTAGGAAGTTCATTCGATGGACAAGAAGCATTCAATATGGGAATGGCAGATCATATTGCTCAAAATGATGATGGTCTTAATAATCTAATTGATAAAGTAAAATCTGATGTTAGAAAATGTGCTCCTAATGCAATTGCGATCACAAAAAGAATCATTTCTGAAAACCATGTTATTGACGCCCAAAAGGCTGCAGAGTTCTTTGCTGATTGTGTTATACATGAAGAGGGTCGTGAAGGGTTTGCCTCTTTTTTTGAAAAAAGGAAACCATCCTGGAGCTAAGTGTGAAAAAATCTTTTAAGGCATTAGTGACCATGCAAAATAATGATGGTACGTATATAAATATTGTAAAGGAAAGGACCACAAATGAACTTCCAGATGGTGATCTATTGATCCAAGTTGAATATTCATCATTGAACTATAAAGATGCTCTATCGGCCTCTGGCATCAAAGGAATAACTACTCAATATCCTCATACCCCTGGCATAGATGCCGCAGGCATAGTGGAAAAATCAAATAATAGTGACTTCCCTCCCGGAACTTCTGTAATAGTGACTGGTTTTGATCTAGGGATGAATACTAGTGGAGGGTTTTCAGAATATATTTGCGTACCAAGTAAATGGGCCATAAGATGCCCAAATAACCTTACAACTAAAGAAGCTATGATGATAGGTACTGCTGGTTTAACAGCCGGGCTATCTATCGCAGAGATCAATGAAAGATGTAAGATAAAAGATGCGAATATAATTATAAGTGGTGCTACCGGTGGTGTAGGCAGTTTAGCTGTTAAACTATGTAGCCTACTTGGCGCAAGGGTTACTGCCATCACCGGAAAAATGAGTAAAAAAGATTTTTTATTAGACCTTGGAGCTTCAAAGATCATAGAAAGAGATGAATTTATTAATGGGACCAGACACCCACTCAATAAGGGGCTATATAATGGCGCGATAGATGTAGTGGGAGGCGATATACTATCTTGCATAATTGCTAGCATGGACTATAATGGTATAATTGCAGCATGTGGGAATGCGGGAGGTCCTAAATTTGAATCAACTGTTTTTCCATTTATTCTAAGAGGCAATCATTTGATTGGAATTGATTCTGCTAATTGTCTAATCGAGCGTCGGAAAATTGTTTGGGAACGTTTTTCTAAGGATTGGAAATTAAATGGGTTAGATAAAATTTGTAAAACGGTTGATCTTGATGGAGTAATACCTGAGATAGCTAAAATTCTCAAAGGTAAACAAACTGGTCGCATATTGCTTGAGTTATGACAAGCATCTGAAATTAAATATGTTTGAAGCTCTCAATAAAATAGATACAGCCGTCCTTATATGGGTTCATGATCACCATAATAATATTTTTGATCTTTTCATGCCATTTGTAACTGATGCTGATAATTGGATCTTACCAATCTTAGTTTTAATATTTTATCTTGGTATCAAAGGTCAAAAAAGAGGCAAGATCACTTTAGTATTATTGATTATTGCACTCACTTTAGCTGATTCGATCTGCGCACAATTATTAAAGCCATTCTTTGAAAGGATCAGGCCTTCACATTATGGACTTGAGGGCTTACATCTTCTTGTTTCTAAAGGCGGAAAATGGAGTATGCCATCAAATCATGCGGCAAATATTTTCACATTTGCAGTCATTTTATCCTACTTTTATGAAAGATATAAAACACCATTATTCTTACTTGCATATCTGATAGCATTTTCTCGCGTCTATGTCGGGGTTCATTATCCAGGAGATGTGTTGGTCGGTTCAATATTCGGATATGCACTAGGATGGATAATACTAACCCTTTGGGTCATATTAAAAATGAGGGAACTAAAAAGAAGGCAGTCTTGGGTCTGGTACGAAAGTACCCCACCCATTTTCAAAAACTAATTTGGAAGTACGTCTTCAGATGGTTTAACACCAAAACCAGAGAACCCTTCATCTCGGCTAGGCATTTTGATCTCACCATTTTTCGCTTCAAATTTCTTTATATTATCATTTAATGCAGCTAAATACGCCTTCGCATGCTGAGGGGCCATTATAATTCTTGAATGTACTTTCGCCTTTGGGACGCCTGGTAATATCCTTGTGAAATCCATAACAAATTCAGCTGGAGAGTGAGTGACAACTACAAAATTAGCATACTCTCCTGAACTTATTTTCTCATCCAATTCAATATTTATCTGTTGGACATTTTTCTTTTCTTTACTCATTTTTATTTGCCCCCCTTGCTAGCACTAAAATCTCTTTCGTTGAATTCCTCCCAATCATCATTGATCCCATCAAATTGTGTATAATCCTTTATACCCTCATCTTCTTCAACATTTTTTGGGTGTAATTCATTCTCATATATATTAAATAGATCTTTTTTCTTTTCGTATTCACTAGGATCACCCTCTTCTTCCTTGGTCTGATCAAGATCATCAACATCGTCACTATAAACTTCTTGGTCAAAGAAGTCTAGGTTTTCTACTATCCCATTGGCCATTAAGAACTCCAAAAAATCAAGATATTTTCTATCCTTAAGATCAACGGAGCAACTGGGGCACTTTAGGGAATCCCTAAGATCTATTTCTTCAATCGTGTTTTCGCAAACAGGGCAAATTAGGCCTTCAAGCATATGTTTTTCTCTCTAAAACTGGCGGTTAATATAATTGACCGTATTTGTGTCAGCAATAATTTTAAAGATAAAAATAATTTTGTTTATTATTTATCTAACCCTAGCATTTTTTCTATCAATATATAGTTGTTTTCTAAGAATTTATTATCTGAGGAATCAATCACCAGAGTATATAAGGAATCTGAAATGGGTGATAAAAAACCAACCTTTATAGGGATATCTAATCTTGTAGCTATTAACGAGAGGGGTTGATCTGTAGACTGATTAAGATCAACCAATGCATCGTAGGCTCTATCACCAATCTTTTGTTTGATCTTATCAAATTTTAATGCCCCAAACCAGTTTAGATCTTTTTCTGAATAGGTTATTAAATTACTATTTGGTATTTGCCGATAATGATCTATTCCATCTCTGTGAACTATATATTTGATGTACATTGAATCTTTATCTCTATCTCTTTTTATAAAATGAGAAACTACCTGAGCAAGGTTTTTTTCTGATGGAAGAAAAAAAAGGATATTATTAACACCTTTACCAGAACTACTGATCTTTATTAAGGAAATATCTTTTGAGCTTGAATAAAAGATCTTGTACCAAAGCAATAGTATCTTAATACGTATTGGGATTTTCATATCAGAATATAAGTATAGGTTAGCCCTACTAAAACTGTCACGAGATAGTAATGTTATAAGATATAATGTATAAATTTTAGATAAATAAATAGGTCACAGTTTTTAATGTCATTTAATAAAAAACTTCTTTGGGGCGGATTAGGATGGGTATTTGCAGGACCAATAGGTGCGATTTTAGGATATACTTATGCATCTATGAGTGAGGGGCAATCATCTCAATGGACTAGCCAAAGTACTCAAACTAAGCATGGTGATTTTGTTATTTCGGTTTTAGTTCTATTTGCAAAGGTAATGAAAGCAGATGGGCAATTACTAAAATCAGAATTAGACTATGTTAAAAATTTCTTAAAGCAACAGTTTGGAATCCAGCAGACAAGACAACTAATGTCGGTCTTCAAAGATATACTTGACCAAGAGTATCCCTTAAAAGATGTTTGTAGGCAGATTCAACGATCAATGGATCACCCTAGCCGACTAGAACTAATACATATATTATATGGTCTATCTGCATCAGACGGTCATGTACACCCGGATGAGGTACGAGTGATACAAACTATAGCAAACTATTTAAATGTAAACAATAATGATTATGAATCGATAAAAGCAATGTTTGCTAAAGATGAAGAGGCTCCCTATCGTGTACTTGAAATTTCCAGATCTGCTAGTGATAATGAAGTAAAACGTGCTTTCAGAAAAATGGCGAATAAGTATCACCCTGATAAAGTTTCTCATTTAGGAAAAGAAATGCAAAAATTGGCTGAAGATAAATTCAAAGCGGTTAATGATGCTTATCAACAAATAAAGAAGGATCGTAATATATCGTGACAAAAGAGATACCAGGTGAATTTCCTTATACTCGTGGTATATATAAAGAGATGTATAAGAATAGGCTATGGACCATGCGTCAATATGCTGGTTTTACATCTGCAAAGGAATCAAATAAACGATTTATTGATCTTATTGAACAAGGGGTTACGGGACTCTCAGTAGCATTTGATCTCCCAACACAAATAGGGTATGACTCCGATCATCCAATGTCATCTGGTGAAGTAGGTAAAGTTGGGGTACCCGTATCTATTCTTGATGATATGGAGACCTTATTCAAAAACATACAGCTTGATAAAGTATCAACTTCTATGACCATTAACTCTACTGCGCCAATTTTATTAGCCCTATATATTGTTGCTGCAGAGAATCAAGGTGTTGCGGTAAATAAATTAAGCGGAACTATACAGAATGACATTTTAAAAGAGTATTCCGCGAGAGGAACGTATATATATCCACCTGGTCCATCAATGAGATTGGTGACGGATGTTATGGAGTTTTGTGATAATCATATCCCTAATTGGAATACGATCTCAGTTTCAGGTTATCATATCAGGGAAGCTGGTAGCACAGCTGTACAAGAACTCGCATTTACTTTCGCGAATGCAATTGCTTACATTGAAGCAGGTATAGAAAAAGGTCTTGATCCAAATAAATTTGGGTCAAGACTTTCTTTTTTCTTTAATTCTCACAATGGGTTTTTAGAGGAGATAGCAAAATTTAGAGCAGCAAGAAAGTTGTGGGCGTCCATAATGAAAGAACGTTTTAATGTAACCAATGAAAAAGCTATGTATTGTAGGTTCCATACTCAGACGGGTGGATCCACTCTAACGGCCCATCAAATTGAAAATAATGTAGTGCGAACAACTATTCAAGCATTGTCAGCAGTTCTTGGAGGAACCCAATCTTTACACACAAATAGCAAGGATGAAGCTTTAGCACTTCCATCCAATGAAGCAGCACAACTAGCATTGAGAACTCAACAGATCATTGCCTTAGAAAGTGGTATACCTGAGTATCCTGATCCATTTGGAGGGAGTTATGTTGTAGAAAAGCTGACGCAAGATCTTATTAAAAATGCTTCTGAAATAATTGAGAAGATAGATTCTATTGGAGGTGCCATCGCTGCAATCGAAAATGGTTTTATTGAAAATGAAATAACTAGAAGCGCATATGAGTTTCAAAAAGAAATAGAAAATAAAGAAAAATATATTGTAGGCCAGAATATTCACCAAATGGATGAAGAGCAAGAACAAGATCTACTTGACATTGATCAAACTAAGGTTCATAAACAGATAAATAATTTGAAAGAATTAAAGGCCAATCGTGATAATGGCCAGAGTAAATTTTTACTAGAACAATTAGAGTCTGCTGCAAAGAGTAATGACAATATTATGCCTTTTGTAATTAGTTGTATAAGGAGTAAATGTACTCTTGGAGAGATCGCAGATGTATTCCGATCTACATTTGGAGAATATCAGTGATCTTGTTATCTATATTTTGATAAAATTATCTAAAATAATATCTACAGTCATTAATCCATTGGTTGTCGCACCCATCACTTTTGGGTTGTTGATATATCATGATCAAACACATATTCCAAGACATCTACTTTTTTTTATTTCCATATTGTTTACAACCATATTACCCTTCTTTACAATTATCTATTATAAAAAATTAGGGAAATTATCTGCATATGATGCGCCATTAAGGCAAGAAAGAATCGAACTACTTGTAATTGCTGCGATCTATAATGCGATCGGTTTTATTCTTTTAGATCATCTTGGAGCATCGCAACTTATAAAAGGACTTATGTTCTGCTATGCAATTAATACAGCTATTGTGTGGGGTATTACAATTTATTGGAAAATATCAATACATATGGTAGGTATAGGTGGTCCAATTATTGCACTTTGGTTTTCGGGTTTTGATCACCCTATTATAATGGGGGTTATAATAATTTTAGTTGGTATAGCACGTATTATATTAAGAGCACATACTCCTGCTCAGGTCATAACAGGCACAATATTTGCTATGGTCTTAGCTTATGTAGAATTAACGTTATTATTCCTTTGATCATGATTTTCACTAATCTTATTCAAACAAATCTTAGAACCAAAATTTTTGGTAAGGACATAGAGTACTATCAACGTCTAGAGTCAACTAATATAGAATCTTGGGAACTTATTGAAGAAGGAAATGCAAGTCACGGTATGATCGTTATTACTGATGACCAATACAAAGGGAAAGGGCGAAATAATAATTCATGGTTCATGAGTCCTAGCAAAGGATTGGCGATGTCTATAATACTTACTGAGCCTTTATCAATAGATGAAGCTGAATTAATACCTATAGCTGTAGGAGTTGCTGCTGCAAAAACATTAGAGAACAGAGGTGCAGTTCCACATCTAAAATGGCCTAATGATATTTTAATTGGTGATAAAAAATGTGGGGGTATCCTCTGCGAAAGTAAAGTGGCAAATAATATGGTAAAAAACATGGTGGTAGGTATTGGTCTGAATATCAATGAAAATGAGAATGATTTCCCAAGCGACATAGTAGAGTCCGCTACTTCATTATCAATGGAGACAGGATATTCTACTCAAAGAGAATTGGTCTGTGCTATCATCACAACATTTTTTGAACAACAAATAAATGATCTGGGTTCAAGTATTGGACTATGGGAACATTATTGTTCACATTTAAATGACAAAGTTGCTTTTTCTTATAATAAATCAAATCATAATGGCATATTTAAAGGCATAAATGATAAAGGCCATGCATTGATAGATATTGATAATAACTTAAAAACATTCCCATCCATCATATTAGAATAAGTTTATTTATGCTTCGTAGTATCTTCATTCTTTTTACATTATGTATGATGCAGGCCCAAGAAATTCCATATGGCTTACCTCGCTATTTCAACATTGAATTAAATGAACCAATTAAAAAAATAACTACTGATATACCAAACGTATTTGATACCAGTTTATTTGACCAGACCAATCCAGTTGCAGAAGCAGATAATGACATATATTATTTAGAGTTTGAACTTGATAGAGGTGAACCTATTCATTTTATTTTATTGGATTCTATCTTTCATAAAAGTTCAACACTTTATTTCATTGATTTGAATAATAACGGATGGGTAGGGCCTTATACAAAAAATAGCTTTTTGAATAATAGTCAAATTATTACTGGACAAATGAAAACAAAAAATATTCTTATTGAATTATCTATATCTAGATCTACAACACCAAAAAATCATTTGAGCTCTATTATTCATCCAAAAAAAATGAAAGTTCCTGATTCTAAAATTATTCGAAGGAACATTTATAGAGAACCGAATAACAAAATACTATTAACAGGATATTGGCCTCCTTCTAATGAAGCGATAAGGCCATTTAGCCAAAATCATTTACTAAATCCTGAAGGTTGGATTGGAGGGAACTGGGAGAATAGAGGCTTTGACATCGTTTCCTATTTCCCAATTTTTACAGATCCTGATTGCCAATCCTGCGGACAAGGATATGGTGATCTAGAAGTGGATTATCAAGATACATCTGAAGACTGGTGGAATATTGTTGACAGCATAAACCCTATAGCAATTATAACATTTAGTCGTGGTTATATTGATCATAGTTGGGAATTAGAGTGGCAATATTTTAACTATTTTTATTGGACTGCTGACTTTACAGAACCATTTTATCCAACTCCCACCCCTCCTGACTCTACTGTTCCAACAAATACTCGAAGATATTCAAGTCTGCCTATGGATAGTATAGTCTCAAAAATAGAATCTTCTGGACTAGGGCTCACTCCATATATTGATTACACGCAAGGTGCTGGAATGTATTTATCTGAGTTTATGGGATATCATGGAGTTTGGCATAAAGCAAAAATGGATTCTGTAAATATCCCTTGTGTAGTAGCTGGACACGTGCATGTAGGTGGATTGATCGATTGGGATACAGTGCGGCAAGCCGCAGAGATAACGTTGCGAGAGGTGATAAAAGTTGTAGATGAATATCAGCGCCTCCCCGGAGACATAGATCAAGATGGGGTCATTTCAGTATATGATATGTTAGCGATCATTGATCATATCATAGGAGTGACTGAACTAGAACAAGATCAATTCAATAGAGCAGATATTAATTTTGATACATATATTGATGTTTTTGACTTACTATTATTATCAAATATAATTTTGGACTGGTAAAATAGTCATATATCTGGATTATTCTTTAAAATCCAAAAATCATTATTTATAAAATTTAAATATGCACCCTAATAAAGAATCAAATAGACATAGCTCATCTTATATTGATCTAAACAGTGAACTAAGTCCTTTCATAGAAAAGTTAAATAAACATAAAGTATATCAATCGTTAAGATCGATAAGGCATATACAAATATTTATGGAAAACCATGTTTTTGCAGTATGGGATTTTATGTCACTACTGAAAGCATTGCAGTTAGAATTAACAAATGTATCAATACCATGGACACCAAATAGTAACCCTGTTATCACGCGCTTTATAAATGAGATCGTTTATGGAGAAGAAAGTGATATCAATGAATTAGAGCAACCAAAAAGTCATTTTGAAATGTATTTAGATGCTATGGAGCAAATAGGGGCTAATAGAAACCAGATCGATACCCTTATAGACCTGATCCAATCAGGACATGGTATCGAAGTTTGCATAAATAAAATCAATGTAGATAAGAGAGTAAAAGAATTCATGGGATTCACATTCAGTATTATAAATACAAAAAGACCACATGCGATAGGATCCGCATTTACATTTGGTCGCGAGGATATTATACCCGACATGTTCATTAAAATATTAGCGAAGATCGATCCGAAAAACGTTCATTTCAATAAATTAAAATATTATTTGGGAAGACATATTGAAATTGATGGGGACCTACATGGTCCATTAGCTCTGCAAATGATGGAAGAATTATGTGGAAAAAATATGAAGAAATGGGACGAGGCCTTATCTGTAGCCAAAGAATCTATCCAATACAGGATGCAGTTATGGGATACTATAGTTGAATTGATAGATAAAAAAGAATCCACCCCAAAATTGAATTCATCATTTATAAATTAAAGATGCAAAAATTTTGGAGCTTATTCCAACATTCCTTTAATAGTATATAATTTATTTTTACCATTTTTGGCAAGAGCATAATCAAAAGACCATTTTAAACAGGCTGCACCTTCTTTTCCATCTTTTCTAAGAGCAATATATCCAATTTGAAAATCTGGATTACCATTATGTGCTTTGATCACTCTATTTAATGCTTCAGCACATGCTTCTTTAGGGCTATAACCTTGACGCATTAATTCAACCACAAGAAAGCTTCCTGTTGTCTTTATCACTTCTTCACCAAGGCCTGTAGCTGCTGCACCACCAACTTCATTATCTACAAATAGTCCAGCGCCTATAATTGGACTATCACCAACTCTACCATGCATTTTATAGGCCCAACCGCTCGTTGTGCATGCTCCTGCTAGATCGCCATTGCTATCTTGAACTAAAACAGATATAGTATCGTGAGTTTCATGCGGTGTCATTTCCCTTCTTTCTTTTAACCACTTTTTCCACTCTTTTTCAGATTTTTCAGTTAACAGATCTATTTCTTGAAAGCCTTTTGAAATTGCAAACTGTCGGGCACCTTCGCCTACAAGCATAACATGTTTTGTTTCTTCCATTACCTTTCGAGCAACAGATACAGGATGTTTTATATTTTGGATAAAAGCAACAGAACCTGCATTCCCACTTGAATCCATTACACAAGCATCAAGGGTAACATTTCCATTCTCATCAGGAAGTCCACCATAACCAACCGAGTTATTTTCTTCATCAGATTCAGCATGTCTAGCTCCTGCTTCCGCTGCATCCATTGCATTACCACCTTCAGACAAAACCTTGCTAGCAACTTCATTTGCGGGTAATCCAAAATTCCAAGTGGAAAGTATTATAGGATTATTTTTATTGTTTTTTAACATTTTTGATCTTGCAAATATCATGGGAGATGCCGCACTGGCTAAACCTGCCATTAAAAATTTTCGTCTTTTCATTTGATACCTACTTAGAAAATTATTGTAAATAAATAGTATTAGAAATTCGTTTCTAATAGAATAATTATTGACAAGTTATATCTATAATATCATTAAAGCACTTTCTTCTTTAATCGGAAAACCGTGATCTCAGATGGAACACCTATTCGTAATGGTGGTCCCCAATATCCTGTGCCACGATTAACATATATCTGTGTGCCAAAATGATCATAGTACCCTGCGAGGTAAGCATTTGCAAGTTTTGTTGGATAGGTTAATGGCCAGAATTGGCCACCATGTGTATGCCCTGATAATTGAAGGTCTACGCCTGCATCATGTACAGCATGTATACTATTAGGTTGATGGGCTAGCATGATCTTTATCATATTATCAGATACTGAATCGATTGCTTTTTTAGGATCTGATATATGTTCAGGTTTGATCTGGTGCGCTCTAAAATCAGTGATACCTGCAATAGCAATTTGTTGACCTTCTTTGGATATGATCCTATTTTCATTTATCAAGTTAGTCATACCCAACCTACTTGTCTCATCGAGCCACTGATCAACCCCGCTATAATACTCATGATTTCCTGTAACAAAATACGTCCCGTAATTAGCAATCATATTTTTTAGAGGTTCAACATCTTCACGGAGATAAGCTACAGACCCATCTACAAGATCTCCTGTTACCGCAATAAGGTCTGGATTTAGATGGCCGATCATACTAAGGACCTTCTCAACATACGGTCTTTTAATTGTTGATCCTACATGTAGGTCTGAGATCTGAGCTATAGTGAAGTTTTCGAATTCATCTGGTAGAAATTCTAAAAATATATCTTGATGTAAAACTTTAGGACCACTCCTAGCAGAATAATACCCATAGGTACTCGCAGTGCCTGTGATCCCTAATAGACCAATTGATAATGAACCTTTCAAAAAATCTCTTTTGGACTCATCAACAGCCTGGGCACCATTTATTAATCCATCAAAAATAGATATAGCTTGAATAAAAATATCTTTAGCTAAAAAAATAAGAAATGACAATGTAAAAAAGCCTAAGCTTGTGTAACCCAAAAGAGATAACCTATCAATGATCTTTGCTTCACTACCACTGACCCTAAGCAGAATAGGAACTATTGGAAGAATGCTAAGAATGAAAATAAAAGAATAGGCCAATATAGAATAACTAGAAGGCAATCCAAAGGTAGGTACAACTCGCCAGGCAACATATCCATGTATGACCCAAAGAATAATTAAGGCAACAACAAAGAACATCTAATTAAATAGAGAAGTTGAGTATTTTATAAATTATCTAGGAATCAAATGCTGCTATGCCAGTGACATCTTGACCCAATATCAATGTATGCATTTCATGAGTCCCTTCATAAGTATATACAGATTCAATATTTGCCATATGCCTTATGGGAGAATAATCTTCCGTTACGCCATTTGCACCTAATATTTCCCTAGCCATCTTTGCAATATCACGCGCCATATCACAATTATTTCTTTTTGCCATTGAGACTTGCTGGAAATTCATTGATCCCTCATCTTTTAAGCGACCTAAACGATATACCATAAGTTGTGCTTCTGTGATTCGAGTGATCATTTCAGCAAACTTTGCCTGGGTTAATTGATAACCAGCAATTGGCTTAGAAAATTGTTTTCGCTCTTTTGAATAATCTAGAGCTGTATTGTAACAGTCTACTGCTGCTCCTATCATTCCCCATGCAATCCCGTACCGTGCTTGGGTCAAACAACCAAGTGGTCCTTTGAGACCTTCAATATTTGGTAGCCTTGATGAATCTGGCACGCGGACATCAGACATTGATAGCTCTGACGTAATTGATGCTCTCAAACTTAATTTTCCATGGATATCGCTTGACGTAAATCCTTCCATGCCTTTCTCAAGTAAAAAGCCTCTAATTATACCTTCATCATCTCTCGCCCAAACCACAGCGACATCTGCTAGAGAACCATTAGTGATCCACATTTTATTACCATTAATGATCCAATCATCACCATCTCTTTTACAACGGGTTGTCATACCTCCAGGGTTTGAACCAAAATTAGGTTCAGTTAGTCCAAAGCATCCTATTTTTGTACCTGCTCCCAGACCGGGCAGCCACTTTGATCTTTGTTCTTGGGATCCATAAGCGTGTATCGGATACATAACAAGAGCTCCTTGTACACTAGCAAATGACCTCAGACCTGAGTCCCCTCTTTCAAGTTCATGAAGAATAAGACCGTAGGCTACGTTACTTACACCTGAGCCACCAGATTCTTCTGGTAGAGATGAACCCATAAAACCCAATTCACCCAATTTAGTAGCTAACTCCATAGGGAATGTCCCCTTCTCATAATGCTCATGGACCAGAGGCATGAATTCGGCCTGAACAAATTCATAGGCAGTCCGCTGAATCATAAGTTCTTCTTCTGTTAACAATTCAGTTATATTATAAAAGTCAGGTCCAAATAATTTCATAATTAATCCTAATATATACCTTGAAATTAAGATATAAATCTAGTTGAATAAGGGTGGTTTAATTCTTTCATAAATAATAATTAAATAATTACTCTCTGTTCCTTAAGGCCCATAGATAAAATAAATGGGTCAGTAGCCTGTAGGTCAATAAAATCTTTTTTAGAATTCATCCCAATCCATTTGTTCTTCGTTAAGATCTGACCGACAGGAGCACCTAAAGAATTTCCAGGCCCTAGTAAAATGATCAAATCTGGGCAGTATTCTTTGATCGCTACGGTGATAGATGATGTAAAATCATATGTTTCTATAACCTGATGCCTAAGGGTATAGTCCATTAATTCTTCAATATCTGTGCTGATAGTAGACCAGACCTTACCACGTCCATCAATCAATGGTATTTTTGGTTTTTCAAAGATTGTATGATCTATAAGGTCAAGTGCCTTTTTTGATACTTCGCTAAGTAATGGAGTGTGAAATGCCGCATGGAAGGGAAGTTGTAATGGATAATTATCATTCTTAGGAAGTTTTTTTAATAAAATATCTAATGATCTCTGCGTTCCACCAATTACCAAATATCCCCCTAATGTTATTGAAATGTGAGCATCTGAATTTTTTATCTCATCCAAGACCAAACTATTTATTTTGGCATCTAATTCCCAGTTTTCATCTAATAATGGATATATGATCTGTCCACCTATTAGTTTTTCTTTCATCATAGACCCCATGGTCTGAATCAAATGATAACCATTTTTTAATGAAATGGATCCAGATAATGAAAGTGCAGTATACCAGCCCATTGAGTTGCCAGTTATTGCTACAATATCATATTTAGTTTGGTCTATAGATAAAAAATCAGATAGGCTACACGCATATATTAATGGGGATGCATTTTCTCCAGTCATATGCGTCTTTGATCTAAATGGCATAGAGTCCAGCTTAGTTAATGGCTCGCAGTTATCATTTACACGTTGATCATCCATCCATTTAATATATTCTTGTGCTGGGCCGCCAAACTCTGATACATATCCTTTGGTTTCTCTTGTGTATGAACCACGCCCTGGACAAACCACTATAACTCTTTTTTTATTCATTTATCATTGCCATGGAATTTTCAATGATCGAGTCTTTACTTGGAAGGGTCGCTGTTGCAGCAACACCAAGTGGAATAAAGCTATCTTCTGCAGCATGAAGCTTTATTTTGATCTCCTTATCAGATAGTGTCTTCAACTGATAAAAAATGTTCTCACCATGGCACCCTGTTCTTCTACACTCGTCTACGATCAAAACATTTTTGCAATTTCTAATAGAATCCAAAAGTCCTTGAATATTTATTGATGATAGCCATCTTAGATCAATCACTCTGATCTTTTTCTTTATCTTTTTCTCGATCTCTTTCTGGGCTTGCAATGACAAATACAACCCATTACCATATGTAATGATCGTAAGGGTATTACCACCCCCATAAGTTTTGAATTCACCTATGGGTATTTCCTCTTTTATATCCGGATATTCAAATGCCCATTTCCCATCTTTTGCATTAAAAAGATCTTTGGTCATGTATAATGCTATTGGTTCTATAAAGACAACTATACGACCATTATAATAAGCTTCCCTGACCGCAGTTCTTAACATCCCAACAGCATCAGCACCATTAGATGGTACTGCTAAAATAAGACCAGGAATATCCCTAAATATCGTGAGTGAATTATCATTATGAAAATGTCCACCAAACCCTTTTTGATATGCCAGGCCAGGGACTCTCAGTACCATTGGATTAGTAAAACGTCCTTCAGAAAAAAATGGAAGTGTGGCAGCTTCTCCTCTTAGCTGATCTTCTGCATTATGGAGATATGCTAAAAATTGGATCTCTGGAATTGGAATAAATCCATTATGAGCAAGACCGATACCAAAACCAATAATAGAGGTCTCATCTAACGGGCTATTAAAGACCTTGCGCACACCAAACTGTTTATAAAGATCCGCAGTAACATGATAGACACCGCCTTTTTGTGCAACATCTTCTCCAAAAACCATTGTATTGGGATAATGCAATAGAATGTCTGATAAGGCATAATTGATCAATTTTGCCATATGCTGTGGGTTTTTCATACGTTCAAATTCTTTCCCAAATATCTGCTTACGTTTTTGGGTGGAACAATATTTAAGCGCAGGGCGATCGAGGTTACTAGCTGTGATAGTTGACATTACCTCAGAAGCCAATTGGATTTTTGGTCTTGAGGTCACTGAATCAAATACATGAGATATCTGCTCTCTAGCAGATTCATAATATTTGATTATCTCATCTTTAGATAAACAGTTATTTTCAATTAAAATACGTGCGGAATGAACCAATGGGTCATTTCTCTCTGACTCTTCTATTTTTTGAATTGATCTATATCCTACTTCGATATCTGAACCTGCATGTCCCATGAGCCTCACAGTTCTCATGTGCAAGAAAACAGGGACTCTATTTAATCTGCAGATCTTATCCGCTTTGATTGCTTTTTCAATTAGATCTAAAATGTCTAATCCATTTGCCTGGATATATTCCATGCCATAACGATCATTGAAATTCTTCTCGATCCAATTTTCATCTGTAGGAACAGAAATTCCTGTTCCATTGTCTTCACATATAAATATGATAGGGACATGACCTCCTTGAGTAGATATCCATGTGGCTGTGTTGAATGCTGATAGAGCAGTTGCATGATTGACGCTTGCATCTCCAAAACTGCATAGGACAATACTATCCTTATTCAATTTTCTTTCAATTATGTCAAGATCTTTAGCGCGATCTATTGAGAATGCAGTTCCAACCGCTTTTGGTAAATGGCTGGCAATCGTGCTCGTCTGAGGAGGTATATTGAGAACTTCGCTTCCCAGTACTTTATGTCTACCTCCGCTTATAGGGTCTTCTGAAGAGGCCATGAAAGAGAGTGCCATATCAAAGATCGGAGTTGAATCTGGTATTTGCTTAGAACGTTGTAAAAAAAATGGTCCGCTTCTATAATGCAGGAAAGCTATGTCATTATATGAAAAAACATGTCCGAATACCGCATTGCCTTCATGCCCCGAACTACCTATGGTATAGTAACATTTTCCTTCATCCTTCAAAAGCCGAGCTTTTATATCCATATGGCGACTTAATACCTGTGATTCAAATATAGATACCAGATCTGTCTTTTTAATATTAGATCTTGATAAAGAAGAATTTGATTTGGACTGAGGAAAATCTCCTGAGTCTACCCATTGAGTAAAGTTTTGATCAATAACCTCTGCCCTATTGAATAAAGACATGGTCAGATTAATCCGATGAAGTCATCTTATTTTTTTAGGGAAAGTAGCTTTTCCTTGAACTCACGAAGTTCCCGGACATTACCAGTCTTGATCTCGCCTGAATCCCATTTTAATTTGAAATCTGCTTCAGAATCAGTTCCATTCTGCTTTTGATAAAGGGGGTATATCTCATTTTCTTGGCGTGGTTTATTATGATGAAGGGTTGCCGTGATCTGGTATACAACATCTTCTATTATATCATCAATCACTCTCTCTGGTAAATTTTGCTCAAGTAGACCTTGCTCGATCTTAGAAAATCGTAGACCACTAACCGCATAATCTTGATAGGCTTCCCAGGCAAATGGGGCTACGGCTTTAACAGACTCTGCCATAGCATCTGAAAAAACACGTATCTCATACTGAGCATGGCTATCAGATCGAAGTCCTACAAAGTGAAGGAGGTTATGTAGATCATTCTTCCAGTACCATTCTGTGTATAGGTTCACCGGTAAAATAGCACGGGCTAATTCTCGTGAAACACCGGCGGTATTTAATTCAGAATAGATTTCAAAACTCCTATTGGATATCTCTTTGAAATAATCTTGGACCTTTTTCTTTAGATCATCTGGGACATCTCCCATCCTACCCTGCTTATTTAATGCAGACTGAAATTGGATATGCTCTGGATCTGGATAATAAAATTCATCCCGGGCTTCTGAGTATCTGAGTGAATACTCATTTATATTTGCTGTACGATGCCTAACCCACTGGCGCGCTACGAATATAGGCATTTTACAATGGAATTTAAATTCAACCATTTCAAACGGAGTCGTGTGTCGATGTCGCATAAGATATCGGATCAAACCTCTATCTTGAGAAAGCTTTGTTGTCCCTTTACCATAGCTGACACGGGCTGCTTGTACAATTGCTTCATCGCCTCCCATAGAGTCCACTAGACGTACAAAACCTTTATCTAAACATTGAATAGCATCTTCAGGAATTTTTGACATATTAAATCTCTAATAACATTTTCTATATACCATCACTCCATCACGAATAGGTATAAGTAAGGGTTCTAATCTATCATTATTTTTTATCAGTTCAGCGGTTTCTCTTAATGCAATGGCATCGATATCGCTGGGTTCTAAAACCGTGCCACTCCACAACATATTATCAAAAATTGCAATACCACCTACTTTTAATAAAGATAGTCCCCTTTTATGATAGCTAGGATAATTACTTTTGTCTGCATCAACAAATAATAGATCGTATGTTTGGTCTTCAAACTTATCCAGTGATTTAATTGCTGCGCCTTTGTGGACAGTGATCTTTTCCCCTAGTTTGGTTTTATTAAACCAACTTTTTGCAGTATTTATATGCTTTTCAATTAATTCACAACAATCAATCGTACCATTCTCGGGCAACGCTTCTGCCATTTTTAATGCGCTATATCCAGTAAACATACCGATCTCTAATATACGCTCGGCCCCAGATATCTTAACTAACATTTGCAACAGTCCTCCAACCAGCGATCCTGATAGCATTTGTGGCATCTCTTCTGTTTCCCAAGTTTTAGTTGTTAATTGAGATAATAATTCAGTGTCTTGAAGTGAAAATTCTTTACAATAATCTTCAATTTCTTTTGGTGTAATATTCATTATTGCCCTAGTACAGAAAATGTTTTGTCAACTGCGGTGACTTGGCCTGCTATCAGACCTGGAGTGATAAGTGTATTTGAGCTATTGTATTCTCTGGCATTCCCATAGAGATCTACCAACTTACCACCGGCCTCATTTATAATGCAATTCCCAGCACAGATATCCCATTCATTCTTTGGTCTTAGAGAAGCAAAAATATCCGCTCTACCTGCAGCAGTAAGACCAAGCTTATATGCGACTGAACCGATGGCTTTCAATTCTTTAAACGTACTATCAAAAGGTTCCCATAGGCCTTTTTTCGTTTCCGATCGACTATTCAGTATCACCATTTCATTAATATTTTGTTTTTCAGAGCAGTTGATCTTTTGCCCATCTAAATAAGCTCCTTGATCTTTTACAGCTGTAAATGTTTCAGCAGTGACGGGATTATATAATACTCCCAGAATTGGCTGTCCATTTTCAACCAATGCAATACTCACTACAAAATGCGGCACCCCTTCTATGAACTCTTTGGTACCATCAAGCGGGTCAACTACCCATACCCTATCTCTTTCTAATCTTTCTTTTGAATCTACAGTTTCTTCAGATAGCCATCCATAATTAGGGTAATTACCTGTAAGTATTTCTTTTAATCTAGCATCTGCGGCATGGTCAGCGGTCGTAACAGGGTTATGGTATCCCTTATCCTTTATTTCATAGTCTGCCTTATAATATGAAAGAATTAAACCACCTGCTTCTATAGCAGCATCTTTTGCAATTGATAATTCGGCATTCATTGGATTAAAGTTAAATTAAAATTTAAAGGCCCTGAAAATCCTATACTTAAAGCACATAATCAATTAATAATTATCTCATCTGTAAATAGCCAACAAGGCCTACCTGCACCAGGATGATAATCTGGACATTGATCTAGGTTGTAACCCTTTATTCGTATATAACGCGACTCAATGCCCTTAGGTTCAACTAAATAATTATAAATATTTTGATCAAAGCTAAAATCATTATCTTGGTATGATTCATAAAGCATATCAAAGTTATCACCATCTAAAGAGTGCTCAATCTCTACTTTTTTTGGTAAGAAGATCCATACGACTTGATCTTGGAGAAATCTAACATTAACAGAATTGATCTTTGTTATTGAACCAAGATCGATTGTTGCAATTAGATCTTCGGCCTCAAAGCCTTGCCATGAGGGGTCACGATAATTAATGCTAGCTCCTAACCCATTTATCAATGCGTCTTTACTCTCTCCAGGATATTTTTTATTCGCATAATTCTCCATTAAAATACTTTTTCCAACTGCTGAATTTTCAAGTATTTCATGGGGTGGATCAAAACCACAAACAGCATCATATGATTCTACACCAATACGATCTGTCAATTTATCACCTAAAATAGAACGTGCTTTTTCACCCAAGATCTCTAGGTCCATTACAACATCAGGATATGTTTGGGCCAGATCAACACGCTCACCTATGTCATTCGCAAGATCATAAAGTTCTAATCCAGCCTTGCCCCTTCCATAAGGGCCCGGATGAAGATCTTTTCCAGGCTCAACATTTTCATACGAACGATATGTATGAGGAAAAACCAATTTCCATTTTCCTTTTCTGACTGCGATCAATTCCTTACCATAATAATAATACAATTCATTCCTTGGCTCTGCCTCAGGTAGCTCCTCAAGGATAGGCATCAGACTTACGCCATCAATCTTATTTTTAAATTTTTTATGACCAACGATATCTGCAATCGTTGGGTATATATCTATTGTAGCCGCTATCTTATTATTGATCCGTCCCGAATTGATTGTTTTCGGCCAACGCATAATACACGGTACTCGAGCTCCTCCCTCCCACATTGTTCCTTTACCTTCCCTCAGCGGGCCAGCTGAACCTCCCCATTCCCCGTAATTCAACCATGGACCATTATCGCTAGCATAAATAACCAAAGTATTTTCATCGATCTCATTTATTTTAAGTGCTTCTAGGATCTGCCCAACAGACCAATCTATCTCCATTATCACATCACCATACAAGCCCAATTCACTTTTACCTTCAAATTTTTCTGATACCGCAATTGGCTGATGCGGCATTGGGTGAGGGACATAAAGGAAAAAAGGATTGTTCTTATTTCTTGATATAAAATCCACAGCAAGTTCTGTGATCTTTGTGGTAAGCTTTCCTTGGTCTTTTAAGGATTCAATCTTCTCGGAGGGCTCATTTCCTCTCCAAAATGCCATTGGTGGATAATAGCTACGTTTTTCACCAATAAGAGGATTACCATCATAATCAACAGGCCACATATCATTGGAACAAATTAGTCCTGCGTATTCATCAAACCCATTTTGCAATGGAAGATACTTTTCTTTATGCCCAAGATGCCATTTCCCAAAAATTGCATTGGTATATCCATACCGTTTTAGAAGCTTTGCAATAGTCTCTCTGTCGGGATCTAAACCTGTAACATTCCATGGGCTTAGCGCTCCCTGGACTCCAACTCTCTCTGCATAACTCCCAGTCATTAAAGAAGCACGTGAGGCACTGCAAACCGCCTGAGAAACATAGAAATCAGTAAATAAAATTCCTTCTTTTGCCATTGAATCAATGTTGGGAGTAACAAACCCTTCTGCCCCATAGCAACCAACATCACCATAACCTTGATCATCTGTAAAAATGATAATTATATTGGGTAGGTCTGATTGTTTTTCACATCCCATTATAATGATCAAATAAATAGTGATCAATATATATCTCATTCTATATTTTACAAATTTTGATCTTTATCAATATTAGTTGTTTTTTTAAATATGATCAATTTCTCTCTATCCTTCCTTGGCTTTATAGAATACTCAGAAAATTCTTCTTTCACAACCTCCCAACCATCATTGAAAATTGATTTTACCTCATTCACAGTGGTGCCATAGGGAGGTCCTCCCTCATCAATATGCTTATCAAGAGGAAACCATAGACCAACTAATTTACCGTTCGTTTTCAGAAGACCTCGCACTAGGATCTCATATTCTTTTCGACGGCTTGGATGTATAGCGCAAAAACAGGTCTGCTCAATTACATAATCAAATGAATTTTGATAGGATGGTAACAGACTGAAAATATCTAACTGAAGGGCATTGACCTCTACTTTTGACTCTGCTACCATTTCCTTAAGAGCTTGGATCGCTGATGGTGCAAAATCTACTGCTGTCACATGAAAACCTTTTTTTGCAAACATGACCGCATCGTATCCTCTACCGCAGCCGATGATACAAACATCCCCTTTTTTCAATTTAGATATTAGGTCTACGTACACAGGTGTAGGACCACTGAGATCCCACCCTGTATCGTCAGCTAGATAAATGTCTTCCCAAAACTGTGATCGATCTTCATCATTCATTAGGTATTTTGCAATTTGGACATTTTATGAGTTATGCATTTCAATATATTTCATGACATCAAACTTAGATTTACATCCATTATAATTCATATATCTTATCTTGCCAAATATAGGCCTTTCAAACCAAGCCCTGTCATGTATCCCACCTATGCTCCAAGCAATACCTGTATATCCATTGGGGTCTCTTCCATCTAACTCGTATTTATCATTCAAATCGATAGCAATCTGTTGAGCGATCTCAGGTGATGGGGTCCATTCTAATATTTTCTTTGCCCAATACATACGCATATAACCATGCATTTTTCCAGTAATTTTCATCTCATTCTGGGCTGCATTCCACAAATCATCATGAGTTTCCGCAGCTTCAAATTGACCTAATGGATAAATATATTCTCTTTCATCATTACGGTGTTCATTTAATGTTTTTTGTGACCAGGCATGGAACCCTTCAAATTGATCATATTCTGGTTCATATTCACAAAAGTTATCAGATAATTCGCGCCGTATGATCATCTCTTCAAGAAATGCATCCTTGTCCTCTTTTTGCAATTTTGATTTATGTATCTCCCATGCAACTCTTTGTGGAGCAATATGACCAAAATGAAAATAGGGGCTTAAATCACTTAATGCTGCTTTTGTTGGATCATTTCGATTAGAGCTATAACCTTTTAATGTAGTCTTTAATTTGTTCAAGATATCTTTTGCAGCTATTTCACCAGGATTGACCCAATCGACTTCTTTAACTGTGCTATCTTGGACAATACCACTTAAAAGGCTATTTAGTGATAGATCTTTCATTTGTGAAGTACCATAAGGATGTCTAATAACCTGAGGTATATCCGTTAGATATCTCTTCAAATTATTTTTGATCTTTGGCCTTATTGTATATGCCGCATACTCTTTTTTGCCGGATGCTTTCCAGCATGGAACAATGTTGTGAGCATCTACTTGGTAAAACGGGATATCCGTTTTACCAATCACCCTTTTTATTCTCTTACGGTAAACATTTAAAGGATTATGATCAACGACGACCGTACCAATAGACCTCTTTTCAATTAGTTGATTAATTACTTTTTCAGGCCTACCTTGTAAAAATAAAAACTCAATATTCAATTTTTGTAATGTATGTCGTGTTTCTAATAGCCCTTTAAATAAAAATCCATTTTGTCTGATGTTTGAGTCCGGGAAATTCCCGATAAATTGGAAGCAAACAATTAGGGGTACCTTATTTTTTATAGCGATCTGTTGCGCTACAAGCAAAGACCAATTATCTGATACTCTCTTGTCTCTGATCATCCAATAGAGGACAGCTTTCCCACCAAACGCACCAGCTTTGAGAGTACGAATCCTACTTGGATCGATCATACGGAGTACAAAGGTAGATTAATATAAGTTAAACTATGATCTGTTTGAGATCGGAATATTTTATAAAAGTGGCATCTGTTGAATTGATAACACTTGGTAAAAACTGCAGGCCTGTTCCACCAAACAATACCTTAACGCCTTGCTCCCTAGCTAATTCAGTAATTTCTTTTGTCTTTATTTCTGTTTTTTCTAGATTATCTTTTACTGTTGCCATACAACATTGCATATCACAAAGAAAGAATAGAACCAGGTCGACTCTCTTCTTTTCAATCACTGTTTGAAGATTCCCAAGGTCCGCATGAGATCCAGTATTGAGTACATTATATCCATTATGTCTAAGTACGACTTCTGACATAACCACACCTAGGTCAGGTAAATTATCTTCAAAGTTGACACAGAGAGCGGTCTTACCATTGAATGAACCGTTAGGTTTATTTTGGTTGAGACCCTCTACTACACGTGTCATCATTTTCCTACTTATAAATGTTTCAACATGACTTAGGTATCCTTGCCTAAGAGCGTTCTCAACTATCATACTTGCAGGCTCAACTATTTCATCACAGATAAGCTCTACGTTGATTCCCTTCATATAAGCACCATTTATGACCGTGTTGACACTTAACTCATCCGATTCCAAGCTGGCATCTGCTAGTATTCTTGCAAGCCCACTAAAATCTTTTTTGTTAATTAGATCATATACTTTCTTATGTTGGATATTTTCAAGACCAAGATTACTATTTCTTCCAGAGGCACCCTTGTTTTTATAGAAATTACGAATATGTTGCATAGTGAACTTCCTATGCCCACCTGCTGTTTTAGAACACTCCAATACACCACTGTCTGTCCAGCGTTTGAGAGTTGAGATGTTTATGCCTAGTATTTCTGCGACATCTTTAGAACTGAGGTATCTCATAGTTAAATATACTCCTAATTTCTTAATAATTAAAACATATTATGAGCGTTTTGAGCATTATATTATTAATAATACATTTATATCACAATTCAGTTTTTACGCTATTTATTATGCTTTTCTTAATCAGGCTATTTGTAAAGAATGCCTCGATCAAATGAAAAACAAACCATGTTAAACAAAGGAGAGGTACAAAAATCCTAAAATCAAGTTTAATGATCTTGACTCCTAAATATGTAAGAGAACACAAAAATATAGATTTGACGATAAATTGCATCATATTGAAACCAAATGCCATTAGGTTTCCCTTTTCTTTACTCAATCTTTCAATTAATTGAATATTTATATAGCTCATAATTGCTGGTGCGAGCATACCAAGGAAAATGGACGCCCCTGTATTAAAATCAATAAATAATAATGGCTGGCCTAGAACAAAAATGAGTATGCAAAAATACCAGTAAATGTTTTTGTAAGTCATTTTATATAAGTAATCGTAATAAAATTTGTTTGAACTATTTTAGTCCCTGTGACTCTCACCACTTAGTCACAGGGACCCTTATATATGATGTTATAAAGTAAACCTAATTCTTTAAATATTTAATTTTACAGTCTTAATAACGCTTATTACGCTCAAATTTACTTAGGTGTTTGTAGTTAAATCAAATAGATTATATAAAATTTTTAACTAATCATTAATTGATAATCTTTATAGATAAATGAATACTCTGATCTAATATTTTTTGGTTTTTTATCATACATTGATACCATCATTGCCATTCTATGGTTTTTCAAAAAGAATTCTCTATTTGAATTGATAAATTCCCAATATAGAGCATCCCAGACACCTGACCACCTACCCTTTTTATAGTCGCTCATTTTTAATATGTAATTACTTCCACTTATGTATGGCTTTGTAGACATTAAACCGCCATCAGCAAATTGACTCATCCCATAAATATTTGGTACCATAACCCAATCATAAGCATCAATAAAAAATTCCATAAACCATTGATATACAGAGTCTGGATCAAAGCGAGAGAGTATCATAATATTACCTAAGATCATCAGTCTCTCGATATGATGTGCATATCCATGTTTCAAGCAACGAGAAATAGAATTGTCTAGGGGTTCAAGACCTGTTGTTCCATCATAAAATGTTTTTGGAATAGCCTTTGTAAAACCCCAATAGTTCCTCGTTCTTTGTTTTACGCCATCCACAGTATATACACCCCTAATGAACTCACGCCATCCTATTATCTGCCTAAGAAACCCCTCGATAGAATTCAATGGTATAGAGTTAAGACCTGAGAAGTCCATAACTTTCTGTATTATTTCCTTAGGTGTAATTAATCCAATATTAAGATATGGAGTTAATATTGAGTGAAATAAGCTATGGTTGTGCTTAGATATAGCATCTTCATAAGGACCAAATAATTGAAATTTATGCTCTAAAAACTGATCAAATGCAAACCTGCTTTGTTTGTGATTTACAGGATAGTTGAAATCTTTGGAAGTCCCTATATTATTTTTAAAATATTTATTAATAAATCTATTTCCACGTAAAATTTTATTATTGTTGTACTCAAATTTTGTTATTGCTGGAATTTGAATGCCCTTTGGTAATTTTTTTCTATTTTCTAAATCAAAACTCCATTTCCCTCCTTCCGGTTTACCTTCATCATCCATCAATAGATTGTACCTGCGTCTTTGTTTTTTGTAGAAGTTGGACATAAAGTGAAAATTCTTTTTTCTAAAATCATTTTCTACTTCATCCTTGTTGAGCAAGAACATCGGTGAGTTATACCAATATAGCCTTACATTTAATTTAGAAGCTGCATCTTTGATTCTTTTTTCAAGAGTATAGTCTACAACATCAGCAATATGTATCTCTGACAGTTCATATTCTTTAATGATCTTCTGCGTATGATCTTTTGTTTGCAATCTATTGAACGCAATGACTTCAACATCATATCCTCTATCCACCAGATTATCTCTGTAATCATCCATTGATAGGAAATGTAAAAGTATTTTCTTTTTGTGAAATGCCACTGGATATTGTTTATCAGAAAAAAATAGAGGGTCTTGCACCAAGAATATCTTTCTACTCCTTGATAAAGATGGATGATTCTCAAACAACTGGTTGGGATATATGAATACGGCCTTCATTCTTATCTATGATAGTGACTTAAATAAAAGACTGTGAAACCTTAACAGGTTTAAAAGAGATCTATATATTCTTTATAGAATACTTAAAATCTCTTCACTCATCGGATCGACACTGCTCCTGTAGAAATGCATAAGCTCACCTTGCTCACTTATTAAGTACTTACAAAAGTTCCAGGAAGGGAGCTGATCATTCCATCCATTTAATTTAGGATCTGAAAGCCAGTTGTAGATCTCACTTTGGGGCGACGATTTGATCTTTTGTTTTGATGCGATTGAAAATGTTACGCCATAATTAATATCACAAAAGTTTTTGATCTGTTCAGCGGAACCAGGCTCTTGATATCCAAAATCATTACAGGGTACTGCAATTATCTCCAATTTATCACCGTGTCTCTCATATAGCTCTTGTAGCTTTTTGTACTGAGAAGTGTAACCGCAACGGGATGCGACATTCACAATAAGTAGTTTTTTACCTTTAAATTTATCAAGTTGTATTTGCTCGTTATTTATGTCTGGCAGGCTAATATCATAAAATGAACTACTAGACCTAGCTCCAGGCTCTGCTGATATTGAGCTCTTACTAAACATGGCTGATGCAAGCCCTGATACTGCTGTTACTAGAATTCCTACCATTATCTTTTTCCTCCATGATCTAATTAACATAATTAACAGCGAGCTATAACGTTGCTTTGTTTTCCATTAGTTGATGATCTTGCTTTTGACCAATTACCATTTTGACGTGTTGATTCTTTTTTCTTTCTATCAACCATATTAAGGTAGTCACTGACATACATATCAATTTCTTTGCTTGAGACAATTAATTGACTTTGGCAATGACGTGGTCTTATTCTGGAAAGTTCCTTATCTGACTGATCTAATGATAAACGCCTAAAAATATACTGTCCCACAGTCTTTGATGACTTGGTCCAGTTCGTTTCGTTAAAAACTTTTGATTTTGATCTTTTTTCTCTTAAGGCTGGTTTTTTCATTGTTTACTCCTATTTTGTAGAACTTAGACCTCCATCTACGACAAATTTTTGACCTGTTATCCAATTATTTTCAGGATCGATCAAAAAGGAGATCATATTACTAATATCTTTTGGTTTTCCTATTTCACCTGTAGCATGCATTTTTTTGCTGACATTGAGTGCCATTTGGTTATTAACTATTTTAGAAGAAAGTGGGGTGTCAACTAGCCCCGGTGCAACCGTATTCACTCTAATATTTTTTTTAGCATAGGTCTTGGCAGCAGACCGTGCGAGGCCCTCCACACCTGATTTTGCACAGGAGATGAGCTCGTGATTAGCTAACCCCACTCTCACCGCTGCGGTCGACATGAGTACAATTGAACAGTCCCTTAGTATAGATCCAGCAGCTCTGACAACAGCAAAAGCTGATTTAAGATTGATATCGATGGACTGATAGAATTCTTCTTCCGTCGAAAGGTGAGCGGGTTTAAGGATCAGGTTTCCAGGCAAGTTTACAATGGAATCGACTGAGCCAAATTCATCTAGCCCTGTCTGCACAAACGATTGTACTGATTCAAAACTACAAGCATCAACTGGCTCCAATTTAGCAGATTGGGCTACAGGCATATTCTGATTGTAACCCAGAAGGAGATTATGCAACTCTGCTAAATCAGAAACCAGTTGAGAACCAATACCACCGGCTGCTCCTAATATTAAGACGTTCATATTGTTTTACGGGTCATCGCTTGAAAAAGCTTGCTACTTGAAGACGCTATTCCACCTGATACCGCCCAACCATCAGCTGTTAATTCTTGAACTTTAATAACTAGCTGTTCAGCATCTTCTATAAATGATGAAATAATGCAGTAGTTATCATTTGTAATTACATCAACGCTAGTCATGATGATCTCCTATCTATTTTTTCAATTACATTTAGATCGGGATCGGGTTCATACTTGTATGCAATTCCATCCCTGTGCACCTTGTGGCCTCTAAGGCGCCTTACGTTCTCATCAACTATTGCAAAGTGAGGAGGATGTTCACCAGGAGTAACTAAGGCTAATGAAATGTTATCGAACCTGATAAGAGCCCATGAGCTATCTTGATATTTTATCTCACAATTAAATTGCTTTTTATACCACCTTACCGATCTATTGATATCGGAGGATTCGAGTGCGAGATGATCGATAAAAGTTAGGCTCATGCTGGGTCCTGCACCTCTGCATTGTGATAATACTTATTCCTAATCCTGATCGTACAACTTGGACAGACGGCTTTCTCTTTTCCATATCTGGGGAAGTTGTGATAATATTTGTAATCAATGGTCTTATTGAAGACCATAATTTCCCATACCGCCTTGCACACAGGGCAAGCTTTGAGGTCTTGGTCTGCTTTCCGCGCATCAAAATTATTCTTGACCTCTTTTTTCTCGTTAAAGTGTTTGAGGTCTGCGCCTCTGGCGACTGCATCTAATATTGACATAATTGCTCCATAAGTTGACGAAAATTATAATGCCCATATAATCAATGTCAAGAATTAAATGAGCGTTATGAGCGTTATATTATATATTATTTTTTATATTTGAGAGGTTCAAGCAGGGTATTAAAGATCAATTTATCATTTTCTTTGATGATTAGCCTAAGTTTTCCACCCTCATTTTTGGCCATACCCTCATAGTCAAGAGGTAACGTTCTCTTTGGATTACTTCGGTCGACCTTCCATGCAAAGTTATTTTCGTACCCATTTTCCCAGGAAAATTCTTTTTCCCATGTCAAGTTTCCTATTAATTGGTCAACCTCATATAACTTATACGGCTTGGGATAGAGATATGGTTTGTTTTTTGTTCTAGTTGCATAGGGACTTGGACTGACTTTCAGAGTATCTTTTTGCGTCTTAATAAAAAGCCGTATATAACTAGACCAATCTTGAAACCAGACCTCGCTTCTTTGACCATCTACTGAAATCCATCTCTCATTGAACATATATCCACTAGATTTCTCTTTTGGTTCACAAGCAAATACAAATAATATTAAAATGGCACTAAATTTTTTCATTGGACTTAAATCTCTTAAAGGAATCCCATGTATTGCCCTCCATTAGATAGAACCAAATTCTATAAGTAAAGCGCCTAATAAAAACAGGAAACAACATGATGGGAATTATAAAATATTTTTTTACTAGGCTTTGATGGCTCATCTCAACTTTATCTACAATAACGGTACCTTTCTCATGTAACTCAACAATATGATGATGGTTCCAGTGGGATAAGCCAAAAGGAAGCTTCATCCCTAAATCCTCAAACTCTAGTGAGCTCCTAGTAACTCTATAATTCTTGTGCACAACTCTTATCTCTCTCCAACCAAAAAACCAAAAGGAAAAGGAAGCTTCCATTTCATCGTTAATCCCTCTCCAACTTTTTATCTTCACTGGTTGTAACGCTGTAAGAAACTCTACGAACTTACGGTCATGAAAACACCTGATCACATCGAGTGGCTCTACACCTCTAATTAATACTTTTTGTTCAAAAGACATACTTTGCTGATAATTGATAGTGGAAGGTTATAAAATATTTCTAAACGCTTCAAGTATTAAATGAGCGTTATGAGCGTTATTATTATTTTATCATTATAATAATTTCATTTCTTCTAAATGGGGGTAGAGCCCATGGCGAATTATACTGAGCTACCATGTAATCGCTGTTGATCTCATATCCACTAGTTTCAATAAACTGTTCTAATTTTTCCTTGTAGTGAGTTGCTCTGCTCTCAGTTGCCCAACCACCAAACTGTATAACAGCTGTTTTACCTAGTTCTTTCACCTTGAGTTCAACATTATCATCATCAGGAATTGGGAGATCATCAAATTTATGCTGGGATGGCATTACAAAAAGTATATCATACATACCTTTTACATTAGGCACATCAGTGATAACAGGTGCTGTCATTTTGATTTCCATTTGCTTCTGATTTCCACCAAAAATATAATTTGCAATTCTTCTAAATCCTGTACTAGATGCTTCCCTGTATCCACTTTTTACCTTTGTCATAGCAATGATCATAGGCTCATATTCACGGATCTCAAATTCGCCTTCTTTTTTTATTAATTTAAAATTTGGAGTTTCAATGGCCATAATTGAATTTTGTAAAAAGAGTAATATTATAACTGTAGTGATAAAAAGGGAGCGGGGCATTCCATATCTCTTATTTTATATATGGAATTAAGACAGGTGTATTCTTCTTGTATATCTCATAGTCTTCGTCGCCACCCCATTTTTGATCTGCACGTTGCTCTAAAAGATTTACACCACTCACCCTAGTGAGGAGTACATAAATAAAAAAGGGTGAGATCAATGTTACATACTGCCAACCTTCCAGCGTAGGAAAGGCAATAACCGCCATTCCTATCCATAATAATATTTCACCAAAATAATTTGGATGCCTGGATATACTCCAGAGACCTGTTTGAATAAAAGAATCTTTGTTATTTACATCAGATTTAAACCTTCTTTTCTGCTCGTCTGCTATGGCCTCGAAAGAAAATCCTACTAACCAGAGAAGAAGACCAAGAAAAAGATATAGATCATCAGAATAACCAACATTATTAATGATCATTGTTAATGCATTTGCAGAAGTAAGAAAGACCCATAACGCTGATACACTCCACCAAACTAAAAACTTTGA
The DNA here is from genome assembly GCA_913020665.1 of uncultured bacterium. Taxonomy (GTDB): domain Bacteria; phylum Fidelibacterota; class Marinisomatia; order Marinisomatales; family UBA1611; genus CACEUX01. The sequence continues at coordinate 32,580 of CAJVZI010000003.1, read as the reverse complement.
GAAATTTTGTTTCACTTCTCGAAATCTTCGATCCTCTCCCGCCTTAAGAACACGAATGAAAAGAAATAAGCCTAATCTTAGTGCCCATATGGTAACAAGAGCTATCGTTATAATTGACCTTATTTGCAGGTGACCATTAGTTGAAAGGATTGTTAAGTAAGATGCTGTAGCTAAAACTGTAAGATATGCAACAGTCCCTATTATATCATAAAATTTTTCTGTTCTTGCCAAATATGATGGTAAAAAAGCGATCCAATGTAATAGGAAGCTGAAGGCCATGCATATTAACAAGATCGAGTAACCTTTATATTCATAACCACCATTAGAGCCTGCGACTGCCACTAAAGCGCCCAAAGAGAAAGCAATTATAACCGCTATATAATCTTTAATATTCTGAGGCATTATTCTTTAGTATATTATTTTTAATCTTTTGAGTACTGATGTTGCGAGGTACCCGAAATCTAGTTCAAACCATCGCACTGCGAAATTGAGTTCTTTTGGCTTTCGATGATGATTATTCTGGTATAGCTCCCCCATCATTAAAAAATCTACAGGCAGAGTATTTTTTGAGTTATCAGGCATTGAATCATAATTCCTGTAACCTGTCTTATGTCCAAACCAATTAACGATAAAGCCATGCATAGAACCCATAGTAATATGTAATGGGAATAATAAGTATTGCCACGTAGAGGTTGCAAAAAAAACATAAAATAAAAAATATAAGAATATAAAAGCTACTCTGGTCCACAAAGATTCTGCAATCGACTCTAATCGATGCCACCTAGGAGCATCCGTGATGGTCCTTTCACCTTTCATAAATTCGTTGACCAGTTTTCTATATTCTACCACTGTTGCCAGGTTGAAGGAAATAATATTTTTAAGATGAACAGGCGAATGAGGGTCTTTTGGTGTATCAGCATGCGAATGATGTCTTCTATGCATTACACTATATGCTGCAGGATGTAGAAATGATGAACCTTGGAATATAAAAGTAAGAAAGAAAAAGGTCTTCTCCCAAAACGGACTCATTTTAAACATATTGTGTGAAGCATAACGATGTAAAAAGAATGTCTGAAAGAACAGCGACAGATACCAGTGACAGAAAAGAAATATTAGTATTTCCATAGATTGATCTAATGTTTGATGAAACGGTAATGGGATACACCCCACTCTGTCCCATTTTTATATCCAAATAATTTTTCACATGACATAAAAAATATGCGCCATCTCTGAAACCATTTTTTTGCATCTTCTAAGCCATAAGTGCTTTCAAATATTCCCATGATCTTGCTTTTATTCTTATCCATTTTATTTAGCCAGGCTAGGGATGTCTTTTCATAATGAGTCCCTGACTCCCTCCAGCTCTTCTCAACCTTAAGATCGTCTTGAAAATATTCAAATAGGTCATGAGAAGGCATCATCCCACCTGAAAAAAATTCTCTGGCCATCCAATCTGCATCTCCCTTATTCTCAAATGGATAGACTAAATGATCATGTGCGAAAATATGAACAAATAATTTTCCTTTAATATCTAGGAAAGTTGAAATTCTCGATAATAGTTTTTTATAATTCCTCATATGCTCAAACATCTCTATTGATATAACCCGATCAAAACTTTGGTCTGTGCTAAATTCATTCATATCAGCCGTAATAACATTTACATTTGCTAGACCACTATCTTCGCATCTTTTCAAAATATGTTCCTTTTGGTCTTTTGAATTACTAACTGCTGTGATCTGACTGTTTGGATATTGGCTTGCCATAAAACAAGTTAGAGAACCCCATCCACACCCAAGCTCAAGAATATTTTGTCCATCTTTCAATTCTGCTCTTTCACAGCTTAACTCTAACATAGAAACTTCAGATTGATCAAGGGTTGTTTCGCTACTAGGCCAATAGCCAGAGCTATACTTTAGATTAGAGCCTAAAGCCTCTTCAAAAAATGATGGGGGGACCTCATAATGTTGTTCATTGGCTTTTTCTGGAACAAGGGCAATAGGACTCTCTTTCATTTGCTCGACCCACTTTTGCTTTTTTGCATCCAGTTCTTGTTTTGAAAAAGAGCTTTCATTTCGTAGTCGATTTTTACAATTTCTCACAATCCCTGCTCTGATCATAAAATCAGGGATCAAACCCTTTTCTGCTAATTCAATTAGTTTTGATATCATATGTTAATAATTAATATTTATATCTCTGGTGCCAGATTTTGCAAAGACCAATTGGACATCTCCAATATTCCTTTCTAGAAAACCAGCCTCACAATATAAAAAGTAAAACTCCCACATATTAATAAATGCTTGAGAATATCCCATCTCTTTTACCTTAGGGAGTACATCAATAAAATTTTTCCTCCATCTATTCAAGGTTATGGCATAGTGCTTTGTAATATCTTCCATATCTATCATCGCAAGATCTGTATCTTTTTTTATCACTTCAGTGATCTGCGAAATAGAGATTAAACATGAACCTGGAAATATGTATTTTTTTATAAAATCTACTGAATCTTTATAGACATCAAAATTTTGATCATTGTATGTAATACCCTGCAGCGCAATGAATCCATTACTTTTTAATAAAGATGATAATTTTGAGAAAAATCCTGAGATATACTCGTATCCAACCGCTTCGATCATCTCTATTGAAACAATCTTATCATATTTACCATCCAACTCACGATAGTCTTTATTAATGAGAGTTATTTTTGATTCTAATCCCTCCTCTTTTATTCGAGAGCTTGCATATTCATACTGAGCATCAGATATGGTTGTAGTGGTAACATTGCAACCATAATTTTTTGCGGCATGAATTGAAAAGCTACCCCAACCTGTACCTATCTCCAGAACAGAATCCTGCTCCGATAAATTTAATTTTCTGCATATTCGATCCAACTTTTCTTTGGATGCTTCTTCAAGGGTTACTGATTCATCCTTAAAAAATGCACAAGAATATGTCATTGTTGGATCAAGCCAAAGCTTATAAAAATCATTACTAAGATCATAATGTGCTACAATATTCTTTTTGCTGCCTTGAAGTGTATTTTGTCTACTACGGTGGATCATTTTATTTATCGGTTTAATAAGTTTAGCAAAACCTCTTTCAAGAGATAGTAGGATATCCCTATTCCTTAAGATTATTTGAAAGAGCTTTACCACATTATCCGAAGACCAGAACCCTGCCATATAAGCCTCCGCAAGGCCTAAAGCTCCGCCGCTTCCAACCATAACATAGAATTCCTGCGAATGGATATTCACAACTACTTTTTCATCTGACCCATCATCTCCAAAAGAAAATTCATCGTTCCCATCATAAACTAGTATGTTCCCCGTTCTTAGACCTTGGAATTTCTTTAATAGTCCACTTTTGAATATAGAGATGAGGAAGCTGGATCTTTTATGTGTCTTGACCCCATCCGCAAGATGATCTACTTGCATCGTTGTACTCATATATTTAATTGCCTTTCATTAGTTTGATCTTATCAGGATGTATAAAATATGGCGCTTTTTTGAGCCAGAGTTTAAATGCTTGCCAGTGAATTCGAAAGACAACCAATAAGGTGATAAATGGAAATCTTGCGACCTGTTTCAGTAGGTTTCCTAAGGTAAATGGTATCCTTTTCATATTCAATGTGGCATCAAATACCTTTTCTTCATCTTTATAATTGATCATATTGACCATTAAATTCTTTTTGGGTTGACTAAAAAGCCATTCATATTCATGATCCATCCCCCAAAATGGACTAACATGTAATTTCTTTTTAAGATCCGCTGCAAGATTATCCACTTTTCCTTTTTTAGCTTTTTTATCTATTACATAAGAATGTCGTTCATCCCATGGGGTATTTGTTACTTCTGCCATGATCAGTTCGACCTCTGTATCACTTTCATTAAAACAATAATAAAAACTCACTGGATTAAAACAATATCCAAAATATCTTAAATGGGTGAGTAATCGTATAGGCCCTTTAACCTCATGTCCAGTTTGTTTATATATGGTCTTACGAACAGCCGAATCAAGATCACCATTTCCTGCACCATGATAGTCATTTCTATTAAATGAGATCATAGCTGGTTTGTCAATATTCCACATCCATGAGCGTTTGATAGTTTCCTTGATCGTATTTAGATCAACATATATCATGAATAAAGGGTAGGTAAAAAAATGATCAAATGGAGTAAAACGTCTATGGCGGATAGTCCCTCTAAAAATGAAACTCTTATTAGACACACTCATAATGTCTCTCCAAAATGACTGCATACATCCAGCGCACTGACCACCCCATCTTCATGGAATCCATTGCGCCAATATGCTCCGCAATAATAGGTGTTGTTTTCTCCATTGATCTTATGTTTTTGTTTCTGCGCATTTATACTTGGCACGGTGAAGAGTGGGTGTTCATAATTAAGATATTTAATGACCTTCTCAGGGTCAACCAGATCTTGACTATTCAACGTTACACAGAAAGTTCGTGAGCAAGTGAGACCTTGCAAAATATTCATATTGTATGTTAAAGCCACAGGCTTATTTTGATCTTGATCAAGTAAATAATTCCAGCTGGACCAGGCATTTTTTCTTTTGGGAAGGATAGATTCATCGAAGTGCAATATCGCACTATTATTTTGGTATTCTATGGCACCAAGTATCTCTTCTTCATCTTTTGTTGGCTGCTCTAAGATTTCAAGGGACTGGTCACTGTGTGTAGCGAAAACTATAGCATCAAAGCTTTCTGTATTTTCTCCTTCGCTTCCAAAGTGTACTATAATAGAGTCCTTTTCTCGTTTCACATTTTTCACCGGTGTCGAAAGCCTTATACTATCTTTGAAACCAGAGGTGATCTTTTCAACATATGTTTTTGACCCCCCCTTTATGACCCACCATGCAGGTCTATCAACGATCTGCAATAGGCCGTGATTCTCAAAAAACCTAATGAAGAAAACAGCAGGAATATTCATCATATTATTAGGCACGGTTGACCAGATCGCAGCTCCGATTGGAATTATATAATGTTGAATAAATTCATTAGAATAGTTATTAGATAATAAATACTCACCTAATGTTGTTTGAGGATCAATGGCCGCGAGATCTTTTCTGGCCTCTTGGTTAAAACGTTTCATATTATACAACATCTTTAAAAAAGATGGCCTTATAAGATTGGACCTTTGAGCAAAAAGTCCATTCAAGGAGTGTCCAGCATATTCGAGATCTTCACTCTCAGATTTCACGCTAAAACCCATTCTAGTTACTTGACGTTCAACATCAAGTTGGTCAAGAAGTTTAATAAAATTTGGATAGGTCCATTCATTATATACAATAAATCCAGAGTCAACTGCCCAATTTTTTCCTTCATACTCAATATCATGAGTATGTGTATGGCCCCCTATATAATTGTTCTTTTCAAACATTGTAACATCATGGTTCCTGCTAAGCAAATATCCTGCAGTAAGCCCAGAGATACCTGAGCCGATTATTGCGATCTTCATTTTATGATATTAATTCCATTGCTGCAGTATTTTATTTATCTGAGATATATCATACCCGACTTCAGCAAGATTGGATAAAATACCCTCATATACTTCATCAGATAGTTTTGGTTCCCGCGCCATGATCCATACATACTTCCTAGATGGGTAACCAATAACAGTAAATTGATAATTATCATCTAGATCGATTATCAAAAATGGCATTTTGAATGGCCAAATAAATTGCATCCTCCATTCAGCGTTGGTCTCTGTATTATATATGAACCCTTTGGGTCTATAAACTTTTTTTTCTCCATCGGGTGAGTCCTGATAAAATGTGAAAGTTGTTTCTATAACCCCTTTATCACCAAGTTTATATGACTCTATAGCATTGGTTGCTCCTTTTTCAATAAAAGTAGGGATATTAGCGATCACATACCAATCACCCATAAATCGCTCTATATCTACATAATCAACTGTCTTCATTTCTGATAATTCACTTTTATCTAAATTGTTATTACAACCTATAATTAATAAGGAGACCAAGAAAAAGATATGAAGAATCAAATATCGCAAAATATAATATAATTATTGAATAGTTAGATTATATCTATTTTGGGCTTCAGTGACAGCATCTTTAAATACATTCACAACGCTGACCTTGTTCATTATATCGATCAATAGATCTGGCAATGAACCTCCAGGATCCATATATATTCTATAGGATAAAATTATGGTATCTTTCTCGATCTCTTCTGCAACCCATAGCCCAGCGCCATGATCTAAATAGACCGCATCTTTTAGCCTCTCATCCAATTCAACTAATACATCCTGTTTTTTATTTAGCAAATACCAATGAATGATGGAGGTAGTGTCCTCTTTATTATGGCCATCAGGATACATTCGAAATAGATATTCACGATCAGCGATCATCGGAATATCAATAGGAATATACTGATAGCCATCTACCCAATTTATACCCCTATTTATCACCTTTGAAATAAGCCCTTTATTATTTAGAAAATTTTCATAGTTATTCACATCCATTATAACACTCTGTACGATCTCTTTAGGTATCATTATTTTCTGTCTTACCATCAGTGCCGTTAGTTCCATATTTTCAATTGTTTTCCTGCTTAATGAAATGCCCTCTTTAATATTATCAACAACCCAACCTTCATTATTATAGAGTGTCTTTAATAATTCTTCGGTCCTGTTATCTTTTATTTCAGCATTTCCATAACTAGATATCAAGATCAATATCAAAATTTTATATTTTTGGATTGATCTGATCATTTATTTCCAAGACCCAGTCTGTCATTGACCCAATACATAAATGGAATGCTTGCTCCCCAGACTATTCCAAGCATGACCAAGATCTCGAAAAGACCTCCATAAAAATAGATGGCTCCGAGTTTTTCTCCTCCTATATATGCTAATGGACCACCAATAGCTCCAAACAGAAATGCCAATGACCACTTATCTTTTAGCCATGCAAGTGAATGATTTACCAATGCAGAGAAACCGCACCACATAGCAGTTATCCACAAGGGAGCGATGATTATATCCTCACTATAAAGGCCAACATATCCAATTAAATTTGAATAAGCCATCAAAGTATCTATGATCGTTCCAACAAAAGCAAAAATGATTATGAGCTTTAGCTCAGATCTGTTTGTAGAGTTTAGATATAAGTGAAGGATCAAGAATATGAGCATTGCGACAGGACCGAGATACTTCAGTCCATTTACAGCACCAAGGACACACGCCCACCAGCTCAACTTGAATCCAAGAACATTAACTATAGTTTTCATAATTTCGTCTATGTTTAGTTTATTTTAAATATAATTCAAATACAATATAAAATAGGCGTTATGGGCGTTATTTATTACGTTTTGTTATAGCAACAGAGCCTACCATCATCAATGTATAGAAAACAAGACCAATGCAAAGCATGATCAAAAAGTAATATGGCCAACCAGGCATAAGTAAAGTGAAATTAACCCCTTCAGGTTTTTCAAAGGTGAACATATAATTACTATCAAGGGTCAAATTGACCAGAATGATAAAAACAACAAGTACCGTTGTCCATTGAATAGCAATAAAATAGTCTTTCCACATAGGCCTGTATCCATCTACAACGATACTTAACATTACAAAAATGACGAGGCCATGCGCAAAAAAATAATGGATGGATACGTATATGTGTTCCATCTCAGAGAGATTTGTATTTATAAATGCAAAAAGGGAGCCACCAAACCCAGCAAAAAAGAACCAGGTCTTTAACAGTCTAATATGTTGATTTTTTGCATATACTGGTATTAATAACGCTGACAAATAACACATTTCCATAGGTAATGAGGTCTTTAAAGACCAAATGCCATAATAGATCATGTAGACCTGAAAAACGATCTCATTAAATATTACAAGGTATCCAATTGTCATTAAAATGACCTGTTTGACTCTACTAGAACTATTGCTGTAGACCCATGCTGCAGCGATGCAAAGAACAGTACTTATCATACCAAAGAGCACATGCTGGCTAGGAAGTGAGATCACAACATTTATAATATCACTAAACATTTCTAGGGGGTGAGTAAATTAATTTTTAAACCAGTAATTTATTTTAAAATATAATGCATTTTCATTTTCATAAGACCATTCATTTTCGGATGGAGAATAGTATCTACTTTGATTAAGATTATATACTAAGAACAAAGTACTTCCAGAACGATATTCCCAGCGAAACACAAAGGTACCTACAGTATTATAAAGCTTAAAATCTGGATCTTCATGCTCTTGAAGATAATCATACTCTTGGAGATCCATGGTCTTAGGAGCTAGCAAACGATAAAACCTCTCATAATCCATATTTGCATAAAAAGGTTGCACAAAACACTGTAGAGACATTTGGGGGGAGAATGTCCAATCAAGACGCAAGGTTATATCTCGTGTTAATAGGACCGAATTAGCATATACACGAACTGTATCATCTATATTTTCTAAAATATCCACCCACTGCATGTAATTAGGGCTTCTGTCCTGCATAGCTTCTATTTCAATATTAAGTGGTTCGATCGGTTTCATTTCTAATTCCAAGCTAGCTCGATATCCATGCCCCCTATTTTTTCCATAACCAAGTCCAATACTAGATTCGATCACTACTTTTTTTCGACGATCAGTGGTGAACCTTGGACCAGCATATCCCCAAAGTTCTGTTTTATACGCCCACGCATTGTCATTCCTAAAAATATCTCCATCTTCGTATGCCGGTAAAAATATTTTTCCAAAAAGACCCATACTCCAATAATTTGAAAATAGATTATCTTGCTCTATATCAATTCCCCTAGCAATTACTAGCCCATCTTGATTCCATCCTTGATCGACCTTAAGCTCTAAATTATTATTAATAAATCTTCCCCATGGTTCTTGTTTGCGAAGCTCTAATCTTCCGCCAACATAGGAATTACCACTCCTCCTGATATATCCTAGATCATTGATATCAAACTTTTCATTAGAGTTGCCATGCCAAAAACGAATGCTCCACCATTTAGGGTCTAAATATCCAAACCTAAAGATATACGCATTCCCTATTATGTCATTTGTTTTCGATTGGATCAGCTGACCACTTGTGTAAAGCCTATTGTCGTAGAATCCTAACGCCCAATCTGTACCAACAACATTAGCACCGGGGTTATTTTTTCTTGATACATTTGTTGTCATAATACCAAATCTTGAAACTTTATTGATCATTGGAACCTCAATCCGACCAATAGAGTAATTTGTCATTGGCTCGACCACTATCTTCTTACGATTACCAAGACTATCAACATGTGTAGCAGATTCTTCTGCTGTTAAAGCTCCAATAAAACCATAATTGATGCCAGATGATGTGCTGCCCATTATTCTACTAGCTCCAAGAATGGTGGTGTACTCGGGAATACCTTCTAATTCACCATCATCTGGAATATTATAATTTGGCCTCCTACCGATCCTTCTTGAATTAAATAACGATATTCGATGGCTAAAGAATTCAGAGCCTTCTGAAAAAAATGGGCGCTTTTCTTCATAGAAGGTCTCAAATGCAGTAAGGTTCAATACAGATGGATCTGCCTCAACCTGACCAAAGTCGGGGTTGAATGTTAATTTCATCATGCTGTTTGAGGTCAAACCATAGCGCATATCTAGTCCAATATTTCCATGGGTCTTATCACTATAACCCGTCAATCCATAGGGTATGACCTCAAGTTGTTTAGGCGTCGGGATATTATTTATACCACTTAATACACCCAAAGGTAGAATAAGACCTCGTATAGATTTACTACGTCCAGGCCATCCAACGCGTTCTTGTAATCGATGTATCGATCTTTCAAACTCTATACCCCACTCCATATCTGGTTTATTTTCAAACTGGAAAACAGCAAATGGCAACTTGAATTCTGCGGTCCACCCAGAATCATTAAAAGCGATATCAACGTCCCATACCGGATTCCATGTAGGATCATAGTCCCACTCGCCTGAAAGTGCAACGTCCATTATGACCCCAGATGCATTTACCGCAAAAAAATATCCATTATAATCATCATTCTTTGAGTCAATTGTAACCCCGACCCAATCAGAATTATTAGCAAATCCATCCATCCACCTATCTCTACGCACAAGTGTCTTCTTTATATTTTCGGGTTGGGAATCAAAGGCCTCTATAAAAATATATAAGGCCTCATTATCGAAGCAGACCCTCGCTACAGTATTCTCTGATGGAACTGAAAGCTCTTTAGGTTCATTTTGAAAGAACTCATCAACAGGTCTAGTTGTCTCCCAACAGCTATCTGTTATATACCCATCAATTATGGGCGCCTCATCACATCTTTGAGCGTCAACTTTTTTTAAACGTAATGAATCAGGGTGAAAATTTTTCAAATAATCTGTTTTCCCAAGAATAAGACCATGGAAGAGTAAAACAGCAGCTGTGAAGGTCAGACAGGAATTGGAATTAGAATTCATATTTTAATTTTTATCATATCGGTAAAAAAATAGCTCCAAATCTGGAGCTAAAACTGCGTACCATTTAAAATCTATATTAAATCAATTAGAAAGTGCATGGTCCACGATCATCAGGATATCAAATACATTGATCGCACCATCAAGATTCATATCAGCATTTTGGATCTGTTCATTATTCAATTCAATATGCCCAACAACATAATTAACGGTCACTATCACATCAAGAATATTTACCATGCTGTCAAAATTCAGATCGCCAAAGTCTATATTTAATGGCGGAACGGCTCCAGCTGGGAACTGTATCATATCTATCCATGCACAATCTTCTCCAGAACTTTGTGCATCATCTTTTTCATACACCCATCTTAGTAAATGCTCACCAACAGGAAGGTCAACAGTATACTCGGTCCAATCGATCTCACCACCGATCACCAGGTCTTGCGGTTGATCATCAATATAAAATTCTAGATAATCATAAACTGTTCCAGAGGCACCTTGCTCTGATGAAGCTTTAGACCAAAATTGTATCTCCCCTTCATAAAGTATATTCATATTGATAGATAGCTCAGATGTTTGGCCATGACCAATATCACCAGACCTGGCTGAAAAACCACCAGAATAAGCATCGGCATCAATGATCCAATCTGAATTACCACTATGTAACCAATCATAGGATAGAAATGTGCCTGTCTCAAAGTCTTCGATCATTATACCAAGTGTGATAGGCAATGGAAAAACAAACTCATATTCTGTATTAAGAGAGCCAATAACGAGTGCCGCGAGTGCAGAGTGTCCAACAGGAGCATCTGACTCAGCCGAGATCTCAATGGTCAATGTTATGTCAGTATCTATATCCCAGTAATAGTCATTATCACTACTAACATTACCAAGATTAATATAGGGATCACTTGTAGTTGCCTCAAATGTTGGATAAAGGACCGGTGCATGACCAATATTTTTTATTACAACACGGAGCGTAGTTGATTCACCTGGATCTAGTGTCCCATTGCCATTATCAAAATATTCTGTTGAAAGCAATTGATATGCAGGTGCTTCTACAATAACGTCTGCATCATATTCCCATATATCAGCGCCATCCGTAGCTGTTACAGTCAAGGTGACCTCTTCACCATTCTCTACGTTCCAACCCACTTCAATATCAAAAGGACCAATCGTTACTTCTTCACCTGCAGGAACAGACTCTATGATAATTTCTTGTGTGATAATATTGACCACAGGGCTTTCATTCGAAAGTATGAAGGTTAACTCTGCTGACGGGTCTGAGCCTACATTCTCAAATGTAGAGTAAATCTGCGCAACTTCACCATAGTCTAGCACATCATCATCACCACCACTGACTGTTATATCGCCCATAAGCATGTAAGCACCTTCAGGGGCAATCACATTGATCGATTCCTCATATGGTATCTTATTATAGGCTGTGACAACAAGGTCAACAGAGCCAGGAATATTCAAGGCGTCCTCAAATTCTAGGTCCGCATTACCAGATGGGTCACTGTATGTTGACGATAGAAGCTCACCATCTCTTGATACGGATACTAGAGCACCACTTACGCCTGTTTCAATGCTGAGACTTGTCGCACCTATTATTATCACGCCACTATGGCTTACTTCTAATTCTGTTGGAGTATCAGAGCGGACGACAACTGAAGGGTCTCCAAAAATGGTCCAATAATACGTCTCATTATAACCTTGGGAACCGTAGCTATCATTCATTTGATTCATGCCGTTAAAAGAAAGTCCACCAAACGTACGTTTAATGTTGTCAGAATACGATTCAACAAAGATCGCATTCATTTCATCTTGCCCTTCCATCGGAGGGTTCCATGCTTGGTTAACCGTAGACATTAGAGTTGCGATAGCACCTGTGGGAGTGCCATCAGAATGGGTTGCACGAAGCCAGGTCTCAGCAAAACAAGTTCCCTGCTCAAATTCTCCATTGACACACGCAACTGACCAAATAAATGGATACATACCCATATTTACTAGGCTATTGACATCTGTATTATTCATTGGGCATCCATTACCCCAAGAACCATTAGAACCATGACCAGTATAATTAACAATAGACCTTCCATCATTCAAAGCTGCTTCTCCCTGTGCAACAGTACCATCCGGATCATAGATCTGATCAACTTCATCGTAGGTATAATCAAGCAAGAGGTCGCGGATATTATCCATGTGTTCATCATCATCCTCGCCATCATCCCCAGGCCCTTGATTTGAAGCGAACCCAGAACCTTTTTTATACCAATCAGCAGACGGGTCAGGATCCATTTCATAGGCAATGGTTCGCTCAACCATGGTTTCCACATGGTCTCCAGTTTCCGCTGAAAAACGGCCGATGATCAGATCAGGGTAATAATCATTGCCCGCTACAAACGTAAGTGAATTGTCAGAAGGACTGTTAGACCCTGCACCATTTGATCTTCGTATGGTCTCTATCTGGTCAATATCTCCAACCAATAACACAAATGCTATACCATTCTCATAATATTGGTCTTCTATCAACTGTGCCATATCATCAACATCCCCAACATCTGCTACATCTACCATTTCTGTGGGGATACCTTTATAATTCTTCCAGTCCACAAATGTCTGCATCTCATCCATAAAATCACCATAGCTGATCACAAGCATCGGCCCCTGCTCGCTAAGGACATCATACCGCTCATCTGTATTATAGTTAATGAAATGATCTTTATACATATTTTCAAATTCTCTGGAGCCTCCATTATAAGGGCGCCTTGTTAGAGGATTGATCTGACTTTGTCCATTCTGCTGAATAGATATCTCTATACTTGTATAGACCCTGAGCATTCTTTCTATGGGGTTATATTGTATAGGCTGATAAACAATTGTCTGTCCCCTTAAAGAACGTAGGATATAGGGGTCTCTTAGAAAGGCAATTTCTGATGGATAAAATTCATTTGTTTCATATGGTTTCCCGTAGGTGTATGGGATGGTCGTGGGGTCGACATCACGGGTCAAATTCCCTTTTGATGGCTCAATATTTTCCATAGGGATATCAATAAATTCGGAGCTAATTATTGATAATTCCATATTTGCAAGATCGGGAATAATAATAGAGCGAGCCATACGAGGCATTTCAGGGGCACCTCTTTCAAGGATCGGAACTCCTCCTGGAAAAGAGATACGATTTTTACCATTTTCAAGTAGTTCGTGATGATATCCATTGAGCTCAAAAGAGATCTCAATATTGCTCTCTGATATTGAATTGACATTCCAGGTTGGCTGTACCGGACGTGGGCCTCCCATATCCACCCATTCGGAAGCAGAGACACCTGCCAATAGGCAGGACACCATAATTAAATACTTTTTAATTGATCTCATTTTTTAATACACCTAAGTGCGCTACATATACATAATACGTTCTATACGAACAAAGAACTCATATCACTACTTAGCCTCAGAATCTAGTTCAAGTTTTATATAATAAGCCAATCCTCTATCTTTTTTTCTATAGATATAAATTCCTTAGACCTATTCCTTTTTTTCAACCCTTGAGAATATATCTTTAGCTTATGGATCAACATATCTTTTGCAGAAAGGAACTGGTCTTGATCAAGTATGCTCATTGATAATATTTTTTCTAAAGACTGGATACGATACTGTTCTATACCCTCAGGAACCCTTGATAATTGATCAGCATGACCACCATATTTTTTGATCAATGGTCTATCTAAAAATAGAATAGTATAATTTGCTGTTATCCGTAGCCAAAGATCATAATCCTCACAAACGGTCAGTGATTCGTCAAATAGACCTACATCTTCAAACACTTCTTTCTTTATCAATGAAGAAGAGGGAGAGATCCTGCACATATCTAAGCAATACTTAAATATATCACCCCCATATTTTTTGTGTTTCTTCATTTGATTTACACGAACACCATTTCTAATCCAGATCTCATTCGTATGACAAAATAATGAGCCAGGATTTTCATTAATGAATATAACTTGATCTTCTAATTTTTCAGGCATCCATTCATCGTCAGAATCCAAAAGTGCTATCCAAGAACCACTAGATGATCTAATCCCTTTATTTCTGGCTGAGCTCACACCATTATTCGGTTGATAAATAGTTTTGATAGACGGATATGCTTCTTGTAGCCAGTTCCTTGTTCCATCCTCAGATCCATCATCTACTATAATGATCTCAAATGGTTTGAATGTTTGAGATAGAACAGAATCAATAGCTCTTTCTAGGGTATGCCTCCTATTATATGTAGGAATAATGACCGATATCTTCAACGTATATAATCTTTATAACATACATTCTATTATTCATGATCAAGTAGGCCATACTTATATATGCTCATAGGATCGTCATTTGCATTAATCGGAGCCATGATAAAATGATAATTATATCTTTTAGGTTCAATTTTATATTTTTTTAACGGTTGCGCTCCCCAACTATCCTCACCTCCGACACCCATTTGTTTATGATCAATATCTAAATGTACAAGATCTCTTTTTACAAGATCGGTCGTATGCATTCCCCTCTTATTACCTCTAACATTTAATGGCTTACCTTGGTCATCAATAGTGAATCCATCATCAAAATCTTCAGGAATGAAGTGACTAGCATTCAAAGATAAAAATCCGCTGACTATGATACCATTTCCATCTTGATCGGTAAAAGTTGCCCACCGCACATCTGTTTTATTACCGTTTTCTTGAGGTCGGACATATGGATGGTATTGCTCAGATATTTTCCCAGAAAATATATCTACTCTAGTACTTGCCTTTCGGTCAATATAGCTCTCATGAGGACCTCTACCAAACCAGGTCATATTATCATACTCTTTTGGGATCGTCATCCTAGTTCCAAATTTTGGAAGATCTGGCAGGTCTGCACTATTCAGATCAATGCTATGAGTGACCAATATCCTTCCATCCCCATATATACTATAAGTGATCTTCCCATTTGAATTCAGGTCAGGATACGTAAAACCAACCTGAATACCAACGAAATATCTATTATTTGTGACCTGGATATCATTGACCTGTTGATCCTGACTTGCTTTTCTCCAGACCGCTGCTCTCTCTGGCATGTTATTTCCAAAATCATTATCAGTAGGTGTCCTCCAAAAATTTGGCATGGGCCCATTGACCAAATACTCCTTTCCATTTTTTGACCAAGACTCCAACGTCCCTTTTACTTTAGAGAACACTACCCGAAATGCATTACCAACGATGATGATGTCCTTATCTGATTCTACTACATTATCCAAAATTGGAATATTGTCTATAAATGAAGAATGAGCAATTTTATCCGCAGTTTTGATCGTTGCATAATTCACAATGGGTAACTGCTCCCAGGCCACAAGATGACCTGCTTTTAACAGTCCTTTATCCTTTTTTAATCTGAACTCGATCTCTAAAAAATATTCTGTCAATGCCTCCATTTTGAATTCCTCTACAGGCACTTTAATACGTTTTCTTTCTTGCGGTTTAATGATCAGACCCGCAAGATCACCAGATTGGATTATACTCCCATCTGCTCTCAGTTTCCATGATATCAAATATTCTTTGGAGCTAATAAAAAAATGTTCATTCATTATCTCGATCAAAAAGTCATCCAATCCTACAGATCTCACCAAAAAATTCTGATATGCCTTCTTGGCCTCGTAAAAATGAGGATTAGGCCTCCGGTCTGGCTGCACAAGACCATTGATCAGGAAATTCCCATCACTCGGAGTATCTGGTGGACCATAATCACCACCATAAGCAAAAAACTGTTTTCCATCTTCGGATGTCTTACGTAAACCCTGATCCACCCAATCCCAGATACATCCTCCTTGCAACTGAGGTTCTTCACGTATGAGTTCCCAGTAATCTGACATGCCTCCTAAACTATTACCCATTGCATGCATATATTCACACATGATCAGAGGTCGTTCATGCTTTTTGCTCGCCCATTTCTTAAGCCATTCTACTCCAGGGTACATAGGCGTATAAATATCCACATGGTCTCTATCTTCTGCTCGTTCATAGTGTACAGGCCTAGAAGGGTCTTTCGTACGCAACCAGTTTGAACAGGCAATAAAGTTCACTCCATCACCACCTTCATTCCCCATAGACCACATAATGATAGAAGGGTGATTCTTATCCCGCTCTACCATCCTTTGGATGCGTGTCAGATGAGCTAAATACCATTCTGGTTTATTGCCCAAGGTACGATCAGGATGATAACCCATTCCATGGCTCTCAATATTTGCCTCATCAATAACATATAGACCGTATCTATCACATAGATCATACCAGTACGGGTCTGCAGGATAGTGACTCGTACGAACCGTATTGATATTGAACTCTTTCATCAATTTGATATCTTGTTCCATGAGCTCACGACTTATTATATGTCCCTTATCAGGATCATGTTCATGACGATTCACCCCTTTGATCAAAATAGGTTGCCCATTGACCAATAATTGTCCGCCGGACACCTCTATTGTCCTGAAACCGATCTCATCACTCAAAGATGTAATGACACGGTATCCTTTTTTAAGTGTTACCCGAATAGTATATAGAGATGGCGTCTCTGCTGTCCATGCATGAACATCTAAAATTTGTTTTTTAAAAATATGTTTTATCAGTGTATCGCCCGGGACGGTCACTATGTCTGTCTTATTATAAACACGCCTACCATTTGGTTTGAATAATTCAGTTTGGATCGATATTTTTTCATCCGTGAGCTGATCATTTCTAATATCGATCTCAAGCTCGAAAAGACCATTCTTAAAGTCCTCATCCAGTGGTGTCTTTGCCCAAAGGTCAGCGACCCGTATACTGGGCTCGGTATACAGATACACATCTCGCTCAATACCACTGATCCTCCAGAAATCCTGACACTCTAAGTAGGTACCATCTGACCATCTGTAGACCTGTAATGCCACAACATTATTCCCTGCTTTTACATATTCACTGACATCAAACTCTGCAGGTAGTTTGCTGCCCTGACTATAACCAACCTTCTTACCATTGATCCAAATGAAAAAAGCAGATTTTACTGCACCAAAATGGATCACTGTACGCTGGCCCTCCCAATCTTCTGGCATGATGAACTCTTTTCGGTAGGAGCCTACTGGGTTATATCCATCAGGAATATTCGGAGGGTCTGGGTCATAAGAAAATTCATAAGGATGATTTAAATAGATAGGAACGCCATAGCCACTGAGTTCCCAATTAGAAGGAACCTCGATCTCATCCCAGCGGGAATCATCAAAATCAATTTGGTAGCTATCCATTGGGCGGTCTAAAGGGTCTCGCACCCAATTGAATTTCCACATCCCATTTAGGGATAAGTAACGCCCGGATGCAGACGGTTCATTTATTTTTGCAAGCTTTTTTGATTCAAAATTAAAGAAGGTAGACCTGGCAGGCTCTTTATTGGTCTCGACAATGGATGGATCTTCTATTTCAGGTGGGATGTTTGCTGACAATATCACAAATATGGATAAATTATACTTAATGATCCTATTTAAAAAAACTTTCAAACTTCTAAATTAAAATAATTGTTTTGGATAAGTATCATCGTCAATGAGCTCTTGGATCTGTTGACTAACAAATGGCTTATCTTCTTTATATGTCACCCCAAACCACTTTGAACTGGTACGAAGAACATGTACCTGCTTTTGGCCTGATCGTATCAAGTTATTGACCACTGTTGGGATAAGATATTCACTCTTCATTTCACTACCCTCTTTATCAAGAAAATCAATGAACATGGCCTTTAGATGCTTGAACAGATCGGGAGTAAAACCCCACACATTCATTGATACGGGCTCGCTCCCATCTAATTCTATATCACGATCTGAAGATATTCCATCCTCTGTTCGCATCAGGTCACCAGTCTCAACCACTGTATCCAATAAGTCTGTTCTCACAGTACATAGGCCACGGGTCACCCCTCCAAATTCAGAAAGTGTTTTATCTAATTGAAATGCTACCATAGAGAAGGTTGCACCTTCACCTTGGTAATAATCAGCTACGATCTTAAATGATTCATAGCCATAAAAGTCATCACCATTTATAGCTACAAATGGTTCCTGGATCAGTTCGGAAGCAGTCAAAATAGCATGCCCGGTACCCCAGGGTTTTATCCTGCCTTCAGGGCAAGTAAATCCTTGAGGCAGGTCGTTCAGGTCCTGAAATGCAAATTCAACCTTGATCCTATCTTGGTATTTATCGGTGATCTGAGACCTGAATTCTTTTTCAAAGTCCTTTCGTATTATAAATACGATCTTATTGAAACCGGAACGTATGGCATCATATACAGAATAATCAATAATGGTCTCTCCGCTTGGACCTACTGGGTCCAATTGTTTTAGTCCTCCATATCTGGAACCCATCCCTGCTGCCATGATCAAAAGTGTTATATCCTTCATTATCAACCTATCAAATTTTCTTCTTCAAGTTAAGGCCTTTGTTCCATCATCAGCATATATTATATACGCTTTTCCACCAACTGATTCTATTGCACGCGCAACAGACTCCGGGTCTTCTGGAGCATATGCAAACATACATCCACCGCCGCCTGAACCATTGATCTTTCCACCAAAAGCACCTGCATTGATCGCAGAGCTCAACATCGCTTCTATCTTGGTAGTGCTTACATGTAGATGGTCTCTTAGAATAGCATGATGATCATTTAAAAGGGAGCCTATAAGTTGATGGTCAGGGCTACTCTTATTCAATTCTGAACGTGCCTTTATTAAAATATCTCTATTTCTTATGGTCCCATGGAATAAGTTTCTTTCTTCATGGTCAAGGCCAGAAAGATCTAGGTCCATATCATACGAATGAAGGTCAAAGGCCTCATTTTTTAAACGGATAGTATTAAATAATTCCAGTCTTACATCCCGGCATTTTTTAAGTATCTCTAGTGTTTCTTTCGGTTCTTTAGAATCTCCTAGGACAAAACTACCAAGCGATGCATCCAAAGGTTGGATATCCATGGAAGGCTCTGATGCAATATATAATAGGTCCCCAATTGCAGTACTGTACTGGTCCATCATTCCGCCTGGTTCTTGAAACTCGGTTACCTCTGCCTTATAAGCGAGTTCTCCTATTTTCTGTTTATCCCAGCTCACTTTCTCATCTGCCATCAGCGATAAAAAGTGTATCCAGCTTACAGTAATTGCGGATGAACTACTGGTACCTGCTTTAATGGGGATGCTGCTTTTTATCTCACATTCGAATCCATATGAAAATCTTAATCCCTCAGCATGGCAGATATTGATAGCGCTTTTAAAATAATCCCTTGGCTTATTATAGCTAAGATCATCAAGTGAAAAAGTCTCGACCTCGCCTATGTCAGGTTTGTGAATGATAACCTGTCGATCCGATCGCTTCTCTCCTGACATATTTGCTCTTAAGGATATTGCCATTGCAATGACCGGTAGGCCAAGGTAATCCTGGTGCTCGCCGAAAAGACATACTCTCCCTGGCGTGGTTATTTCCAAATCTTTATTAGCCCAATTGAAGCGATCAAGCCAAAACCACAGATAAGGATCCCGGGATAAAAATTTCCATAGATCAATTGTCCAACGCCCAATAGAAGACCATAAACTGAAAAGCATCCCAATACCATTGACAAGATACCTTTAGGAACCTCCCAAGTTTCACTCGCTACGCTACTCGAATATTTTTTCCAACCAGGGCCTCCTGGATTGATCTTATTCACAAAATTCTGTAAGGTCTCATCATCATCAGGTGGCGTGACATACGTGGCAATGATCCATACTATTGTAGTGATGCCTGCACCATACACGATCTTTAACCAACCAGGAATCTCCAGGCCTCCAAAATTCATATAGCCTGCTATAATGAGAGAACTGATCATAGCAACGATCTCCGTATAAGCATTGATCCTCCACCAGAACCAGCGGAGAATGTATATAAGGCCTGTGCCCGCACCGATCATGAGCAATAAATTAAATGCCTGCCCGGCACTGGTAAGTACTAGCCCAAGGCCAGCACCAAGGATGATCGATATAACAGTAAAGATCCTGCCCATCATGACCAATTCTTTTTCAGATGCATTGGGCTTTATAAAACGATGGTGCAGATCATTCACAAGGTAGCTTGCTCCTAGATTCAATTGAGTAGACATGGTACTCATGAAAGCAGCGATCAAGGACGCGGATACCAAACCAAGAAGGCCTGTAGGTAATAAAGTAAGCATTGCCGGGTAGGCGATATCATGGCCTAGCTTATCTGGTGGCAGATCTGGAAATGCTTTTTGTATATCTGACAGCTCAGGATAAATGACCAATGAAGAAAGCGCGATCAGGATCCATGGCCATGGCCTCAATGCATAATGTGCCACATTGAATAGAAGGGTCGCACCCAAGGCATTGGCTTCATCCTTTGCTGAGAACATACGCTGAGCAATATATCCACCTCCTCCAGGTTCAGCCCCAGGATAATAACTGGCCCACCACTGTACCGCAAGCGGTACCAATAATACAGGAACCCATACATCAGGGTCGGATAGGTCTGGAATGAGAGAAAGTTTATCAATGACATTTGAATGGGTTATGAGATTACTAAGCCCTCCGATCTCAGGAAGGCCCAGTATATATAACATAGCCCAAATAGAGCCGATCATAGCTAAGGTAAATTGAATAAGGTCTGTGATGATCACGGCCTTTAAACCGCCCAAAGTAGAATATGCGATCGTAATAGAACCGGCGATCAGTAATGTTAACCATCCAGGCAAACCAAGTACGATCTCACCAAATTTTATAGCAGCAAGACTCACGGCTCCCATGACCAAAACATTAAAGACCAGACCCAGATATACAGCACGAAACCCCCGTAGAAACGCTGCGGCTTTTCCACTATACCTTAGTTCATAGAATTCAATATCGGTCAAGACACCTGACCGATGCCATAACTTAGAATACACAAAAACGGTAAGCATTCCTGTCAGCAGGAAAGCCCACCATCCCCAGTTACCTGACACACCATCTCTTCTTACAAGATCTGTTACTAGATTGGGTGTATCTGTTGAAAAGGTCGTGGCCACCATGCTAATACCCAATAGCCACCAGGGCATATTCCGTCCCGCTAGAAAGAAAGACCTTGTATCATCCCCCGCATTTCTTGAGGCCCAGATCCCTACAGCCAATGATATAGCAAAATAGGCAGCGACAATACACCAGTCTATGAATGATAAGGTCATTTATATATAATCATTTGTTCCAAATATAGGAGCATTATCTTTCCATTTCCCACGAGTAAAATCTGGCACCTTGACAGCCGCACTACCTAAGCGGATCGATTTTTCACTCAAAGGAGAGACCACACTCATACTTGCGGCATCATAAACATCTAGAATGGGTTCCGCTCCTTTCAAGGCCTCAATGAATGCTCGTAAAATAAAAAAATCCATTCCACCATGTCCAGATCCTTCCGCCTGGTCTTCGAAACGTTTCCAAAGAGGATGATCATACTCAGCTAGATATTGATCCTCTTCTTCCCATCTATGCTCCTCTTTGCTAACACCTTCAATATATATAGAGCGAGCATCTTTTTGCCAAATACCCTGAGTACCCTGAACTCGAAAATTCAACGAATAAGGGCGTGGGCTATTTGTGTCATGGCTCAGCATAATGGTCTGGCCCTGGGCGCATTTAATGACCGTTGTTACAATATCTCCACACTTAAAATCGATCGCAGCATTGGGATGATCCTTCCCTCCCTTATCTACAATATATTTATGAAGACCTCTTGATTGAGTTGCTGTGGATGTGAGATGCAACATGCGATTGCCGCGGTTAATGTCCAACATTGGACTCACAGGCCCAAGGCCATGTGTGGGGTAAAGATCTCCATTACGGTCGATCGAGTGTTGTGTTCTCCACTTTGCCTCAGAAAAACCTTTTTCACCAAACTCAACTCCGCCGCCATACGGATTGATACCATCATTGAATTTTACATGCCTTAGATCATGCTGGTAGCCACCCTGACAATGTAGTAATTCACCAAACATATTCTTACGAACCATATTCAATACAGCCATAATATCACGACGATAACATACATTCTCCATGATCATGCAAAATTTGTTGGTCTTTTCTGACACATTGACCAGATCCCAACATTCTTTCACTGTTAGCGCGGCTGGAACCTCCGTCCCAACATGAATACCATTATTCATTGCTGCGATGGCCATGGGATGGTGCCACTCCCAAGGGGTCGCAATATAAACACCATCAAGGGTCTCATTATCTAGCATGGTCCTGAAATCTTCTTCATTCTTTTTATATATCCTTGGCTCAGGTCTACCTGCATCTTTAAGGATCTTTAACGCAGAAGCGATCATCTGTTCATCAATATCGCATATGGCAGGGATCTCAACCTCTGGATATTTTGCTGCAAGCCAAAGCATCCACTGGCCCCGAAGACCTGTACCAATAAATCCTAATTTTACTCTGGTCTTCATACGTGAGGATAAAAGGGTCTGTGGTAATAGAGCGGCTGCTCCACCTGCTGCAACAGATGTTTTTATAAAGGATCTGCGACTTATCTTCTTAGCCATGATATACTCCTATTAATTTTTTATTGAACATCGGTTCTAAAGAGTCTAAATGCGGGGATCGGTACCCATTCAAATCCTGGCCCCCTCCATTTTACATCCAATGATTCTTGGCCGCCTCTTTCAAAATATTGAACCTCGAACTTATGAAGTCCCACTTTTAACGGGATATCGCCAGAAACGGTCTTTCTACTATGAAGTCCATCATTATCAACGATCGGAAAGCCATTGACCATTAATACTGATCCATCATCTGATGTGGTCTGGAACTCATAAGTGCCATCTCTTTCTATTTGGATAAAACCAGAAAAAACATGTCCAAAATCATTCTTCAATTTTGGGTCAAGCGTTAGGTCATATACCATGATTTCCTCAATTGGTGATTGGTCCAGCATCTCAGAACAGGTCTCCCATTGTCCTTGAAATGTTCTTCTGATCAGTCCATTATTTGTATTAAGAATATTAATGGGTGTTCTCACGACCCTGCTAGGCTGACTCTCGCTTGCATATGCCTGGACATTGAGCATACCAGGCTCTTTGACCTTAAAGGGTCCATTGTATCTGTTGGATGATGCTGGGTCAACAAGGTCAGTACCAAATGTATATCTATAATCAGCGGACACATCATCAGATGAAATGAAGACCTCTGCATGACCTTCATCCAATTTGATATCAACCAATGGATCATCCAGGTATGGAAACACAGGGATCTTCAAAACATATACTGGCCAGCTCCCAAGTGATCTATGCAGCCCTTCTGGGATATCAATGACCAGGCTATTTTGAAAATTTCTCCAATTCAATTTCTTTTTCTTACCAAGTAAAGAGATCAGTTCATTTCCAGCCCCATTGACTCCCTTGATCGTTAACTTTTTCTTGGGCAGCTGTTCTATAAATGCAAATAGATACCCACGGTCTTTTGATAAAGTGAACTTTACCTTGCCAGAGCGAGTGACCCTATTGACGGTTGTACCATAGATCGCCTCACCATTATGATCTAGCCAGTCTCCAATGTCTTTAAGACGGTCCACCATGATCCTTGGTATGGTTCCATCCGATCTCGGACCAATATTCAAAAGAAGATTCCCTCCCCGGCTCACGATATCAACTAGCAAACGGATCAGCTGATCCGATGTATTATAATCTTCTGGACCTTCATTCCGATTATAACCAAATGACTTTCCAATGCCTCTGCACTCTTCCCAGCCACGAATAATGAATTCCTCATTGATCTGGTCAGAGCCAGGATCATATTCTGTAGAATAATAGCCACCATGCTTAAAACGGGTCTCTCCTCCCCAACGGTCATTGACAACTACATCCTCTGGAGCGTTTGAATCATTATAAAGCCAGGCCAAGAATTCTTCACTCCGCCATTCTTTGCTGTCTCTGTCCCATTCACCATCAGAAAAAATAATATCAGGCTTATAACGCTGTACCGCATCCTTGATCTGCGGAAGCATATGATCATTGACGTAATCGTTTACATTGTCAGGGTAGTCTGGATGGTCCCACTCATAGAGAGAGTAATAAAAACCAGATCTAAGACCAGAATTCTTCACCGCTGTATTCAGATCACCTAGAAGATCCCTCTTTGCTGCACCATCCACAGAGTTATAACCATTACTCTGCTCACTAGGCCAGAGACAAAATCCATCATGATGTTTCGATGTAAGCACTACGTATTTTGCTCCGCACTGTTTGAACAACTCTGCCCATTGATCCGGCTGGTAATCGATAGGGTCAAAGAGATCAATGAACTTCCGGTAAGGAAAGTCTTTACCATAATTCTCTTCGTGGTACGTAAGCCGTAAGCTGTCTCCAGAGTTCAGGCCATTGAGATACCACTCAGCATAGCTACCTTTTGGACCCCAGGCAGGCACGGAGTAGAGACCCCAATGAATGAATATCCCAAACTTTGCATCTTTGAACCATTGTGGTGTTGGACGGGAATCCAAAGAGTTCCAGCTGGGTTCATATTCCTTACCGTTCAACATCATGGTACAAACAATCGTTATTACAATACTACGTATCATTGTTTAATTGATGCTGAATTTGGTATATATATGTTATATGATTCTATAAATGTGAATATTTTTAAAATTCCAGATAGGACCCGGGCAATACAAATGGGTCTAGCCCAATATCCTTACCCGCAAACTCAGGTATATTTCCTCTAGTGATAGAAGCGTTATTGCCTTGAAAAACAACTGAATATTTAGAAACAACTGAACCAACAATATCACTATTTCCCACTAGAGAAAAAGAAGAACCATAATTCAAGATCCCTCCATAGTGTGCGGTACCATCTAGTTCAAGACTATTCCCTTTTGAAACCATGAGACCATATACGGTTGAATTTTCATATTCTGCATTACCCTTAGAATAAATGATGACAGCAGCGGTCAACCCTGTCCCAAGTTGGGAGGCAGATACATTGATATCACCATTACAGACAATATATATATTGCCGTTAATGACCGAGTTGGAATTAATGGTAATATCACCAGCGGCCACAATATATCCTGGACCATTGATCGTGGAGTTTGAGATCGTAAGGTCACTGTTGACCAATAGTTTACTTTCACTATACGTACTGAGATTTATTGTTTTGTTGGTAAAGGAAGAACTATTCATTTTTGAAAGCACTGGGCCCGACGTCCATGAGGCTCCATTCCTTATTGATCCATCATTATTTGATTGTGTCTGTGTATCATTGGTAACGGTTCCTGAATTTTCTTGGAAGTTATAATATGCTGTTAAGCCAGGTTCATTACCCACTAGGACCGTATCCTTCTTCGCAGCGATCTGCGACTGGGTCCTTGTGCTATTCCACAATCTGACCTCATCGATAAGACCAGCAAAATATCTGGAGCTACTATAGTCCCCGCTATGGAATTTTGTATCTCTATTGCGCCCGATACTTACATCTCCGGGATGGTTCCATAGTTTAGATCCTTGTCCAGAGCCAAACTGGGTTCCATCCAAGTATCCTTTGAATGCATTGTTTGACAAAGAGTTACCACCATTTAATGTAAGTGCGACGTGGTGCCAGGTATTACTCTGAATGGAGTTGGTCGATAGCCAGGTTCCGTTCCAATTGCTCTCTCCACCTGGTTCGTTCCATCCTCCCACGTATAGCTTACCATCAAATACATAGATATTTAGACCTCTTACAGTACCACCCTGCTCATATATCGTCTGCTTTCTTGATGTTATATTTTTATTATCTACTTTGAACCAGGCCTCGATCGTCTTTTGTGTATGATTGTTACCTGTATTTATATCACCAGAATTATTGATCCTTATGTAGTCGTTATTTCCATCGAAATCAATAGCGTAGTTCGTATATGCTCCCCCTACCGATCCAGCACTGCTCAAAAGAGCATCATATTGACTGGTATTGATCTCCGGGAATGATGGATAGGAGCTCAAAACAGTCCCACCGGTTCCGGTACCTATATAAGTGGTTCCGCTACTTGTACCACTATTCGATTGTACGCTTCCATTAAAGAACATGTCTCCACTGATCGTTCCATTGGGCTGTGTGAATGTCTGCGAGGATGAGTTATTGCCATAAAATGAAAAACAAAATGCCTCTGGCAATGAGGACAGCATCAGCCTGACATTTCTCTCCACATCATCTATCTTACCTCTGCTCTTAATGAGCACATAATGATCTTGGGATAATGAAGAACCTCTCTCATCATTCTGACTATCAAACGATACGGTATAGTTACCATTATTGAAATTCCCATTAATAGTAGATGTATTCCTTGATGGTTTATAGGCCAACAACCCTCTCTCAATACCGGTCATAGCAAGATTGCGTGCTTTAATATCCTGCGTGTGATATCCCCCAGTGCGTGTCTCAATAATGGAAAAACGTGCCAGATAAAAGGCAAAGATACTTAGCAATATAAATACACCCATTGTAGACGCCATAAGGATGACACCAGACTCATTCCTGATCTTTTCTTTGAACACGCGCATTAGTTGTGGTAACTCATCTTTTGGCCAAATCTAAAATTATGAGGATAGATATAAGAGCCCAGTGTGAGGGTGTCCGTATCATTGATAAATGTGAATTCTAATTTTGAAAGGTGTACACTTTTTGCCTGTTCAAGAGACAGGCCACCAGAGGCTGGTGAAATAAGACCAAAACTATTATTGTAAAATGAGAATCCATTGGAGCTTGAATAACCGATCGAATTTGATAATGTATTATAGCTTCCATTGCCTAGCCTCAGATTAAAGTATCCTGAGGAACCGGTTTGGAAATCCATTTGTTCATTTTTTGCATTCGTTATATATAAACTATTTTGATCGGATAGCTGAAAATTTTCTGGGGACATTTGTCCCTGGGTCGATCTCATTGTTCTCCAAAATGCCGACCTTGATTCACTTACAAAACTTTGCCGGTTCGTCTCACTAACAAATATCTCAGACCCTTGAAAGAGCATGGTCGCAGCCAGGGATCCTATGATCCCTACTAGAATAATAACGATCACGATCTCTATCATCGTAAATCCACTGGTCTTACGTTTGAGTATCATATCCCTGAACCTATTACCATCGTATCAACGATCGCGGGAAGTGTTGGATGCTTTACTTTGACCATCACGCTCTTGAAATTTGTCTGACTGGATTGAGGCGAATGAAAATTAGATGACACCGCAACATACTTCACAGCGACAGAACAGCTAAAAGTAGGATAGCCATCTACTGAAGAGATGTAATAGCCATCAAAATCATCAATATCATCAAATTGTGCAGATATAGATTCACCAGAATCCTTTCCCAGAACAGATGACCATGGATACGAAGTATTTTCATCAAACCGTCTGGAACGTATCTCATTTTCCAAACTATTCAGTATCACACTCTGCGTGGTCCTGATCTCAGATCTCGTTCGAATGGTCTTTCCTGTATTTAATGCACGCAAGAACACCATGAAGGATAAGGTCAGAAGGACAAGAACGACCATTACCTCTACCAGCGTGAATCCATTTTTATTCTTCATGACTTGAGCCACTAATTAATGGTCCATTTCCCTGTTACGGGTTCTACAGATATTGTTTTTGTGTTAAGGGTGATCGATCCACCTTGTTTTGGCTCTCCCAGTGGAAGGAATTGAAGCTCTGATGATCCATTAAAATTTGCAGCCTGCAGGTCAACCTCTCTCAGGTTTGAATTATCCAGAGATATGACACCATTCTCACTGTTAGGATAATCGCCAATAACAGACCGGTCATTATCAGGGCCATTAAATATTGTATAGCTCTCCTGGGAGGTGGAAAAAACGATCGTGATCGTGTCATGCTTTCCAAACGCCATCGCCTTTACAAGGTCAATATCACTGGTGATCTGATCGATCGCGATCTGCTCTCGTATGGTGCCTAGACCAGATCGGGTCCGTGTCATGGCCATGGTCACAAAAATACCCAATATAATAATGATCAGGATCAGCTCTATCATAGAGAATCCAGCTAGGGTCTTGGAGTGTATATTTCTTTTTATTTTATTCATGGTCAAAATGCCATTTCGACCAGAAGAATACGATTTTATATAGAGTAAGTAAAGGACTTTCCGTGAGATGGACTACTCTCATCAATATCTTCTAACCTGATATAACGCACTACCTCACCCGTGACCTGTATTGTATCCCGCCATGTCTCGTACTTGAAAGGATTATTATTAGAATTCTTCGGCACTTTAAATGTAGAGAACAGATGCTTCGGTGCTCTTGGGGATAAGGTAGAGTCCATGGGCGTACTGGCCCATTCATCATCCATAATGCTATTCTCATTGGTAGGCGCAGGAGGGAAATGTGCGACCCTGCCCCTCTGTTGATGCATCTCATAAAAATAATGAAAGAATTGTTCCCGAATGGTGTGCATATTGGCAATATTCCTCTCGCCCTGCATTCTTTCACCAACACCATTATAAGCAGGAACCGCAAAACTCATTAGGATACCCATCAGTGCAATCGTCACCACCAGTTCCATCATAGTAAATCCAGCATTTCTTTTCTTTATTATATTTTTCATCTGTTTGAATTTATACTTTCTGTTCCAGAAGTTAAAAAGGCTCCGGTTGTTGCCGGAGCCTTTTTAAGTATTAGTTAGACCTTTGATCTAATTGAGACCAGATCCTTAGTCACCAGCTCCAGCTTCTCTAACGCCCATTGAACCGACTGCGTCAGAGTTACCACCTGTGTTAGTGCCTTTGGTATAGTCCCAATGGACTAGAGTACCGTCACCACGCATGTGAGTAATGTTAGCTGTAGTTGAATTAAAACGCCATTCGCCATCATCGCCTGCATTTTCGCTATCAGCTGCATAACCAGCTGGTTTTGTTTCTAATGCATCCCATGGATTGGTTGGCCAGCTACGACGACCGTTTTCCATTAGCTTTTCAGTCGCATGTGACTCAAGACCTGCTTTGATCGCACTGATCACTGCATCTTCAGCTGCTTCTTCTGCTTTTTGAACGGAGGTCATGTATCGTGGTATCGCTACCGCTGCCAAGATCCCTAGTATGATCGTGACCATGATTAATTCTATTAGTGTGAATCCTTTGTTTGTGTTCTTCATTTTTGACTCCTTAGTTTTTATCCTTTGGTTTGTGGTTTTGGTGTGCTCGTTTGTGTATTGTTTTACGGTTGTAATTTTTTCCAAAAAGATGATGGAGATTCCAAGTCAGCAACGAACATGATCGGAGCGATTGACTGTGAACCAGATCCTGAACCTGCGATCACTGTATATATATAGTGACCATCCTGGAAAGGGCTTTTGATCGCCTCGCCACCGAATCCATCAAGAAATTCTTCAGCACCAGCACCTAGAGTAAGTGCACCTGTACTATAATAGTTAGATGATGGGTCTTCTACAGTACTGATAGCTGCATTCTGCCCTTGAGAGATCTGAGGGATCAAGGCATCAGGATTATTGGTCCCAAAGCAAGAAGCCCATTTTGGAGCGTCAGCAGAATTATCAAAGCCTGTGAAAGTTGGCTGTGTTGTAACACTACCATCTTCACCGATAATACCTTGAACAGCAAGCTTCACTTGATATTCAGCATCATCTTGACCACCATTGACCTCATCGTATGTGTATCCACCACCAGACGGTACAGCTTCGTTGTATTTCCATTGGCCAGGGAAACGACCACGACCAGCTTTGGTCACCTGCTCGTTGTAGAAGTTGTTTGCAGATTTTAAGATCTTATCAATATCCGCAAGCGTTTTCTTTTCCTTAGCGCCTTCTCCTACACCAGAGAATTTTGGTGCAGCTGTTGTAGCTAACGTAGCCATCATCGCTGTTGTTACCGCGAACTCAGCGAGTGACTGTCCGTTAACTTTTTTGAAATGTCTTATTAGTGTTTTCATTGTTTTCCTCAATATGACTTTAAATTTGTTTATTGTTAGCAATTTTTGTGCCAATCTCGTCTATTTTCTTGATATTTTCTTCTCTATTATTCATTTTTTTCTTTTTTTGGTGGTTTCTTCCTCGAGAAACCCTCTATCTATTATCTTTTTTATTTAATTTTTCCTCTAATGTCTTCTCTTAATTATTTTGACTCATTCCGTTACATTTTTGTCTATATCCGTGACATTGTAAAATTTTGTTACATCCAAAGCTATGGCTGAAGGATCACGTGTATTTGACTAGGATTCTCAATATCCGCTATGTAGAGGATCGGAGATTCTGCTTTAGATCCATGTCCGCTACCAGCTACGACCTGGTAGACATAGTGACCGTCCTGAAAAGGACTTCCTAATGGTCCAGTAGGGAATAAGGACTCCCACTCCAATCTACCCGCGGTCTCATTAGGAGGACAGACATTGCAGGGCAAGGTCTCATCCTCATCGTCCCAGCGAATAATCGCACCTTCTGGCTTTGGAAAATCAACATTGCTCACCCCGAATACAGATACCCAGTCATAGCCATCATCAGATGTATATGAAGCGTAGTCCCCATTCAAAAGATCATCTAAGATATCTTGATTGCTGCCGTGCCCACCAACTTTTAGATTATACTTATCTTGTCCTGGGAATCGTCCGCGACCTTCCGTGATCGCGGTCTGTTGATAAAAGTTTGCAGCCTGACCTGCAAGCTTATCTAATTCATTTCGGGATTTTTGCATCTTGGTATTCTCTCCCATTTGGGAAAGCTTAGGAGCCGCCGTAGCGGCAAGGATGGCCATAAGACCTATAGTAACAGCAAATTCCATGAGAGAATTTCCCTTGGAACTTGTAAGATTTTTAACGGGGTTATGTTTCATTCTTATCTTGTGAACCGGTTATTACTTATAGCCTAAATGTATACGCTTTTAATAGAGCAAAATTTATGCCATTCTGTGAACATATCTAATGATGTTTTTTTTATCGAGAAGGACAACTTTTTTCAAGGATAATAATGTAACAGTTTGTACAGCAGAGCTGTATCATTCTGATACATAAAGAAAAGGCCCCGCAAATTGCGAGGCCTTCAATCTAGATGGGACCAGGCCCACCTGTGATCTTATTTCTTTTGTAGCTTTTTACGGCTCAAGTACGTTGTTGAAGTCTACTGCGTTTTCAACGTCTACTACGTATACTACTGGAGGATATACATCGCTACCAGTTCCGCCACCTGCTACTACTGTATAAACGTAGTGACCGTCTTGGAATGTGCTACCTAGTACTTCATCACCGAAAAGACCTAACCACTCATTTTCACCTTCACCAGGGTTGGAAACACCTGAATTACCATCATCATAACCACCGAAAACTGATCTCCAGTTGTTTGATGGTGTATCTGAGTAATTCTGCCATCCGTCTGAACCATCAAGAGCCAGGTCAGCCATGATAAGAGCAGTATGAGCATTAGAAGCTGTGACTGCAGCAGCAAGATCGCCTTGAGATCCACCAGCATTATCATAACCAGCAGCAGTTGGACCACCAATAGATTTATTGAATTTAGCTTGGTTTGGAAAACGTCCGCGACCTTCTGAATCAGCAGTATCTTGATAGAACTGACCAGCTTGTTTTACGATCTTATCGATCTCGTTGCGTGACTTTTCCGCTTTCGTACCTTCTGACATTTCACTTAGCTTTGGAGCAGCTGTAGCAGCCAGGGTAGCCATCAGAGCTGTTGTTGTAGCAAACTCAGCAAGAGAATTACCTTTGATGCTTTTAACATTTCTGATGATTCTTGTTAGTGTTTGTTTCATTTTATCTCCTTTAAGGTTGTTTCGAAACAATTCTTTCATTACGCCCTACTCTAGCAATTACCGTACCAGAAATAATATAAAAGGGTTAAAAAACGGGTTTACACCGTGCTGAAAAAAAAATATGTAAAAGTTATTACTATAACATAATGATACAATAAAAGGGACGCTGGATGTATCATTATAAAACAAAAAGCCCCGCAATGCGGGGCCTTTTGAAGTTTGACAGGTATTGCACCTATCAAGTTTTACCTTGGGATATTTTTACGGCTCAAGTACGTTGTTGAAGTCTACTGCGTTTTCAACGTCTACTACG
>CAJVZI010000002.1 GCA_913020665.1 uncultured bacterium | reverse complement strand
CCAAATCCAAAATTAGGAAGCGTTACAAATGATATTGCGAAAGCAGTGGAAGGTGCAAAAGCTGGAGAGATTGAGTATAAGAACAATGACACTCTTGTTCAAGCTGGTATTGCTAAATCAAATTTTTCAAAAGAAGATTTAGTAAGTATTGAGTCAGAAATGCAAGCATTAAACACAGCTGTTTCTTTAGAAATAGAACAAGCAGAGGCTATATTAAGAGTTGAGCAAGGTAGTGAAGTTAGTAATATGACTTCAAAAGAACTAAAAAGAGATATGGAAGCAATGTTAACAACTAACAATGCTGAAGTAACTGGTGGTTCTTCTACTGCTAGAGAGCTTGGCTCTTTAGGTTCTTGGGTTGTAGAAGTTTCTTCTGATTTTCCTTTTGATGGATTACCCAAACTCATATCCGCAATAATATTCATGCTACCATATGGTTGCACCCAATACCTTTCACGTTTTGCATTATAACCTATACTATTATCATTACCTGCAATTATTATGATTCCCCGCTCACCGCCAAACAATCGGAATATCCACCTTTTGGGATTTAGTTTACCGTTAAATCTTAGATAACCTCGTGCAGCAGTGACCTCTATGACTGATTCTACTTCTCCTCCCCAATCAAAATCTACAGTATAAGCTGAAACATATTTGACCTGTAGGTCTTGAGATACTGAAAAAGATAATAAAAGGATTAGATTTAAACATCTCATGAATTATATAATTTTGAAAGATAGCTCTATCTTATTAACAATGCTTGCCTCAATAATATCCCCAGTATTTATTTTACCTACACCTTCAGGAGTGCCGGTGAATATGAGATCTCCTTGTTTCAATGGGACATCTGCTGCCATCTCACATAGTAATTCTTGTGGTGGCCAGATCATGTCCGCACAAGAGCCAGACTGTCTTAACTCACCATTCACCTTCAACCTCAGCTCCAAATCAGATAGTTCTTCGAATCCTTTGATAGGAAGAATTCTAGAGATCGGAGCACTACCAACAAAACTCTTTCCACGGAACCAGGGCTTCCCATCCTTTTTAGCCTGACCCTGTAGATCTCTTCTTGTAAGATCTACCCCAATAGTAAAACCAAATATAGACATATCTTCACCAACTGCCAGTACGAGCTCAACCTCATGTTGAAGGTCTTCAGTATTTGGAGGATATTTGACATCGCCTGTAGTAATAGAATAAATGGGTTTAGTAAAAAAGAATGGTGGTTTTCTATCATCCACACCCATCTCTCTTGCATGAGCAGCATAATTCCTACCAACACAATAAACTTGATTTACTGGAAATAGTTCATCTGAACCATGAATTGGTAGTAAAAATTTTTCTACAGGCTGAAAAGGAAAATCCACTATACAGTAAACAGCATAAAACGCATTATTTCATCATAATTATCAGTATCAAATTGTACAGTCTTTGCATCGATCAAAGTAGCACCATTGTATTGGGATGCTCTATATGCAGATTGTTGCTTGATATAGCGTATGCGAAGAACAAAAGATCCAGGATGCTTCCAAATGCAAGACTTTGTATCACCTTTAAGTGTATCTGCAACCTTCTTTTGAATCATATTTCTTGATTCCTCAGGCTGAATACTTATGGTAGAATCGCCAACACCGACCATGGTAGCATGGGTGGTTGTATTGGGGCTGACCTCCTTGACCTCTTCACATAATCCAGCATCACCAGATACAAACACAAGGGGGACACCATGCTTTCCTGCTACATTCCCATGGAGAAAAAATTCTGATGTTTGTTGGTCATTGATATATACAGAATCAAGTTTAGATGATGACATAGTATGTGCAAGTGGATTACCACCCTGCCCAGCCATTGAATGGTATCCCACCATCATTAATGCATCGAAACTACTATCCAATTCCTGAACCATAGAATATGGGTGACCGCTCCATCCACGAATGAGTTTTACATTCTTTGGCAAGTATTCTGAAAGGATATTCCTGCCTGAATAATGCGCATCCTTTACCCATATCTCAGTTGCACCAGCGTCATTTGCACCATTACATGCGGCTAAGACCTCTTTGGTCATACGCTCTTGGAATTGAGTATACTGTGATGGTTTATTATGCTCGACCTCATTCCAATGCGTAACCCCTGTAATACCCTCCATATCTGCACTGATATATATTTTCATTTGATTAGACCCATATTATTTACTGAAGTAGATCAACCATATAACGCCCCAGGTATCTATAATACTATAGATACCTGGGGTTAAAACTATTCTATGATATGATCAAGAAAGATCGAAACGGTCGAGGTTCATGACCTTGGTCCATGCTGCAATGAAATCGCTAACAAACTTATCATGTGAATCACTAGATGCATAGACCTCTGCAAGGGCTCTTAACTGTGAGTTAGATCCAAAAACAAGATCTGCACGAGTTGCTGTGCTTACTTTTTCACCTGAAACTCGATCTGTTCCTTCATAAGAGTTTCGACCAGTTGGTTTCCATTCTACTGACATATCTAATAATTTGGAGAACCAATCATTGGTCAATTTATCAGATGAATCTGTTAAGAGTCCATGTCCATTAGCACTAATACCCATTGATCGCATCCCACCTACAAGAACTGTCATCTCAGGAGCGGTTAATCCTAGAAGCTGTGCTTTATCAAGTAGCATATGCTCAGCACCGATCTCAAAATCACTTTTATGGTAATTCCTAAACCCATCAGAAAATGGTTCAAGGACTTCAAATGAATGTTCATCTGTATTTTCTTGAGTTGCGTCACCCCGACCTGGTGTAAATGGTACGGTAGAGCCTGATGCTTTCTCTACACCAACATTTCCAGCAAGAACGATCACATCTGCTACTGATGCACCTGTATCAGAGGCAATACCTTCTAGTACGCTTAGAACACGAGATAACTGTTCTGGTTTATTTGCTTCCCAATTTTTTTGTGGAGCAAGGCGTATCCTAGCCCCATTTGCACCACCACGAAGATCTGAACCTCGAAATGTTGAAGCGCTTGCCCAAGCAGTTTCTACCATTTCCTGAATAGTTAGACCACTATCAGCGATCTTTGATTTAACAGCCTCTACGTCATAGCTCGTACTACCAGCTGACACAGGGTCTTGCCATATCAATTCTTCTTGGGGTACTTCTGGACCTAGGTACCTGACCTTAGGTCCCATATCCCTATGAAGTAATTTGAACCAAGCACGTGCAAAAGCATCAGCAAATTCATCAGGGTTCTCATGAAAATGTTTTGAGATTTCCCTGTAGGCTGGGTCCTCTCTCATTGCCATATCTGCAGTTGTCATTATAGTTGTCACTTTGATTGAGCTATCTTCAACATCAGGTGCCATATCTTCATCTTTTGGAGATACAGGGTGCCATTGATGCGCTCCTGCAGGACTTTGTACAAGCTCCCATTCATACCCAAACAACATATCAAAATATCCGTTATCCCACTGTGTCGGATTTGGTGTCCAGGCTCCTTCAATACCACTGGTAATACTATCCCGGCCCATTCCTTTGCCATGACCACTTTTCCAACCAAAGCCCATTTCTTCTAGAGGCGCTCCTTCAGGATCAGCCCCTTTAAAATCCTCACTTGCTGCGCCATGTGCTTTTCCAAATGTGTGTCCACCAGCTGTTAGAGCAACTGTTTCATAATCGTTCATTGCCATACGCCCAAATGTTTCGCGTATATCTTTTGCACTAGCGAGAGGATCAGGATTCCCATCTGGACCTTGAGGATTGACATAGATCAACCCCATCTGGACCGCACCAAGGGGGGTATCTAATACACGTTCTCCAGTATAGCGTTCGTTACCAAGCCACTCTACTTCCTTACCCCAAAATATATCATCTTCAGGCGCCCATATATCAGCCCTTCCGCCACCAAAACCAAAGGTCTTGCCACCCATAGACTCAATAGCAACATTTCCTGTCAAGATGATCAGATCTGCCCAACTTATTTTATTTCCATATTTCTGCTTGATCGGCCATAAGAGTCTACGTGCCTTATCTAAATTAGTATTATCAGGCCAACTGTTAGTTGGAGCGAATCTTTGAGATCCAGTTCCTCCACCCCCGCGACCATCCGCAGTTCGATATGTACCCGCAGCATGCCATGTCATTCGAATGAAAAAGGGACCATAATGACCATAGTCTGCAGGCCACCAATCTTGTGAGTCTGTCATTAGGTCATTTAGATCTTTCTTTAGTGCATCATAATCAAGTTTTTTAAACTCTTCTCTATAATCAAAGCCTTCATTCATTGGGTCAGACTTTTGATCATGCTGATGTAGGATACTCAGGTTTATTTGTTCTGGCCACCAATCCCTATTTGATCTAGCACTATTTGTATGTTGCTCGCTTGATCCGTGAGCAACGGGACACCCGCTTCCCTCATTTGAAAGATTTGGGCTCTGTGTTCTTGCTTCTTCTATAGACATTTTTTACTCCCTAATTATGTTTATTACATTTTCCTAATAATGTTATTTCTACATCTGATACTTCAAAATCAAATTCTTTTCTTATGCTTTTTGTCATATCTTCATTTGATAATTGGATATCAATTAGATCACCACATTCCATACATTTAAGATGATGGTGTGAATTTATATTCCAATCATATCTAGCCACATTCCCATCATAGATCGTCCGAATAAAACCTTCTTCAGTCAACTGTTTTAAATTTCTATAAATGGTGCCTAGGCTAATTTTTGGTGAGGCACTTCTAACTTGAGCATATATCCAATCCGCGGTGGGATGTGAATTAGTTGAATGAACAACTTTTTTTATCAGCTCCCTTTGGTGACTAAATCTCACCCACAAGATTAAAAATAAACAGTAATTATTCCTATTACTAGTTAAAGTATTATACTATTTATATGAACTTCTTTAAGTTTTTGGATAACTATTTAATCATTTTTAAAAAGGAATGAACAATTATGCTAAGTGTAAATGATACAGCGCCTGACTTCACTCTGAAGAATACGAATAAAGAAGATGTGTCCCTCTCAGATTATAGCAATAAAACAGTTGTTTTAGCATTCTATCCTGGTGCATTCACGGGAGTGTGTGATACAGAAATGTGCACTCTACAGGATAACCTGAATGCCTTTAATGAACTAGATGCTGTAGTACTAGGAATAAGCGTTGATTCTCCATGGGCAAATGGAGGATTCTCTAAACAGTATAAATTAGAATTTGAACTCTTATCTGACCTAGATAGAAAGGTAATAAAAGATTATGATGTTCTTTTTACAGGTTTAGGTGGAATAGATGGGTATACATGTGCCAATCGAGCAGTATTTATTATCAAAGATGGATCGATCAAATACAATTGGGAAGCAGAACCAAATCCAGGTGTGGAACCCAATTACGATGAGATCAAAAGTACTCTCAAAAACCTTTAAACTACTTTTCTAAACCCCCTCTAGCCAGAGGGGGTTTTTTATCCAAACGATATTCCTTTAAAACCCCTCGCCCAATAACGCCTAATAGAACCAAAAATCCTCCCAACTGAGCAGTACTACTCATTGCCTCACCTACAAAAATAAAAGCAAGCATCGGATTAAATATAGGCTCAATGACTGGATAAATAATTGCATCGAGCGCCGATACATGTTTTATGGCAGTACTGTATAAGATGTACGCAAGTCCAAGTTGTATTGTGCCAAGAAAAATGATCAATAGCCAATGGTTAGGTTCATATGTTATACCTTCAAAGTAGAAGGGAACACAAAATAAAAAGGTTAAAAGATTACCGATCAATACTGAATCTATAGGCCTCGCATTTTTTTGTTTACGCATAAATAAGGTTAAGCCTGCAAAGCCAAACCCAGATAATAATGCTAATGTATTACCCCACAATTCATTAAAAGTAAGCTCATCCAAAAAGAAACAGCCTAGTCCGATCAATATTATGATGATAGCTATCCAATCTATTTTGGTAGAGCGCTCTCCTAGAAACGAGAACCCAAATAATGCGACATAAACTGGCGCTGCATATTGTATTAATATTACATTACCAGCTGTGGTCATTTTATTCCCCATAACAAAACAAATGACCATTAGAGCATAACATAAAGCACCAGCCCAAGTATTAACGCCAAACTTGAATGTATTAGGTTTACTATATAACAGTATTACGATCAAAGTGAACCCACTCCTCAATCCGGCAATGGCTAATGGTGGCCATGGAATTAATTTGATTATAAAACCGCCTGAACTCCAAATGACCCCAGTAAGAATTAGGAGGCATATGGCAGAATTACGATTCAAATAAGATCCTTTAAAAAAGGTTTTACAATATGGCCTATCACAGCAAGACACAGTACACTAATCAGAATTGCTGTAGCAGATGTACTACTATAAGCTATCAATGTCATACCCAATGCAGTACCTGCAGCAGGAGGATGTTCAACATCTAATACAACCATTAAAAGTATGGTAATGCCAACGGATAAAGAGAACCATATCGCTTTAAAGATCACAATGTGCATAAATGGAAAAACCGCAAAACAAGAACCGATAAAAAAGCCCAAAAAGTGTCCACCAATAATCCTTTTGGGGTCAGCTGCAATATTATTTGGCATTGCAAAAACAATAAACGCAGTTGCTCCTATGCTAGCAATTATGACTGGATTATCATACAATATGAGCGTGATGATGAAAACTGTGAAAGCAGCAAAAGAACTTTGAATAATATACTGTTTCCAGTATGAAGGAAAATTAGGATCTATTTTCATTTAAATTTTCACTTAGATCCCTAAAAATAAAAAGCCCCCTATAAAGAGTAGGGGGCTTTTTTATTATTATAATAAGAGACAGCTAAAAACCTTTTATTTTTGCAGATTTTTTATAGAGCTGAAAAACAATATGCCATCCTAGAATAACTATACCCATTAGCAACATCCATGAGAATTCTGATGGTATTCCTAGTGCTGTTGGTGCTGTCACATGATGTTGATTATGCATTGTCCAAATAAGTGGTACAGACATATAAGTGTTATGTTTTGACCTTAACCCTGCAAGTGCGAGTAGGTCTCCATCGGGTGCCTCACCATTTTTTATCGCTGTAATTATCTTTTGTTGTGCAGGCCAAATTCGAAACCAAACATTAAACGCCATATTTGTTCCAAATAGCGCACCCAAATGCATATTGTAAGACCTGTAACTAAAACCAGCCCAATCTTTCATTACTATTATAATTAGGGTCAATAAAACAAAACTTACAACTGTAGCAGCTCTTACATTGGATGCTAGAGGGGACTTATATAGCGCATCATAAGCAAAAACACCAAGAAATGTTACAGCTACCATTGAAAAGAATTCTAGGCCATATCCACTTGTATCTGGGTTTTCGAATGTTAAACCTCCATGATAATATACAACCGCCAAAAGTATTGTACCGGTTGCCCAAGTCCATGCAGCCCCCCATCGAAACCAGTAAAGAGTTCTTGGCATTAGCTCTGGTACAACTTTCTGTTTTGTATCACCATCCATCGTTGGTGCAAATGCAGTATTGACAAAGTTGAAAAAGTACAATAGTCCTATCCACATGATTCCAGCAATTACATGTAGCCATTTAAAAATTGGATGAATTAATTCCATAATTATATTATTACTCCCTTAAGATTATTAATTAACTGATTATCCTTCTCGAAGGTTATATGCACTGTGAACCCTGTCAATTGCGACCATAAAAGATGCTATGCGCATCGGAACGCTTTTCTCTTTTTTAATCGAGTAGACCTCATTAAATGCATGAACCATTTTTTCTTCTAGTTTTTTGTTGACCTCATCTTCGGTCCACTTAAATTGTTGCAAATTTTGAACCCATTCAAAATAAGAAACTGTCACGCCACCAGCATTTGTTAATATATCTGGAATAATAGCAATTTTCTTATCCCAAAGCTTATTCGCAGCATCGCCAGTGACAGGACCATTCGCAGCCTCAACGATCACTTTACAATTTAGTGAATCAACATTAGAATCATTGATCGCGCTTCCCAAAGCTGCTGGAATTAGAAAGTCGCACTCCAATGCAAGTAATTCCTCATTCGTGATTTTCTTTCCCTGATCAAAGCCATCAATGGTTCTATTGTTATAATTATGTTCAAATAGCGATGGAATATCGAGTCCATCTGAATCATATAACCCACCTGTAACATCACTTACAGCAATGATCTTACAACCGTATTCATCTAAAAATTTTGCTGCATATGATCCAACATTTCCAAAGCCTTGAATAACAACTTTACAATTTTTTAGATCTATACCCCACTTATCTGCTGTTTCACGGGTAATGACTGCTGTCCCTTTACCTGTAGCGGCCTCTCTCCCAGCAGACCCGCCTAATTCTAAAGGCTTACCTGTAACAATTGCAGGGGAATAACCATGGATCTGACTGTATTCATCCATGAACCAACTCATAACTTGTGCATTAGTATTCACGTCTGGTGCAGGAATATCAACATTAACACCGATGACAGGATCGATTGCACGAAAAAATCTTCGGGACATTCTTTCTAATTCAGTTTTACTATATTGGCTTGGATCAACTCCTATACCGCCCTTTCCTCCGCCATAAGGAATATCTAATAAAGATGTTTTCCAGGTCATCAGGGTCGCAAGAGATCGTACTTCATCGATGTCCACATGTTGGTGATACCTGATACCTCCCTTGAAAGGACCTCTCGTATTATTATGTTGAACTCGGAAGCCAACAACACTTTCTAGTTCACCATTATCTCTTCTAAAAGGGACCTCCACTGTTAACTCACGATCCGGTAGCTCAAGAGCTTTTGCAATATTAGGTTTGAGACCTAATTTATTAACTGCTTCACTATATGCTGATGAGGTTGGGTCAGTACTTGATGACATAACTACTCCATTTATATCTTAGGTTTTAGAAGTGAAATCTAATGATCATTACAATAACTACAAACCATACAATATAATTGAATAATTGTTATTTTACACATTGCGATCTCAATAACTAGTTTATGATTAGCTTTATTTAACAATTAAAACTGGACAATTACAATTTTCCATTACATTGAGTGGCTTACTTCCCATAAAAAATTTAGTTATAGGAGATTGACTTGATGCCCCCATTATTATAATGCGGTTAGTACCTGCGGTTTCTATTATTGTGTCTACTGGATCTCCGGTTTTAAAAATTCTTTGAGCTTCTACTCCACTTCTACGCATCATTTTGGCTGCATAATCTGATGCCTTTTTATTCTCTTCTACCAAATGTTTATCCTTGCTAATGGTAATTAGTTCAACTTTTATATTAAATGCCTGAGCAACACGCACACCATATTTAACAGCTTTTGCTGTGCCAGGAGAATCATCAACTGCTAATAAGATCTTATAATTTTCATTTATATTAAAATTGTTTACAACAAAGATCGAGCTATCAATATATTGGATCATATCATGGGCCATACTACGCTTACCGCTACCACCAATGATTGTCAGGTCATATTCATGGGTATTTACCTCATCCCTTAATTCTTTAATGATATCCCCGTTCCTAAGAATCATTGATAAATTTTCTAGAGCTGAACCTTTTAGCAATACCTCCGCTCGGCCTGTTCCACTTTCAATAAGAACATTCTTAGGAAAGCCGTCTTTAAGCGCTTGTTCTTCAATAAATTGATTCTCTGATAGGTAATTATAAGCCCATTCCAATACATCAACACCAGGCCTATCTATATCCCAGGATTCCATAACCTCATTTGCCATACTCACATCCTTAAGGCTAAACTCGCTGATCTTTTGCCCTACATCCACAATAGTAGTAGATGATTGAATAGCACGGGCAATATTCATACCAACATCTAGGGTAGGTCCTGAGTATTCTTTACTGCTAATTGCGATTAATATTTTCATAATAATATTGGCCAATAAAACGTTGAGACCATCAAAAGCACTATTACAGAAATAATAAAAAGTTTCCAGCCTGCTTTAAAATAGTCACTTGAAGAGATAAGACCAGTGGAATGTATAATCATACATGTAGGTGATGCTACAACAGTTAAATAAGCAAAGGCAGATGCAATAGATGTCATAATTCCCATAATTATAGGATCACCACCCATATCTAAAATGATAGGACCAAGTACAGCTACAGTGGCCGCATTACTTAATAAGTTTGTTAAAATTCCTGTTACGATAACAGAAACAAACCATCTGACAACTGCAATATCCTGAAATATAACCTCTAAATAATAAAGTGTCTCTTCGGCAACCCATAGCGCTGCTCCTGTCTCTTTCATCTGTATACCTATAGATATTGCTGAACCAAATAATAGGATCACACCCCAATTAGTATTCCTATTTATCTCTTGCCACTCAACCAAACCAAAAGAAAGATAAAGAAAGACCCCGCTCAATGCTACAATGCCAAGGCCAATAATGGGACTAAG
This sequence comes from uncultured bacterium, assembly GCA_913020665.1. Taxonomy (GTDB): domain Bacteria; phylum Fidelibacterota; class Marinisomatia; order Marinisomatales; family UBA1611; genus CACEUX01. The sequence continues at coordinate 78,343 of CAJVZI010000002.1, read as the reverse complement.
AAAGATCCACCCTAGAAAAACTAGTATGAATATGATGATCGCCATTATTTGATTTGCTGTCAATTTTCCAGTCTTTGCAACTTTTACTTTTAGTTTTCTTACAGAAGAATCCATCATCTTTTGTTCAGGTGTGAATGTAAACCATAGGACCAGCGCAACGATCGGGATCTCTATAATTAGCATAGGATAAGCAAACTTCATCCATTCAAGATAAGATATTTCAGCCATTCCAAATTCTGATAGATAGCCTATCATAATTACATTTCTCCCCCCGCCAGAAGGTGTTCCAATAGAACCAATAGCACAACCATAGGCTATAGAAAATAGTAGCAATGTAGAAAGCTTAGTGGCTTGTGTGGTACTTAAACCGGCATTACGAATTAGTGCAAGCGCAACTGGCAGCATCATGGCGCCAACAGTATGTTCGCCAATGAATGAAGACAGGAAAGCAGAAATACCCACAAAACCCAAAACAATACTCCAAGTTTTATTTCCTGTAATATTTATAACTAAAAGAGCCAGTCTCTTATCGAGCCCCTGATGTACAAGGGATACCGCCAACATTAAAGAGCCCATTATAAAGAATACCGCATCACTCATAAAAGATGATGCCACTCCATCTGCAGTGTCAACACCGAGAATGACCTCCATTATCAATATTAAAATAGCCACACCTGGAAGAGGTATTGATTCACTTATAATCAATATCAAAGCCACTAAAACAATGATCAATGTACGGTGCCCCTCAGGCGAAAGACCATCTGGTGAAGGAACATAGAAAAAAGAAATACTAAGTAAAAAAGAAAGAATTAGCCACTTTTTACGAGTGACCCAAAATAATATATCTGAGACCGATCGTGCCGAAAAACCAAACATTGGTATTCGGAATTTATTGATTAAAAGTTATTGGTGTGTACAATCACTTGGGATCTTTGTACCATCTTGATGTATAGCCCATTTCCAGATAGGAACCTTGTGCTTCAGCTCTGATATAAAATGGGTCATGGCATCTATACCTTCTTTTCTATGCTTGGACCATATGACGACATGCAGACTTACTTGACCCACTTCCACTTTTCCAACACGATGTTTACAAAAAAGATCATGGACAGAATATTTTTTAATGGTCTCTTCAGCGATCTTCCTTAACTCTTTTTCAGCCATGCCATCGTAATATTCATATTCCAGATGAGTTATCTCTTTATCATCTTCTATTGACCTGACCCTTCCATTAAATGTTAGTTCAGATCCTTCATCTGTCCTATCATTATCAGTTGGAAAGGGAATTATGCGACCATTTACAATCTCAACTTTAACCATTTATCCGCCCTGTACTGGTGGAATTAAGACAACCTCGTCACCATCTTTTAACTCTGTATCATCCTTAACATATTCCTGATTGATTGCGATACGAAGATCAATATCTTTTAATTTACCTTCTGTCGTTTGGCGGACAATAGTTTCAAGTTCAGAACATGTTATACCATCCTCTAACTCAAAGGTCATCTCATCTGTTCCTAATGCATACTTAACCTGAGAAAAACATTTTAATTTGACCTCTATCATAATTTTATGGTTTGTGTTGTATGATTCATCCCATCATATAATAGAAGCTTTCCTACTAGGTTTGGCTTTATATCTAGAATCAGTTTTACAGTCTCAAGTGCTTGTATATTACCAATAATTCCAGGTAGCATTCCTAATATACCTGCTTCTGAACAATTGTCAGCAACTGATGAGTCAACTGGAAATAATTCACTGTATCCAACACTTCCATTTACATTTAGAATTGCCACCTGACCTTCATAGCGATAAAGAGCACCATATATCATGGGAGTATTTGATCTCTTGCATAGTTTATCAATCAATTTTCTAGTTGAAATATTATCAGTTGCATCTATTACAACCGTTGCTCCCTTAATAAGATCAGATCCATTTTTTTCATCTAAATAAGAGTGGACCGGTTCTATTAATGCTTTCTTAGATAGGTTTTGTAAACGCTTCTTTGCAGTATGAACCTTCATTTTTCCAATATCTTCAATACCATATAGCGGCTGCCGGTGTAGATTACTTAACTCCACTGCATCACCATCAATTATCCTTAGTTTTCTAATGCCACATGCAATAAGTGATTGAGCAACAGGACAACCAAGTCCACCCATACCTACAATAATGACATTAGAATCCATTAACTTTTTTTGGCCTTCTAAGCCAACCTCTTGTAGAATCGTTTGTCTTGACCACCGACTCATATCTCTTTTATCTGAATAAAAAGCATTCCATGCTTCAATTCCGCCTAATAGACTAAAGGTATCTAATAGGCGATTTTCAATAATAATTCCCTCCGTAACAATCCCAAATTGGCACATTAATACTAATTTATTATTTGTCTCAGGTATGGATTTTACCTTCGCGACTACATGATCTACCCCTAAAATAGGGCAATCCTTTATCTGGGCATCTTCACGTATATCAACTGCTGTGAAGGAAAGATCATTATCAATCCAATTCTGCAATTCTTTTGGGGTAATGATCATTTGAGATCAGCCCAAGGTAAAAGGTTGACCTGTATAGGATCTCCCTCAATGAGATCTTCAGTGCCTGGATTAGCTCCCAGGATACAATTTGCACCTAATGCAGAGGTTAGCATATGTGATCCAACCTTAGTAGATGGTTCGCATAATATTTTACCTTTATCAGTCCAAGCATTACCAAATAGATATCGAAATTTTATTTTATCTCTTTGGAAAGGTTTTTTTAGGATACCTGTTATATATGGATCTTCAAAATAGCCCATCATCTGACCAATGACTGGCCAAACCCATTCCATAAACCCTATGTAGGAAGAAATAGGATTGCCTGGAAGTCCAAAGACCAATTTATTTTTCTCCGATCCAAAAAAGAGCGGTTTACCTGGTTTCTGGGCTACTTTCCAAAAATGCTCTTTCACTCCTAAATCCATAAATACATCTCGAACATAATCATATCTCCCCATTGAAACACCTCCAGATGAAATGATCAGATCACAATTATCTAAAGCCTCAGATAAAAATGAGTGTAATGCTTTTTTGTCATCTTTAACCACATTTTGCATTATAACCTTACCACCTGATTTTTGAACTAGCTCTGAAAACATGTAAAGATTCGAGTTATATATCTTACCCTCTTTTAATTCTTTACCAGGCTCAATTAGCTCATTTCCTGTTGCAAAAATAGCAACTTTTGGTTGTTTTATAACTTTGACCTGACCATAACCAAATGCAGCACAAACGCTTAACTCACTTGCAGTAATTCTCGTTCTCTCTCTAACCAGAATATCTCCATTTTTGATCTCTTCTCCTTCCAATCGTATATTTTTTCCCAGAGAAACATCTGCCATCACCTTTATAAGTTCATTATCTGAAAATCCACTGGTCTGCTCAACCATGATAACTGCATCAGCTCCACTAGGTATCTTCGCACCTGTCATGCATTGAATACATTCCCCTGGTTTTAAATGTAGTGAGCTTGGAGATCCTGCCATACTTGAATCAATATTTCTTAACAAAACAGGATTTTCTTGGGAAGCTCCCTCCGTGTCAATTGAACGTACTGCAAATCCATCCATGGCTGAGTTATCAAACCTGGGAGAAGGAAATGTCGCTATTACATCATGGTCAATGATACGCCCACTTGAATCGCTTAATAATATCGTCTCTGAATCCAGTTGAAAGATATGTTTATTTATGATCGCTTTTGCTTCTTGAACAGATATCAAAATATTTTCCTAAATAAAAATAGAATTGCTATCAGGATGATAACACCCATTATCTTTTGTATGGTATGCGGATCATATTTGGTTGCGCCAAAATATGATCCAAGAGATCCCCCAATTATAACAGATAGTATGGAAGGTAGGATCATATCATAATCAAATCTTAAATACTGATACCGTGCAGCCAGACCCGCAAATGAATTCGACCAAACAAATATCGCACCTGCTGCTGCAGCCTCTTTCTCTGAACCTAATCCTAGGATAATTATAAGCGGTATAAGATATATCCCACCACCAATGCCTATAGCACCTGCAACAAATCCAAGCAATAAACCTATGGAAATAATTACGAACCATTTTTGCACTTTTGTTAATTGAACAGAAAGGGCAATATCATTTAGGATATAAATTCTAAATGCGATAAGTAAAAGAGTTATTAATAGAATGATCTGAAAAATATATTCATTTAATTTCATCAACCCTGCAAAATATGCCATGGGAATGGATGTAATCAAAAAAGGTATGATAAGGTTAATTCTAACATATCCGAAACGCCAAAAATTGACCATTCCAAAAAACGTTACTAAAAGATTAAGTGTCAATGATATAGTGGGTATGGTCTGATAACTCACTCCGGTGACCGCCATAATTGCGGTGTAGGATGAGCCACCACCTAGACCTACACTCGAGTATATGAATGAAATAAAAAAAAAGAAGAATGGTATGAGATATTCCATCAATGCTTTTCACCTTTCATCATATGAAATGAATGAAATATGGTAGGTATCAATACATTCAATGCATCCTTTGCAGCGCCCTTGCTTCCAGGCAAGCAGATAACAATAGCATCTCTGATCACACCAGCGGTTAAACGTGAAAGCATAGCTGTTTTTACCTTGTCTCGCCCATATGCATGAAGAGCTTGTTCTATACCAGGTAGTTTAGAATCGAACATTCCATCTAATACTTTTATGGTAAGATCTCGCTGACCAAGACCGGTCCCTCCAGAAGTAACGATCAATTCAACACCATCATCTATCCAATCATTTACTAAAGGAACTAATTCCTTTGAACCATCTGGCAATATTTTTTGATGATCTACACTACAACCTGATCGAATGAATCCTTCAATAAGTAGCGGTCCTGAAACATCAATATTTTTCCCTGCTGAAACACTATCACTTAATGTAACAATACCCACTTTTGGACGATATGTATCAGCGTGATCAGATCTGCCCCCTTCTTTGGTTAAAAGCTGTATATCCTTGATTACCATGGTCTTATCAATGGACTTACACATATCATATATGGTCAGAGCACTATTCGAAACAGCAGATAATGCTTCCATTTCAACGCCTGTTGCTTCCTTGGTCTTTACAATCGATCGAATCAATATATGATCCGACATAATTAAAAATTCTATATCCACATAGGAAAGATTTAACTGGTGACACATGGGTATAATCTCTGCAGTTTTCTTAGCTGCTTGTATACCAGCTACCTTTGCAGTAGTTAACACACTACCCTTTGGAAGTTCATCATTTTGTATTGCTGCAATGGTCTCAGGCCTCATATAAATTCTTCCTTCTGCTTTTGCAACTCGCAAGCTATTGACTTTTTCAGTTACATCTACCATCCTTACATTACCTTTATCATCTAGATGAGAAAAATTACTCATTAACTAACCTCCTATCTGGGTCATAGAACCCCTGCTATCATTCCCTTGCCGCTGGGCGCTCCAACCATCGATCATTTTTTCACTCATTGCTTGGCGTATCATATCTTTGATCAATTCATTGGAAAGACCTTGACGGATTACATCTCTAATATTTGTTTCTTTTTTACTGTATAAGCAGTTTAAAAGTTTTCCATCCGCTGTAATTCTGATTCGATTGCATTTTTTACATAGAGTGCGCGTAAATGAAGGAATCACTGCCACCCGACCTTTATATCCATCAATTTGGAATATATGATGCTCAGTATTTGAGCCAGATATAGGCCTCAATCGTTTGATATTTGCTCTCAGGTGACTTAAGATCTTGTCAGCACCATAATACTTTCCAGTTTTCCAAATCTGATGCGAATCAAATGGCATCAATTCTATAAATCGAACAGTGATGTCATTCGTTTTGGTCAATTCAACAAAATCAAGGATCTCATTTTGGTTAAAATCTCTCATGGCGACAACATTCACTTTAATATGTTTTATATCAGATAAGATGGCCGCATTCAATCCTTTTATAACCTTCTGAAATTCATCACGGCGTGTGATCTTTTTAAATTTTTCTGCATCTAAAGTATCCAAGCTAATATTAATTCCATTGAGGCCTGCCTGTTCAAGTTCGTCTATGTAATTTGATAATAGGAGCCCGTTTGTTGTAATGTGAACTGATTCAAAAATTGATCTTTGTGACGAGTATTTGATAAGATCTATAATATCCTTACGCAAGAGAGGCTCACCTCCTGTAAAGCGAACCTTCTTTACACCAAGGTCTGACATAGCTCGTAAGATAATTTTTATTTCATTTGTAGATAAGAGTTGAGCCTGATCAAGAAAAGGAGCACCCTCTTCAGGCATACAATAGATACACCTTAGATTACAATGCTCATTTACTGCTAGCCTAAGATAATTGAAAGTTCTACCGAATTTATCGGTAATGGGTGGTTCCAAGGGCGTACCTCGGTCAGCCACCAATGGGTGGATATGTTGCTTATTTTCTTTTCTCATTCCAAGTCATTCTGTTATTTCAGAAATCGGGAGCTGATCCTAATGTTTCCATGAGAACCGTACCGGCCTGGAGCCATATTCAAATGATTATGAACTTAGGCTCTTCGGCTAAGAGAAGATTATTGGTTGTTAATCTATTACTTTAAATTTCTATAAACAATATCGTCTAACTTGTTATTAATTATAAACAAGAAAAATTCAATAGGTTATGTGACCTTCGGCTTTGTCTTTAGCCGAGGCCAAAAATACAATCCAAAACAAATAACTAATTCAACTGCAATAAAGATAAAAAGATTTCTAGCCACGCCATCATCAAATCCATAACTATGTAGGCCTACTTGAAGAAGGTTTACACCAAACCAGGCAAGTGCAACAGTAATATTATTCAAACCCATACCCAGAGCAAACTCTGCACGCTTTGCAATCCCCGAAAGGCGCATATGTATCATCATTAGTTGACATAATACAATAAGTAGAGCTCCATTTTCTTTGGGATCCCATCCCCAAAATCTTCCCCATGATTGATCAGCCCAGATACCTCCCAATATGGTTCCAAATAATGTAAAGAATAATGCGACAAGTGTTATTCCATATAAATTATTAAAAATACTTTTTAGGCGTGGTTCATCATGAGGATTTCTTAGTGATTGAAGCAGATATAGATGTGCTACGCAACCAGCCATGAGAGAAGCTCCATAGCCCATCGTAATGGTTGTAACATGCGTTGCTAACCAAAAATTCGAGTTAAGGACTGCAACTAGCATGCCTAAGGTATCGCCATCTGATGCATAGCTAAATCCAATGTAGTGGAATATGGACCCAGTGATGGCTCCTATGAAAATACCAAGACCATCTCTCCGAAAATATTCTAGAATAAGTGAGAATATCATTATGATGAAGGAGACAAAAATAATTGATTCATACAAAGTTGAGACTGGAGGCCTACCCATGATCAGCATCCTAAGAATAATTCCATATCCATGAAGCACGGTTCCGGAGATTAAAAATGCTATAGAAATTCTACTCAACCATAATGGCTGTGTCATCCAGCTTAAAGCTAGAATAATAAATGCCATTATATAACACCCTAAACTTATATAAAAAAGGTTGACCTTGTTCATCCAGGTCTCTTTTCTTAGTGTATCAATTTCGAATTCTTTATTGGGGAATGACATAAGAGCATTCTCATAATCCAGTAATGCCTTTTGCATTGTATGCTCTTCTTTGGCCAGCCTACCTGATAAATAGGCTTGGAGCGAACCTAATAATTTTTCTTGATACTGGTTCATAGGCAAACCAGTTAAAATAAAATCATATGGTGACATCCACTCTCCACTGCTATTATCATTACCTGGTGGTATCAGTTTTAATGCCTTCAAATAGCTGATCTCTTCAAATCGTAAAATATTCCTACTAAGCTCTAAAAGCTGTTTTTCAAAAACCGTTCTATCTTTGCTTGGCTTTTGATCTATACTGGCGAGCATTGCAGATTGTCCAGTGAGCATAGGTGCGATATCATTAAAACTATATTTATGCTCTGTAGTCCATTCCATTAATAGACTGGCTATTACATCTGGATTCCTGACATTAAATATCTTTTGTTTTCTTCCATTATGTGGATCTAGAATCAAATTCATTAGCCAGTCAGTGGCTGTAAGGTCCAAGTCCTTTAAAGACCTTTTACCATAAAATGCTAATAGGTGGTTACGAGCAAAAGTATCTAAGGGCTTGATCCTGCCTTCATCTTGCACAGGTATATCTTCAATCTCAAACCCATAGGTTACCTGTACAGATGTAAAGATCAATAAATAAAACAGGTATTTAGTTAATAAATTCATTTAGAACTAGGTGACCTTTTCTTAAGCATTTTAGGCAGATTAATTAAGAGATGTATCAACAAGCCAATGCTCATTATAATGCTTGAAATATATGGAAACATTCTACCATAGTTCTTGACCGTTGCTAAAACGGTAGTCTCTTTATCTAGTCCATCTACAAATGAAGCTTGGTAGAAAGTATATCCTCTATGCCTTAGGGGCTCATTCATTTGGATAAGAACTCTGCGCGGTATCTTATTTTCAATAAGATTTACCTCTGAGCTAAAACTTTTTGCAACATTTGTTCCAGGGTGCATGACCTTTTTAAAGTCTAGAAGTTCTATAGCGAATGGTAGATAGGTTCTCTTTCTTCGAAATTCAGTAAAAAACAATTCCCCTCCTATTTCAAATGTATCTGGAACTCTTTGACCTAAGAATGCACCATAAATACCATCCGTTTCTTTACCCGTTCCTTCTATTTTGAAAATCAATCCTGGGCGATTTTGAGTGTTCTCTTTGTCTGGCTGTTTTGGAATAATTACAAAATCGTTTAGAAATCCCTTATATATCGAATCAGCTGGTGAGATCCTACTCTCGATCCTCACATTCTTTATATGGTCAATTATATCAATTTGAATACCAAGTTTATCATACTTAATTCTCTTTCCTTCACCTAATAGTGGAGCATCAAAAATAGTGTATTCCAAGCTATCCTCAAGAGAGGTATTGACAAATGCAAGCTCCATATCATGATAGTCATCTACATGATCGGAGCTTTCTCCCTCACCAATAACCATATTCCCTTCTGCACTGAACTTTGCAGTAATACCACCCCCGATCAACAGTAACAGACCACCAATATGGACAATGATTATACCCAATTTTTTCATTTTCCATAGGTTCTTCTTAAACAGGCTTGATGCTAGATTGACCGTCATAATTATAATTGTTATCCTGCCACCTGGAAGAGGTAAAAAGCCGGCAAAAAGAAAATAATAAGATGAAAAATACTTTACTTGTGATGCATATAACCCTACGTCTTTTTGAGCGATCGTCCCAAAAAATACGATAACGATCAACCATACAACCGTATAAGAGAATACTTTTGGACTACTAATGAACTTTATTAATTGTTTTATATCGATCATTCTAAAACATAAATGGATTCACAAAATGCTCTGAATTCGGATTCGGCTTCAACTATTCCACCAACATTAATCGAAAGCTTTACAAAAACTGTCCTACCATCCAATTGAAAGATAGAGGCCAATATCGCACTTTCTTTTTGATCCTCATTGATCAATTTGAAATATTGATAATCACCTAACTTTCCTCTACTCGTTAAAGAAATTTTTTGAATTTCGATCAAAGATAACGGCTCTAATCCAATTTGACCAAGCCAGCGGTTAACATTTGCTTCTATACCGCCACTTGAGCCAGAAAAAGTTGTAATTGATAGGTCACCTTCTCCTTTTGTGGTGGGAACAGTAAAACTAGCTAACCTCATGGAATGACCCTTTACTTCTGTCCACATTTCGGGTGTTTCCCATTTTAAAACAAATTCATTCTTTCCCTTTAAATCATTGTCCAAGGGTTGCGCTTGTTTTGGTAAACGATACGTACGTATATGATCTGACGATTCACAGGACATAGCAAATAGTATGTAAGATAAGAGGATGGATATGGTCTTGTACAAAATAAAGTTCTGTTTAACTAGGGGAAATTTGCGATCGATCTAGAGGTTAGTTCAAATTACTTTTTACATTAGAGGCATGGCTATTAAGAAGGATTATGTTATTTTAAATAGAATTGATCTTTTTGAGGTGTCAATGGTCTTGCCATCCATAATGGTCGACGTAATCCATTGGGGTGAGTTTCTCTTTTCTTCGCCCATTCATTCCACTTTTTAAAATGCTCGAATGACCTATTTGTATCAACAAAAATATCACCATAATCCTCATTTGGACCAGGTTTTGAGATGCTTACCTTTTGCAACCAGCAATGAGCTCCTGATATCGGATCGGGATTAGTTGCGTGTGTGATATTTTGATGGACACCACCATCTCGCCACCATATTCTGCTTGTGTCAGGGTCATTGGTCTGCCAGGATTCAACTCCACTTACGGTACTCATTTTCCATTTTCCATCACCTAAATTTTTTATATCAACTGTATTTGTCATAAATCGATTTCCTTCATCCTGCTGCCTTCTCCATCTACCAATATGATGAGAGCATGCAACCACTCCAGGCTTGATAGCTTCGGTTACCCAAACTTTATCAACAAACCATCCTATCTCTGTTTTGACCTTAAGAAGGTCACCATTATCCACACCTATTCTTCTAGCATCCTTAGTATGGATCCATATTGGATTACGATGAGCGATCTCTGTAAGCCACTTTGCATTGGCTGAGCGAGAATGAATATGCGTTGGTAATCTAAAATTAGGTAATAGGATGCATTCATTTTTTTCCTTATCCATTTCATCTATGTGTACATGACTTTTGATCCTATATCCAGGTGTGGCATGTTCTGGATATCCAAAGTCAACCATGGTCTGTGAAAAAATCTCCTGCCTCTTAGATGGTGTTGGAAATCCTTTATATTTCTCACCATTTACTTCTATACCCACAATATTGTCATCTTTTATGACCTGTCCATTTGGTTTTACAGTTATTTCTAGATCATTGATAGGGTCTTCATTATTTTTATATATATTATCATCAACAAGAAAGGCACCATATTTACGCATATACTCTAAAGGTGTCATCCCCTCCTTTTCTGCTGTTTCAGCCAAACCTTCTGTATGCTCGAAAATATATTGATAATATTCATCTATATTGATCTTCTCATTATCACGATACGGGCTCATAAAATGATTTCGTATACCCAAATCACCATTCTTATCGATCTGCCAAGATAATTCAATCCAGAATTCATCTTCTTCCCACACTTCTCCAGGATTAACCTCATAGGTAAATTTTACTTCCTTACCATCCCTTCTAGCTTTTTCACGTAAAACAGGTTGTCTAAACGCGATCCAAATACCAGCCTGAGTTTCATAGGAATTTATATCATGACGCTCTGAGGCATGCCCCATGGGTAATACGTAATCCGCGAAAAATGCCGTTTCATTCCAAGTTGGTGTAAGTGCAATATGACATCCCACTTTATCCATATCAGATAACATTTCAATCCAAGTGAATCCATCTGGATAGGTCCATACTGGATTAAAAACACGAGTGAAATAAACATCAATTGACCCTCTATTATCTTTTAATAGATGGGGCAAGATCTGACTCATCTCATAGTGAGCTAGGGTGTACTCTTTTGGCCAATTCAACTCATTCCAAGCATCTGGTCCAGGAGGCGAGTCGAAGAATTCTGGATGAAATTTATTCCAAGCACTAGGAGAAGTACCTCCCTCTGTACCAACTGAACCGGTCAGCACATTCAATAAATGTAAAGTACGTGATACCTGCCAACCGCCTAGATTCCCAATTGATGGCCCTCTCCATACATGCGTGGATAATTTGGACCCTGCTTTACCGATCAACTTTGCTACACGGATGATCTGATCCACCTCTATCTGTGCTTCTTTAGCAGCAAATTCTGGCGTATACATGCTCCATTCTTGTGATAAGCGCTTTATGAACTGATCAAATTCAACTGGGTCGGAAGGGTGTAAATTCTTTAAATACTCATCCCAGTTTACCCAATTTTCCATATAATGCCTGTCATACAATTCCTCATCCAAAATGATCTTTGCGATCGCCATATAAACAGCAGGCTCACTACCAGGATACGTAGGCATCCATTCATCTGCCATTGAAGCAGTATTAGAAAGTCGAGGATCCATGACTATAAGTTTTGCACCTTTCATCATTCCCTCCATTATCCGTTGCGCATGAGGATTGAAATAATGACCTGTTTCAAGATGAGATGATGCTAAAAGAATCACCTCTGCATTGGTATGATCTGGACTTGGTCTATCATATTTATGCCATAGTGCATACCCGGTTCGAGCACCAGCTGAACAAATATTCGTGTGCGAATTATGTCCATCAACCCCCCAAGCTTTTAATACCCGCTCAGCATAGCCTTCATGGCCTGGTCTTCCCACATGATAAACTACACCATCTTTCCTTTTACGAATAGATGACGCTATCTTTTCAGATATTTCTTCTAATGCTTTATCCCAACTAATGCGTTCCCATTTACCTTCACCTCTTTCGCCAACACGTTTTAGAGGATATAAGATACGCTCTGTATCATTGATCTGATTAATAGTAGCAGGTCCCTTAGCACAATTACGACCCCTACTTCCAGGATGATGTGGGTTTCCTTCAAACTTACGTAATTTGTCTGTTTCTTTATCGATATAGGCTAATAATCCGCATGCAGATTCACAATTAAAACAAGTAGTAGGAACGATAGAATAATGCCGCTCTTTTTTTTCAGGCCAAGCTAGAGGATCTAATTCCATAAAGTCATTCCACTCACTTGGGTCAGGGTATTTATAAAGCTCTCTAGGTCCACTCATAGCAAATTCTTCCGACCAATCAGGACGGTCAGATATTTTTGGTATCAATCCTAATGACTCTGAGAATGTTTCTATCCAAGATCTTTTCATAATTAGCTCAAAGGTATCATTTGCGGTACTCTTATACGAACAAACTCTGTTAAAAATATTCCAACAAGTGCCAAAATGCCCGCTACGAGTTCATAACCTGTGCTTCCAGTCAGAATTAAAATGGGCAGTAGACTTCCTATAATCAAGCCAGTCCAAAAATATTTTGAATAATAGCCATTTGTCATCATCTGAATTGCTTTTTTACTATCTGGCGTTTTATGAGGTATTAATATCTCTTTTAAAATGATAAAAACATTTAATAAAATAGATAAATATAGTATGCTTCTCATTATGCTAATTGAACCTGTATCGATCATGATCATAAATGCTGAACCCGCAATGATCGCATGAACTAGCATATGTAATGCTCCTATCCATGGTGATTGCCAGAGATCTCGTCCCCTTGCTTGGTCAAAAAGGAATGCTGTATAAATTGCTCCAAGGACGGCAAATATTGACCCAATGGCCCATGCCCATTTAAGTCCAAAACCAAAATAATGATCGACCAGTAGTAAAGTTACCATCCCTCCAAAAGCTGTGATGATGTATGCACCTTTTACCAACCATGATCTCCATTGAGGTCGTAATAAAACGTAGAGGAATCGGTCTGGTCTATCTAGATCTTTGACCAATAACGCTCCTGTTAATCCCATAAAGATCAAAGAAGTATATAACCCGCTTAATTCAACGGTGTGATCTAAGGTGCCATTTATGAATTGATAGATGGCCATCATCAAGAATGTTCCCGTTGCAATTGCTTTGGTCCATACATAGGAAGTGACCTCCCAACCCCAGAGCACACCCTTACTTGGAGAATCATACACTCTACGCGCTTTACTTTCATCTAAATCTTGCTGTATCTCTTTTGCAACCTTATCAATAGATCTTTGGTCAATAGGCTTACCGCTGCGAGCAGAATTTTCCATCGCAAGCTGAATCAATAAATTCTCCGTATCTGATTCATTCACTCGTTTATCAGCATATTTTGCATAATGTCCTACTCCCTTTGACTGCTCTGACCAAACATATTCCCAGTCTGCCTTGGTCTGATTTGGGTCTAACATTTCATTCGTGCCATTTATATAGTAAAGGTTAGGTTGTGTCATTTTTTCTGGCTTTCTAGCCATAACATTTTCATTCGCTAGCAGACCTGATATCTTTGAGTTTTCATCATCCATATCACCAGAAATGATCGCCTCTACTGGACATACAATTACACACGCTGGTTCATATCCACCATCAAGGCGATGTGCGCAATAGTTACACTTTGCTGCCGTATGTGAATCGGGGTCAATATAAAGTGCATCATATGGACAGGCTTGCATACACGATTTGCATCCAATGCACCTATCATTATCAAAATCTACAATACCATCAGATCGTGTGAAAAGAGCAGTGGTTGGACATATTTCTACACATGGTGCATTTGCGCAATGATTACAACGATGAACAGAAAACTCTCTACTACTATTTGGGAATATGCCCTTTTCAATATATTTTACATGGGTTCGGTTTACACCAATAGGTACATCATGCTCACTTTTGCAAGCAACGGTGCAGGCATGGCAACCAATACACAAACGGTTATCTATAATAAATCCGTAATTCATAAAATCAGGGTCGAAGAAGGCCTATGAAAATAATAAATCAAATGATATGTAATTACACTTTCTAGCATGGAAATTTAAATATGATACCTGCTTCAGCTTTTATATTGATCGGTGGACATAGTCGCCGATTTGGCACACCTAAATGGCAAGCAATTATTGATGGGAAAACCGTTCTTGATCATATCTGGAATGCCTGTGGAAAATTTCAAGAAATATATACTATTGGCAAACAACATAGAGATAATAATAAACCCTTCTTGAGAGATGAGTTAGAAATAGAAGCACCGATCAATGGACTATACACTGCTCTTATCCATACCAATAGCGATTGGATATTATTGCTTTCTTGCGATCTTCCATTAATTGACCAAGATACTATTTCACATTTATGGTCTTCTTGTAAATCAGGGAAAGATATCATTGTACCAGAGGTCAATGGAGAGTTACAAACTACTTGTGCATTCTATAACAAAGGACTTAAAGACCTTGTTCTTGAACAAATAAACAATAGAAGATTTAGCTTAAAAGAATTGATAAGTAAAGTGGATCATCATTCGATCAACATGAATGAAAAGTCTGATTATTTTCTAAATATGAATACAAAAAGTGATATGAGTAGTGCAGAAAAAATATTAAGCTCAAAAGTAACAAGTAAAACATTATCATAGTTATGTTAAATACAGTTATAAATAAACTGAAAGAATTTTCAAAAGAAGACTTTCCAGTTCCGGAAGTATCATCTTATCTACTGAATCTCAATATTGATCAGGAAGAACTGAAAAAATATTTATTGCGTGCCGATGATCACTACACCAGAAACCTAATCCATAGAGATAGAGATTTTGAAATAATGATTATATGTTGGCCACCAAATACTTCTGCACCGATTCATGGGCATGAAGGTGAAAAATGTTGGGCTAGAGTCCAAGATGGAAATCTTCAAATATGTAATTATGAGGAGGTTTCTTCAAGCCCACTAAAATTAAATATGATACAAGAATTGTCATGTGCACCAGGGTTTTTGGATGGCCCAGCTGATATACATTCTGTAGAAAATATAACTGGAGAATTTGCGACGAGCCTGCATGTATATGCTAAACCCTATGATGCATGTGATATTTATGATATTGAAAAAGGAACAGTTGATCGAATAAAATTAAGCTATCACAGTATTGATGGCATTCTATGTTGATAACGTTAGAGATCTAATTTAGCGATCCGGCGCTCGTGCCTACCCCCTTCAAATGGCTCCTCAAGCCATAGCTCTATTATCTTATATATCTCTTCCTCTGACATGAAGCGTGCCCCCAAAGATAAAATATTTGCGTTGTTATGCTCTCGTGATAATTTTATTATCTCTTTTGGGCCGTTATAAAAAACCGCAGCTCTTACCCCTTTGATTCTGTTTGCTGCCATTGCTTCACCTTGGCCCGACCCGCCAAGTATAATTCCTCGACTAGATGGATCTGCTGCTACAGCACGAGCACAAGGAAAAATAAAATCTGGATAGTCATCTAAGGCATCATATTCATGTGCACCATGGTCTGTAACATCATACCCTCCGCCCAAAAGAAATTCTTTTATAGTATTCTTTAAGTCAAGACCTGCATGGTCGGTTGCTAAGTGTATCTTCATAGCAAAGTGTCCAAGTGAGATCTTATTTTTTCTTCTACTTTTTCTGCTGTAAAACCAAATTCATTTGCCAGATCTTTTCCAGGAGCAGACGCACCGTAATGATCAAGCCCAATTTCCAGTCCATTTAGGCCTGAATATTTTTCCCATCCAGCTGTAATACCTGCTTCAATAGTTATCTTCAAACAACCTCTCTTTGGTAAAAGCTTATTTTTATAATCATCAGATTGTTTATTAAAAATTTCCATACAAGGCATACTAATGACCCTAATTTGCTTATCAGACATTAATTCTGCTGTTTGGATCGCTAGAGACACCTCTGAACCTGTTGCAATGAATATAAGCTCAGGGTCTGTATCACACTCCTTCACGATATAAGCTCCTCTTCGGACATTAGCCTCCAGGTCTTCATAATCTTGATCTAGAACAGGCACCCCTTGCCTTGTTAAAAGTAATGCACTAGGGTTATTTTTATTCTCCATTGCTAATCTAAAACAAACTGCTGTCTCTTTTGCATCCGCAGGGCGAAAAACATTAAGGTCAGGTATGGTCCTTAATGCCATAGCATGCTCAATGGGTTGATGAGTGGGACCATCCTCTCCTACAAAAAACGAGTCGTGTGTAAACTCATGTATGGCCCTCACTTTCTGTATTGCTCCTAAACGAAGTGCTGGACGTTCATAATCAGCAAATACTAAAAAAGTACCTCCAAAAGGTATAATTCCTCCATGCAGAGCCATACCATTCATCATTCCAGCCATAGGAAACTCCCGAACTCCAAAAGGGATATTACGGCCTGACTGATTATCGTTACTAAAGTCCAGATATGTTTTGGCAAAATTACCCGTATAATTAGATGGTTCAAGATCTGCGGAGCCTCCAATAAGATTTGGAAGATCTTTTGCAAATTCATCTAGTGTAGCACCAAATGCTTTTCTGGTTGCCAGTGATTCACCGACAGTGAAACTCGGATAAGTGGTGTCCGGCAATTCATTATCTAAACACACAGATAACAAAGGTCTTATCTTATCATTTGTATCAAATTCTGATCGATCTTTCTTCCATTGTTGTGCCGTATCCCCAAGTTCAGGAAACCTTTCTTGGAAATATTCTTTAACTTCTTTAGGATAATAAAATTTATCAGGTGGCAAACCAAGTTTATCTTTTGTTCTATCTATTTCATCTTGAGGTAATGGAGCTCCATGGGTGTTATGATCTCCTTCCATATTGGCTGTACCCTTAGCCATAATGGTCTTTCCAATAATAATACTAGGTCTATCACTTTTTTTTGCATCTAAGATCGCATTATTTAGCTGATCATGATCATGGCCATCTATCTGTTGAACATGCCATTTAAATCCTTCAAATACAGTTGCATAGTCGGTTGAGTCTGAGCGATTTGTATTGCCAGAGATCTGTGCTTCATTAGCATCATAGAATACTATCAGTTTGGAGAGTCCCAAATGACCTGCAAGAGATGCAGAGCCTAGTGCTACTGGCTCTTGAAGGTCACCATCACTAGCAAGGACATATGTAAAATGATTGATCAGTCTGCTAGCTTTTTGGTCGGTTGAAACAAATAGATTACGTAGATATGCTTCTGCCTGAGCCATACCAGCCCCCATTGCAAAACCTTGACCAAGAGGGCCAGTTGTACATTCTACACCAGGTATCTCTACCTCTGGATGCCCTGGGGTCTTACTATGTAACTGCCGAAAATTCTTTATATCATCGAGATCAAGCCAACCAATGAATAACAATAATGAATACTGCAGCATTGACATATGTCCGCCTGAAAGAATAAACCGGTCTCTATCGAACCATTCTGGATCTTTTGGATCAAAGGTCAAATGATAACGATACAATAAATAAGCAAAATCTGCACAGGACATTGGGCCGCCAGGGTGCCCGCTATTTGCCTGTCTAGTAGCATCCATGACCAAGCCTTTCATTACAGAGATGGTGTATTGATCTTTTTCTTCTTTTGACCAATCTGCAAAATTGACCATATCTTTATAGGATTTCATAAATGTGGTTTTTGTTAACGAATCTTTGGGATCAAATTACTTGAATCAATATATTATTGAAGAATTCAGGTATTGATTTTAATTCAGTTATTGGCTTGAAAGTTGATAAAAATCTTTTATTGTATCAATCGGGGAATCAGACTTGAATACTTCTGATCCCGCAACCAAGACATCTGCGCCAGCATCCATAACCTGCTTTGCATTATGCAGTTTTATACCTCCATCCACTTCAATAAGTACACGGTCTAAACAATTTTCTATTAAAAAAGATCTTATCTGCTTTATGCGTTCGTTTGAACCCGGCAAATATCCTTGACCCCCAAAACCTGGTTCGACACTCATCACCAGTACAACATCAACCTTATCGAGTATAGGAAAAATATGTTCTAATGGAGTTTTTGGTTTGATAGATACACCAACCTTACTACCACAAGCCCTTATTAGGTCAATGATCCCATCTGGATCACTAGTAGCTTCTATATGAAATGTAATGTTATCGGCACCAGCCTTTGCAAAAGGTTCAACCAATTTTTCAGGATCAACTACCATCATGTGTACATCTAAAAATTTTTTCGTGATAGGCCGTAATGATCTGACCACGGGTGGACCGATGGTCAGATTAGGCACAAACTGATTATCCATTACATCAACATGGATCCAGTGTGCACCTCCTGCATTACATATATCCAGAGCTGACCTTAGATCAGAGAAATCTGCCGATAAAATTGATGGCGCTAGTTTAAATCCTGATCGCATTTTTATACCAAGAACTTATTAAAAAATATTATTTTGTTACTTCCAAAAATACTCTTTTAGAATTTTCCTCAAGTATTTTCTTCATTTGATTGGAGCTAATTGGTTTAAAATATTTTCATATAATGTAGACTGTGTTACCTCTCCTGATAAATACTCTTCCATCATCTTTAGTTGAATTAAACCCCTTTTGTATACTTCCGTATAGGGTATAGTATGGAATGAGACCATGGAATATCTAGGAATAAATCTGTCTCTGAATTTATTCTCTAAACTAAATTCTAACTCTCTTTTGATCTTATAGGCCGGGTCATTTACAGAATCTCTCATTTCTAGATAATTTTCCAGTGCCATATTTGCTATAGCGTGGCCGTTTGGAACATGATTCTTTGAAAACTCAGAAAATATCATCCTCCAATCACCATAGAATTCTTCTATCAAGTTATGAATAACCGTACAATCTTGAAATGAGGCATTCATCCCCTGTCCAAAAAATGGGACGATAGCATGTGCAGCATCTCCAAAAATAACCAACTTGTCTTTGTAATTCCATCTATCACAATAAACCGTTGACAGAGAGCCAACAGGATTTTGTTGATATTCCTCTACTAGATCTGGAATCAGGTTAAGTGTATCTGAAAAATAGGAATTAAAAAGGTCGAATATCTGATCATTGGATGTGATACTTGAAAAACTGGTCTTCCCATCCATCGGGAAGAATAATGTACAAGTAAAAGAACGATCCATATTTGGTAAAGCAATAAGCATAAATTCTCCTCTAGGCCAAATATGTAATGCCTCAGGATCTATTTTGAATTGACCATCATCAGTGGCAGGGATCGTTAGTTCCTTATAACCATGCCCTAATGGTTTCTTTTGGAAATTAATTGAGGACCTTTCATTAATACAATTTCGTATACATGAAGATGATCCATCGGAACCCATAACTCTATTGAAAGAGACCCTTTTATTATTCTTGAAAATAAGCTCTGAGTTATCAAGGTCAATATTTTCAAGAGCATGCTCAAAATGTATTTTAACATTTCCAGACTCTTCGATATGATCCATCAAGCTCATATTGAGATGTGCTCGAGATACTGAATAGATTACTTCGTCTTCTCTCTGACCATATGATTGTAAATGTGTCTTACCATCCATATCATGGATCATGCGGCCTTTCATAGGCAATAATTGAGATTGAATTTTGCTAAATATACCTATGCTCCTAAGCGCTTCTATCCCTCGTGCTGACAATGCTAGATTAATAGAACGTCCTGCTGATTGTTCTACAACTCTCATATCTGGACGCCTTTCAAAGATATCTACTCTATACCCATGGTCTGACAGGTATTTTGCCATAACAGGACCTGCTAACCCTGCACCAATCAGTGAAATATGTTCCTTATCAGGCAATGGCTTTCTTTAATATTTTAACAAATTCAAATACTTCAGTAAATGTATTGAATAATGGATGAGGTGCAACACGAATGACATCAGGATTACGCCAATCACATACTACACCTTGTCTTGAAAGATAATCAAATACATCTTTACCACCTGGAACTACAATGGAAAGTTGACAACCTCTAGCTTTAGGTGTAATGATATCAACCTCTGCGATATATTCTTTTATTAAATACTCCATATAAGATGATAACTCTTTACCTTTACTACGAATAGCATTCATCCCAACTTTATCATAGATCTCCATAGAGGCTAATAATGGAGCCATACCCATAACTGGCGCATTACTGACCTGCCATCCTTCAGAGGTCAAGATCGGATCAAAGACCGATGGCATTTGGAATCTTGAATCTTTATTATGGCCCCACCAACCAAGAAACCTAGGACCATCCCAGTCATGATGACGTTCATGAATAAAAACACCCGAGGGGCTTCCTGGGCCGGCACAAAGGTACTTATATGTACACCAAGCAGAAAAATCTATATCCCAATCATGCAACCTTAATGGTAGATTGCCAACGCTATGAGCTAGATTGAATCCAACAATGGCTCCTTGTGCTTTACCCGCCTTGGAAATCTCTCCCATATCAAATGCTTGGCCTGTATAATAATTTACACCGCCTAAATAGATCAGTGATAGTTGATCCCCATGGTCTTGAATAGAAGAAAGAATATCATCATTACGCAAGATCTTTTCATCTTTCCTCGGTACAAGCTCCACCAAGGCCTGTTCAGGATCATATCCGTGAAATCTTATCTGACTTTGTATAGCATAATGATCTGAAGGAAACGCGTCTTTTTCAATCATGATCTTATATCTTTTTTCATTGGGCTGATAAAATGAGACCAATAGAAAATGAATATTCACTGTCAGGGCATTCATTACCACTACCTCTGACGGCAAGGCGCCAACTAGTTTTGCAGTGGACTTTTCGAGCCTTTCATGAAATGCTATCCATCGGGTTTCCTGGCCAATCACACCCTTTTCTGCCCAAACGGACAACTCTTTTTCTAAATAAGAAGAAACTGTTTTTGGCTGAAGTCCTAATGAATTACCACAGAAATAGATCAGTTCTTTGCCACTGCTATCTTTTGGGTAATTGAATTGCTCACGGTATTCACTTAGCCCGTCCTGTTGGTCTAGAAAATCTGCAAAATTTCTGGACTTCTCGTAGTTCATTTAAAATGGTCGTATGGTAGAGCTAGCCAATCCAAAGCATTCTTATATAGTAAATCATCTTGCACATCCCTGGAAAGACTTGATGACTCTATTAAGAGTCCAGGCTCAGTTTCGCCGAGCGGAAACGGGTAGTCTGAACCCAATGCGATCTTCTTGCTACCGATCTTATCAATAAGATAATTCAACATATCAATATCATGTACCAATGAATCAACCCAGAATTTTCCCAAATAGTCTTTCGGGTCTACTTTAGTATCAATAGCACAGAGATCTGGACGAACATCAAACCCGTGCTGGATCCTACCTATGGTTGCAGGAAATGCACCTCCCCCGTGAGCAAAGGCTACTCTTAGGTTAGGTAACCTTTCAAACACACCACCAAAGATCATTGAACAAATGGCCCTACTTGTTTCAGCTGGCATACCAACTAACCAAGGAAGCCAATATCTTTCCATTTGCTCTTTACCCATTATATCCCATGGATGAATAAAAATAGATGCACCTAGGTCTGATGCTGCCTCAAAGATATGGAAGAAAGCTGGGTCGCTTAAATTATTGCCATTAATATTTGACCCGATCTGTATACCAGCCAAACCTAGATCTTTGATGCACCTCTCCAATTCATTGACCGCTAATTTTTCATCCTGCATGGGTATGGTACCCAGTCCAATGAACCTGTTAGGGTATTGATCAACTATTTTTGCTATATCATCATTCAAGATCCTGGATAGTATATGAGTATGTTTAGGCTCAGCCCAGTAGCTAAACATAACGGGTACGGTAGAAAGTACCTGAACATCTACATCAGCATCATTGCAATCATTTATCCGAGCAACAGGATCCCAACAATTACATTCAATGATACGAAAACACTCTCCATTTTTCATCATACGTGCAGTGCCTTCTGAAGTATGATCTAAACTGATCCAACCACCATATCCAAATTTGCTCTCCAGATCTGGACAATCCTCTGGGAGAATATGAGTATGTATATCAATCTTCAAAACAGATCAATTTGGAGGATCTTGTACTGCCCCGCATGATTTGCAGGTCCTTGCATTTATGTTGTTCCAATAGGCATCAAATAAAGGTGGAAGCTGTGTAACAATATCCTCAAGATCTAAAGTGACCTCGTGAAGTAGTTTGTCACAATGATCACAGTACCACTGGAAAGCATCCAATGCACCTTCTTCTCTTTTGTATTCAATAACTAGTCCAACCGTATTCTTGAATCTTTGTGGTGAATGTGGAATATTTTTGGGGAGCAAGAAAATATCACCTTCTTTGATCGATATATCGACCCTCTTTCCATTTTCAATAATTTTCAGGATCATATCCCCTTCTAATTGATAGAAAAACTCTTCTACTGGGTCTACATGATAGTCTTTTCGTGAATTAGGTCCCCCAACAACCATGACCATAAAATCACCATCATCATAGACAACTTTGTTACCAACTGGAGGTTTTAATAAATGACGATTTTTCTCAATCCAATTTTTAAAATTAAGTGGAGAATTCAATTTCATCACTATTATATATCAATGGTTGCTATACACTTTAGTTCGATAGCAATAGGAGTAGGAAGAGATGTCACTTCAACCGTTGTCCTGCAGGGTTGATTCTCTTGAAAGTAAGATGCATAAATCTCATTATAAATATCAAAGTCTCGTTTCATATTTGTTAAAAAAACGGTCACATCAACAAGGCTATCCCAGCTACTTCCTGCCTCTTCAAGTATGATCCTAACATTTTCAAATACAGAGTGGCACTGTGCCTCTATATCATGGCCTAACGCATTACCTTGCCCATCCATCATTACACCTGGGATCACATTTGTGCCTGGCCTCCTTGGACCCACACCTGATAAGAATAATAAATTTCCTACTTTTCTTGCATGTGGGTAACTCCCAACAGGATCAGGTGCTTTATTTGTATGGATCTTATCATTCATGATATTGAATCTCTAATGTCTTGTAATTCTTGCCAAGTTGCTTCGTTAGCGCAAAGTCGATCTACTACTTCGTTATTAATGATCGATGTTTCAAATATCTCATCAACATCTTGAACCTGAACACGCGTGTACCAAATATTATCTGGATAAATTACAACAGCTGCTCCCAATTCGCATGTGTCTAAACAACCACTTTTGTTTGCCCTGACCTTCCCTTTTAATCCATGCTGATTGATCAGTTGAACAAATCTCATTCTAATATCCATGCCACCACATCTAAGACAATCACCTCTGGGGCTATCTTTGGGACGTTCATTTGTACAAATAAATATATGTTTTTTAAACTTAGGTTTCATGCAGGTACACAAATATTTTTTGCTTCTGTAAAAAATTTGAGCGCATCATCACCCCCTTCCCTTCCTAAACCAGAATTTTTCATACCACCAAAAGGTGTCCTGAGGTCTCGTAGTAACCAGCAATTGATCCAGATAACACCCGCATCAATTCTTTTGGCAACCCTTTTTCCTTTCTCAATATCCTCCGTCCAAACAGTCGCAGATAATCCATAATCTGTATTATTAGCATGTTCAATAGCATCTGCTTCTGAATCAAAGGGTTGTAAAGTAACCACTGGACCAAAGATCTCCTCCTGGTTCACTCTGCTTGAAGGGCCTAGATCTTCCACCAAGGTTGGCTCAATGAACCATCCATTACTACATCGGCCTTCCAATTCAACTATTTTACCTCCAGCTATGACCTTGCCACCTTCTTTTTTTGCCAATGCAATATAATTGAGCACTTTCTGCAGATGCCCCTCGGAGCAAACAGAACCAAATTGAGTCTCAATTTTTGAAGGGTCACCTATTACTAGTTCTAAAACTTTTAGAGTAAGGTCCTTTTTAAATTTTTCATAGATCGTTTGTTCGATCAAAAGTCGTGAACTACATAAACAGATCTGTCCTTGATTTGAAAATGATGACCTAACAATATTATCTAGCATTGAATCATAATCACAATCATCAAAAATAATGGCTGGATTCTTACCTCCCATCTCCAAGGACAATTTTTTAAATGTTTTTGATGCACTCTTGGAGATCAATTTACCAGTGGCTGTTCCCCCTGTAAAGGAGATTGCTTTGACATCTTCATGTTTGACCAATAGTTCTCCACAGGTATCCCCTCTACCATTTACAATATTTAAAACACCAGGAGGTAATCCTTTTTCTCGGCACACACCCCCCAATAAATATGCGGTATAGGGTGTCAACTCTGAAGGCTTTGCGATAACCGTATTACCCGTGATCAACGCAGGAGCTATCTTCCAGGTGAATAGATAAAGAGGCAAATTCCATGGCGAGATACATGCCACAACCCCAAGAGGGCTCCTATTGATAAGATTTTGTGAAGATTCACTATTTAAATTAAAATTGAATTCAAATTGCATAGCATGATCAGCAAAAAATTTAAAATTAAGAACTGATCTTGGAATATCAAGAGAACGAGCAAGCGCAATAGGCTTCCCAGTATCTCTGGATTCAAATTCTGCAAATTCATCTAACCTTTGTTCAATACCATTAGCAATATTATTTAGATGAACCGCTCTTTCACGAATGGATAGACCTGACCAATCAGGGAATGCATTCTTTGCAGACCTGACCGCATGATCTATATCATTTGCGTTTGAATCCTTAAATTTTCCGTATATGTCTCCGGTTGCCGGTTCGTATATATCTATGAAAGCACTTGAGTCACTAGAAACGTATTGACCATTAATAAAATTTTCAACTAGTTCCATCTTCAGGGAAACAATATGCAGTCTATGTTATTAGTATACCAAATATATTTTTCTATCCTCATCAAGCACCAAATCTTCCACCATCTACAGATAGATTATGTCCTGTTATATATCCAGATTCATCAGATGCTAAGAACGCGACTGTATTTGCTATTTCTTCTGGTGCTCCTAAACGTCTTAAGGAAGTGTTCTTTGCCCAAACCTCGCGTATCTCTTTCGGTGTAACGCCTAAAGCCTCTGCTTTACTATCAGCCAGATCTTGGAGTCGTGCTGTTGAAGTATATCCAGGTAAAATATTATTCACGCAGATACCATATTCACCTAATTCAATCGCAAGAGTTTTACCCCATTGTGCTACACTACCTCTTATTGTATTTGACACACCAAGACCAGGGATTACCTGTTTTACTGAAGTAGAAATAATATTGATGATGCGCCCTGATCCTTGTTCTTTCATTCCTGGGAAAACGGCTTTTGCCATTATTTGATTGCAGATCAATAAACGCTCGAAAGCGACCCTGAATTCGTTTTCGTCAGCTTCAATGATCGGTCCACCGTGAGGTCCACCAGAGTTATTGATCAGAATATCCACCGGTTTACCCAATGTTCCTATATGCAATGTTACACTTTCTTTTACTTTTTCTGGCTGATCAAAATCAACACATACAGTTTGATGTTGCTGATCTTGCTTAGTATTTAGCTCCAGCAAAGTAGAATCAAGTTTTTCCTGGTTTCTAGCAACTAGAGTGATCTCACACCCTCGCTGCGCCATTGTAATCGCGGATGCTTTGCCAATTCCATCCGAACTACCACAAATGATAGCATGTTTATTCTCTAATGATAAATTCATGATTTAAAATGATACCCCAAATTTTGTTTAATATGTTCAGGTAATTCTGGTAATGCAGATCGTGGAATAAAGAACGTTGACAGATCTGCTAGTTCAGTGAATACTTTATAACGATCTGCCGTTGCTTGTAAGTAGGCATGCCCTGATGAACCGCCCGTTCCTATCTTGGCACCGATCATTCTTCTGACCATAAGTGCGTGACGCTGCCTCCAAGTTGTGAAAAGCTCGTCCATATCCATAAGGCGTGATAAAAAATTGAATGGAGAATGAAGAATAGGCTCTTCTCGATATAAAAAGATCAATAGTGCTGCCTGGGTTGCTTTATGGGACAAACGCTTTTTATTCTTTTTAACCAATTGGTCATGTTTTTTAGGATCGATCATGGCTTCAAAACTATCTACTGCACGCTGATGCTCCAATAAATGATATTCTATCTCACTATCTGAATAATTAGGATTACTTTTAATCACTTCCTTTTCTTTGGCAAGCATCGACCTAACAGCTTCGCTATACTGCTCCCAAAAATCAAACCCTTCAAATGATAGAAAGGGTGTACGCTCTAACCAGTTTTCAAGTAATTCAAATAAAGATCTTTCACTCTCTGATCTTTCTACCTGTTCTTTTTCCTTATTAATTATTGCAGTTTTATAATCTTCCTTACCATAATTGATCCTATTTCCTTTTGGAAGTCCTAGTTTATTCTCAAGCAATCTAAATTGCGCACTTTGAAAACCAGATGAGGGAAAAAGGTCATCTCTAAATTCCAGAAAATCCATAGCTGTCATGGTCTCTAACACACGGACCTGATCGATCAATATCTTTTGTATTTCAATGATTCGATCTAGCCGTGCAACCGCAAGACTTACATCTGATTCCACAACTGATCTTTTTCCAAATATATCTAAAACAGAATTCAGTTCATGGATAACTTGTTTGAACCAAAGCTCATATACCTGGTGAATAATAATGAATAACATCTCATCATGAGCAGGAGCACCACGTTCTGCACTTTTTAGTTCCTGACTATTTAAAATATCTTCCAATTTTAGATAATCACTATAGTTCAATGGTTTTTTAGTCATTATGAATTAATCCCATTCAAATCCGGAAACACTATCCGATCTTGCGCTTATTTCTATTGTGTTATAGTCCTGCATTTCAGAAATATAATAATAGAGAAATTTGGTAGATTCATTATCATCTAGCCAAACAGAGTCTGGAAAACCAAAAGTATCAAGGACTTCACTTTCAGAAGGATTTTCTTTTAAAAATTCCCAGATCTCATACGCAGACATATAGCCAAGAGTATAGACGGTCTCTTCATTGGGCTGTAAGGCCGATGTTTTTGTAGGAGGCATTATAATTGGCTTTGGTTGGGGTGGCGCAGCACATGAAAAAAAGAATCCAATTAATAATATGTGAATGTACATTAGTCAAAAATAACTAGATTAGAATAATCCAACCAATAGATTATATCTATGATAATCTAGACTTTCTTGACAAAAAGAAAAGGTTTACTTTTATCATCACATACAAGAGGAATAAATAGAATGTCAAAAATTGATGCCAAAGATCGATTCTACTATAATACAGATTTTCTCAGTAGTCCTTCAGGAAGATCCGTAAGGATCCTATCTGAATATTATGGGCCACTACAAAAACTGCAACGTAACAAGATCTCTGACACTATTGTCTTTTTTGGTTCAGCAAGGACTCCTTCCAAAGAGGATGCAGAAAAGGCACTAAAAAAAGCTCCAAAAGAGATTGATAAACAAGCATTAAATCGACTCAAAATGGATGTGAAAATGAGTCGCTATTATGAAGATGCTAGGGAGTTAGCAGGAAAATTCACAAAATGGAGTAAAAGTTTAAAAGGAACAAAACACCGCTATATTATATGTTCTGGTGGTGGCCCTGGAATCATGGAAGCATCTAACAGAGGAGCTTCAGAGGCAGGTGGTGTCAATGTAGGTCTTACTATATCACTTCCTTACGAATCATCTGGTAACAAGTGGATCTCTGAGGACCTCAGCATGAAATTTCATTACTTTTTTATGCGTAAGTTCTGGTTCCTATATCTGGCAAAAGCTTTGATCGTTTGGCCGGGAGGATTTGGGACCTTAGACGAGGTGATGGAACTGTTGACCCTGATCCAAACAGAGAAGATAAAAAAGCGGCTGCCAATAGTATTGTATGGAAAAGAATTTTGGGAAAAGGTAGTTAACTGGGATTACCTTGTAGAAATAGGTACAATATCACCTGAGGATCTTGACCTATTTTACATTTCTGATGACGTGAATGATACTTTCAAATTTGTAACGGACTTTTTAAAAAAGAATCAACTTAAAGGACCAAATTTTTGATAGGTAGAACTACTATATACGTGATCTTATTGATCACGGCTCTTCAAGCACAGACAGAACCTGTAAAGGATATTCATAGAAACGATCCTCGTGTATGGGCCTTAAGTCATGCTATGGTACACACAGAGCCTGGAGATTCTATTAAAGATGCTACCATAATTGTAAGGGACGGAAAGATAGAAAAAGTAGGTCGATATATTCAGATTCCCCTTGACGCGTATGAGATCGATATGGAAGGAGCTCATATATATGCAGGATTCATAGATGGCTGGCTTCAAATTAAAAAAGATGAAAAAACAAAAAGTCCTGATGATCATTGGAATGAAAAGATCAGAGCCGAGTATAGGGCAAAGGATGACCTAAAGCTCAAGAAAAAAGAGCTAAAGGCACTTCATTCAATAGGAATCACAGCAGCGCATGTTGTTCCTGAAAAAGGCATTTTTAAAGGGAAATCTGATCTTGTAGTTCTAAATGATGACATGGTGTCTATTGCAAAGGATGTGTCTCAAGTATTAGAGTTCAAGACAACAGGATGGTCGGACAGAGGATATCCTAATTCTTTATTAGGTGTCATCGCAGTAATGAGGCAGACCTTTATGGATGCAGATTGGTATCTTAGATCACTTGAGATCTTTAATAAATATCCCGAGGAGAATGAGGTCCTTCCTCTTAACCCCTCTCTTTCAGAATTAGGCAGATATCACGCCAACAGATTACCAATACTTTTCATGACAAAAGAAGAGCATGGTGCATTGCGATCACTAAAGATCGCTGAAGAGTTCAACCTTAATCCGTGGCTTCTTGGTAGTGGATATGAATATCGCAGATTGAAAGAGATCGCTCAATTCAATCCATTCATTATTTTTCCACTTGATTTTCCAAACAAACCAAAAGTTACCGACCCACATATCGCCTTGCAGTTCTCAAATGAGCAACTAAAACATTGGGATATGGCTCCAGATAACATAAAAAAAGCCTTTGATGCTGACCTACGTTTTAGTCTTACATCTGGAACGCTTAAGAACAAAAAAGATTTCAGAAAGAATCTTCAAAAGATCATTGATCGTGGACTATCACAGGATGTTGCACTAGCGGCGCTTACCACATACCCAGCTGAAGCAATGGGAGCGGAAAAGATACTAGGCAAGATCCAACCTGGTTATATGGCAAACTTAGTTGTAACAGATGGTAATTATTTTGATACAAGATCTAGGGTCACATCGATCTGGCTTGCAGGAAAAGAAAAATATATTACTGATCGCCATAAACCTATCATCGCAGGAAAATGGGAGCTAGAGATAGATAAAAACACCTACGATCTAGAGTTCTCAGTTCCAAGTACATATAAAAAGACCAGCGATCTAAGACAGAAAGCATTGGCGACCAATAAACTGGAAGGCAAGGTCAAAATAGGTGATGAAACCTTGAACTTGGTGGACCTAAGAATTTCAAATAAAGTAATTGAATTCAAAGTAAAGGGGACTTTACTTGGTGTAGATGCAATGCTTGCATTCAAAGGCCAGATAAAGAAAGATCAATTCAAGGGGAAGGTAAACGATGGAACGAAAAAGGGTCTTACTTTCAAAGCAAAACGAACTGTTGATATTAAGCCCATTATCAGGCAAAAAGATATAGCAAGTGATCTAGAACTATATCATCCTGAAGGGGCATATGGGTTAGATAAGGATCTGTTATCTCCAAATGCTATTCTAATTGATAATGCTACCATATGGACCTGTGGCCCGAAAGGGATTGTTGAGGAATGGGATATTCTTTTTGTAAATGGCAAGGTCGATAAGGTAGCACCCGACATTAGTGTTCCTATGGGTAGCGCTCTTTTAATTGATGGCACAGGTAAATATGTGACCCCAGGACTTATTGATTGTCATAGCCATTCAGCAGCATCTTCCATTAATGAAGGAGCTCAGGCTGTAACTGCGGAAGTGAGGATAAAAGACGTATTATTTGCTGATGATGTTAATATTTATAGACAGCTAGGGGGAGGATTGACCACAGCCAATGTATTGCATGGTTCAGCAAATCCTATTGGCGGTCAAAATGCAGTCATAAAACTAAAGTGGGGCTCAACCCCAGAGGATCTAATTTTTAAAAATGCCCCAGAAGGAATCAAATTTGCTCTAGGAGAAAATGTTAAACAAGCCAATTGGGCTGGGACAGGGCGGTACCCCCAGACCCGGATGGGTGTTGAGCAAGTTATAAGGGATGCTTTCCGTGCTGCTCAGGATTATAGACATAGACATAAAACATATGACAGGAATTCAAAAGCCCAAAGAAAGATCATACCACCAAGAAGAGACCTAGAGCTTGAAGCCTTGGCTGAAATATTAGAAGGGACTCGGCTTTTACACTGCCATTCATATCGGCAAGATGAAATATGGATGTTGACGCGGATCGCTGAAGATTTTGGATTTAAGATCGCTACGTTCCAACACGTTCTTGAAGGCTATAAAGTAGCTGAGCGTCTGGCCGAGCATGGCGCAGGGGCATCCACTTTTTCAGATTGGTGGCAGTATAAATATGAGGTGATCGATGCGATTCCCTATAATGGAACTCTAATGGCAAATAATGATGTTCTCGTTTCATTTAACTCAGATGACTCTGAATTAGCTAGGAGGATGAATACAGAAGCTATGAAAGCAGTAAAATATGGTGATCTATCTGAGGAAGAGGCATTACACTTCGTAACTATCAACCCCGCAAAACAATTAAAAATAGATAAATGGGTAGGGTCATTAGAAGAAGGAAAACATGCAGATTTTGTGATTTGGGATGGCCCGCCATTGTCTATATACTCTAAAGTACAGGAGACCTGGATCGAAGGTACTAGGTACTGGTCGGTTGATGAGAATGCTCAATTAGAAGATAGGGATAAAACAGAGAGAAGAGATCTGATTCAAAAAATATTGAGCTCCAAGACCTCTTCTTTTGGCAAAGATATGAAGCCAAATAGTGGTACGCCTCAACATCATAATTGTCTAATGGATGATGATGATCTAGTGGGATCAGAGTTTTGATAATATGAAAAATTTAACTCTATTGCTATTCATGTCACTGATCTTATCAAATGATCAGATCCCTGGCACAGACCAAAAAAGACCTATTCTGTTACGTGGCGGCACTCTTCATACGGTTTCAGGTGACGTACTAGAGAAATACGATCTGTTGTTTGCAGAGGGAAAGATCATCACTATTGATGAACAGATCCAGCCTTCGCCCGAGACCGATGTGTATGAAATTTTTGGAAAACATGTGGTTCCTGGTTTTGTTGCTGGATACACTAGGATTGGTCTCACTGAGATCTCAGCTGTAAAGCAGACAAATGACCATTCTGAGACCGGAGATATAAATCCTAATGTGAGAGCAAATGTGGCTTATAACCCTGATTCAGATCTTATTCCAGTGACAAGATCAAACGGTGTCTTGGTAGTCAATTCTGCACCTTCATCAGGAAGAATACCAGGACAATCTTCCGTGATGATGATGGATGGATGGACATGGGAAGATGCAACTCTGAAGCATCCAGCTGCTTTGAATTTGAATTGGCCTAATATGAATTTTGATTTTAGAAAAAATATCAAAAAGAATGATAAAGTACAGCTAGATGAATACAATGCAACTATAAGAGAAATTGACCTTTTGGTTCGCAATGTGCGTGCGTATCACCATAGACGAAATGCAAAAGAAAGGAAAGCAGAGCACAAACAAGAATCTGATCTGAGACTAGAATCTATGATCCCATTTATTATTTATAAAGAACCCATCCACGTAAAAGCAAATGATATTAGGCAAATAGAAGCAGCGGTCAACTGGGCTAATGACCAAGACCTAAATATAGTGATCGTTGGTGGCAGAGATTCATGGATAAATCCAGAACTATTAGTAAAAAATAATGTGCCTGTAATATTACTTGGTGTGCAAGTTACTCCTAGACGAAGATTTGAGCCTATTCATCTTCCTTATAAATTGCCTTCTATGTTATATGAAGCTGGTGTTCATTTTTGTATATCACTAGATCCTGGGTATCCGATGGATGGACATGTTAGGACCTTGCCTGATGAAGCAATGAGAGCTTTATCATGGGGATTAACAGAAGATCAGGCTTTAAGGTCTATTACTTTATCGGCAGCTGAAATATTAGGGGTGGATGAACAAATTGGATCACTCGAACCTGGTAAAGATGCCACATTCTTTATAGCAGAAAAAGAACCACTAACCC
This sequence comes from uncultured bacterium, assembly GCA_913020665.1. GTDB lineage: Bacteria > Fidelibacterota > Marinisomatia > Marinisomatales > UBA1611 > CACEUX01. The sequence continues at coordinate 45,550 of CAJVZI010000002.1, read as the reverse complement.
AAACAACGAACCCAATAAAAGCATTTATTCAAGGTCGCGAATTGGATATGTCAGATCGGCAAAAGAACCTTTGGGAAAAATATAAAGAAAAATATCGTCGCCTGGGAAGATTGACAGAATAAATTCTACATTGTCCTCAGGCTTATTACATACCCCGTTCCTGTTGCAGCTCCTAAAATAGTAATGACCTTGATCATTAACATGTGATCAGGAATCCCAAAAAGAACTGAAATAGATACAAAGACCCACATCGTACCTATGGCCATGAACTTAGCTTTTTTAGGCATCCCTCTTCCTTCACGAAAATTTTTAACGTGGTGTCCGTAATACTTATTTTCTATTACCCAATTATATAATCTTTCGGAACTGCGAAAGAAACATGCTGCCGCAAGAATCATTATTGGAGTGGTTGGTAACCCAGGAACAATAATGCCTATTAAACCGATAGTAGATAACAATATACCTAACACAAGCCAAAAATATCTAATGACCGAATTATTATTAATATTCATTTATCAGTTTATCTAGTGAATGGACACTGGTTGCTTGCTAATCAAATGTTGCATCCATATCAATTGTAATATCTGGAGTGTCTTGTGATACATCGATAGCCTCTATGTAGCTACCTATTAAGCTATAATTAGTACCTGCTGTAGCATATCCAAGTGACCAATAAGTGACGGTAATGGCTTCATAAGATCTAAATGAAAGATCAGAAAAGTTATAATTGTATACACCATTCGAGATATCATCGCTTGTTATATAGGAAAAGGCTGCCGGAGGACCTTGAGGCGGGTAAGACGTGTCTAATGTGATCAATACCTCGCCACTATCTGGCCATGACCCGCTAAAGTTTACAGTACCTGAAATTGATCCAAATTCAGCTAGGACTTCTTCATTGGTATTATTGTCTTCACAAGAAACCATAATTAAAAAAAATGATGCTAGTATTATTCTGGTAATGTGTTTCATGGGTGATTCCTTTATTGCATTGGTTTATTAATCGATATTTCAAAATTTCTTTTAGGCATTGGATAATGCTGGATCATAACATATTCTCTATCAAATAGATTTTTTATTTTTAAAGTTAGATCATATTCCATTATAGCTTTGGAAATACTGACATCTGTGATGGTCGTCTCGGGTAGAGTTTCCAATGGGAAAATGACTGTATTATTTTCAATTGGATGATCATCATTTAAGAAATCTTCATATAATTGAGTACTCGTGTATCTGGTTGAGACCAATATATCCGCGATAGGGGTCTTTTGTAATAAGGTAAGTCTTATCTTATGTTTTGGGCGGTAGAGCAGTGGAACCGACGAATTAATATTTTCCATGTCTAAATAACTATAAGTGAAATTTATATTGGTACCAGAAGGTTCTATAACAATGTTTGACCCAAACTCGAAGCCTATCCCATTGACAACTTCTCGATTTATAGATCTAACAGGAATGGTATAAATAAAATCGATCATATCTGTATATTGATTTAAGAAAATATTGCTAAATAGTGAAAAATTATCTTCTCTTTGATGCTTAATTCCTGCTTCAATATTTATCAACGATTCTGCCTTAAGAGTTGGATTGCCAAGAAGCAAAAGCCCGTAGCTACTTTCATACTCTAAGTATAATTCTGAAATAGAAGGTGCTCTAAATCCCCGATTGAATGATATATAAGCTGTTGACATCGGATTCAATTTATAGAATAGATTTAATTTTGGAGAAAATGCTTGAAAAGATTTAACGCTATATCCTTCACCTCCTGTTACGTCTCTATTATCATATCTTAGTCCTATATCATACATTAATTTATTTGATATTGGTTTTCTAAATTGTGCAAAACCTGCATTTGTAAATTGTTCTGGTTGGGTATATATATTCCTCAAGACATTTGATCTAGAATGGTCTACGGATATTTCTGTACCTATGATCAAATTAGCTCCCCCATCAAAAAATCTTTGTAACTGACTCCTCATTATATAGCTTTCATCTCTATAGTGCGTTCTACCCAATATTTTATCATCAGGAGCATCATCGCGATCGTTATAATCTGTTTTAAATTGATTTGTAGCCAATGAAAATGATAGTAAGGATTTACCCAAAAGGCGCTTGTAATAGAACTGAAGGTAGTTGCTTATACGATTAGACTCTCTATATGATACTAGTCCTGGATTATCAGGATATATAAAACCTGGTTGTCCGTTAAAACTATTAGAGTTTATAAAGGAGAATTGAAGCTTCTGGTCATTCTTTAACGATTTATTGACCTTAAATGATAGTCTTGTCTGCTTGTAGCCAGAATTAAATCTGTGTCCGTTTGAACTACCATAACCTAGTGAACTAATAAAATTAGTTTTTTTGATATTCCCAATATAGGATAATGAGAGAGCCTCTGAACCATAGCTACCAAAACGTAACTCTGGGTACCATTTATTTAAATTGCCACCAGACCTTGTAACAATATTGATCACACCACCCATAGAATTATGACCATATATAGAAGAAGCTGGACCTCTAACTATCTCAATTTGTTTTACAGTTTCAAAAGGAATCGCATTCCAATCAGAGGAACCAGAATTAGGAATCGAAACAGGAAAACCATCGAGCAATAATAAAACTCGATTGTTATACCCCCCCGGTTTGAAATCAGAGGAACCCCTAATTGAAACATTGACATTCCGGCCATGTTCATGGGCACTTTGGACCTCAATTCCATGAAGGTTCCCTAGCAACGCAGAAAGGGTTTCTTGATCTGTATTATTAGTTTTTTTTGTTTCAACTATTTCAGTTATCTCTGGTGAGTGCTTAGAAGGTATCAACCCCATTACATTAATAGCCTTCCACTGAATGGGGTCCTTATGAAGAGATATGGTTAGAAATTCTTGGTCCTTATCTTTCGATATAAATCTTTTAGAAAATGTTTTGTAACCGATCATTGAAAAGGAAAGCTGAGTATCTCTGAGTTGCAGATCCTCTATTGTAAAATTTCCATTTTTATCAGTGGTGGACCCTATATCAGAATCATTTACAATGATATTGACATTCTCCAGAGGTCTATCTGTTTCTGCATCTTTGACAGCACCTGATATTGTTATTCCGCTAACAAAAGAAGTAAGTATCAAAAGACAGAATAAATAGTGCATATATAATAAATTTCTATTTTGTAATTAGTTATTGATCTTTGGGTCTGTGATCAATTCGTTTAAAAGATTCTCTACATCCTTATTTGTAACTGGTTCTTTTCTATCACCCATAAATACCAGACCCATAAAAAGACCTCCAAGAGCTTTGAACATGAGCTGCGGATCTACTTTAGGAAATTCACCTTTTTTAACACCATCCTCTAAAAGGCCTTGTATAACAGCATAGAGCCGATGCTGGTAATCTTTCCAGGGTTGTTTGTCTAATTTAATTGCTTTCGGCACATTGAAAAGAAATTCAAATAGCCCAGGCCGAGCTTGAGCATTCTCAGCTATTTTGATGAGCACATTAACAAAGGTCTTTCTAGGAGATTCTTGTTCGGCAATAACAGGTTCTAGAGATTCCCATATGTTCTGCCAACCATCTTCTAAAATTGCAGATAAAACCTCTTCTTTGGACTTGAAGTAATAATATAGAGTGGCTTTACCAAACCCAGAGGAGTTTGCGATCTCATCCATGGTTGCACCCTCTAGACCCTTATCTTTGAAAACAGTAAGTGCACCCGCAAGAATACGTTCTTGACGCATTTTCCTTTCTTCTAATTGTCTTTCCGAAATTGACATATAGTTAAGATTTATAAATTTATTCGAATCCCAGGTCGAAATTTAAAACCCAATTACTGATGATACAAAATGAATCAAATAATAATTAATTAATTTTCTATTAATTTTGATACAAGATAAAAGACCATATAATGAACGACAGAGTAACATTTACTATAGGTTGTCTATTTAAAGGAAATAATAATGAACAAAGAAAAAGTCCTCAACTCACTAAATAATATTTTAGAGCTTGAACTAGCTGGTGTGGTGAAGTACACGCATTATGCATTTATGGTGCAAGGCCCTTACCGTCTATCTGTTGTAGAATGGCTCAGAGAACAAGCACAAGAATCTTTGATGCATGCAGAAGCAGTGGGTGAGCATATAACAAGCCTAGGGGAACACCCTACTTTAAAAATAAGTGATCTTCTCGAAACCCATAAACACTCAACTGAAGATATTTTAAATGAATGCTTAGAACATGAAAAAGAAGCTATCAGATCATACTATGAACTACTGGAGAATGTAGATGGTGGATCGATCATGTTAGAAGAATTTGCACGTACCCAGATCGCTGAAGAAGAGATGCATGAAGCTGAATTGAAAAAAATGCTTCGAGATAATTTTTAGATCAGATATTCTTCTCTTTTAAACTATCGTATAAGGTGAGTGCATCTTCAATAGAAAAAGTTTCTAGATAACCATACCCTCGCATGACACCTTCTATTTGCATTGATAGCCCTGATTGATAATAGTCTACTAAATAATCAAGCCTTTGAACAGAAATTGATTCAGTGCTTAACTCATTTACCCTATTGGCAGCACGTTTTACTGGAATAAGTTCAGGATTATTATTGGAAGATAGTGCTGCTAACAATTCATTGAATGCATTATCAATATCGCCATCTTCCTCACCTATCATAATATGTAATTGGTGGTGGTATTTACTTAAAAACTGGAAAGCCTTGATCTTTTGGTCAAGTATATGACGTTCATCTATAGCATTGGTATTGGCGCTACAACTAAAAGTAATTAATGAAACTATAGCAAAAGAGAACCTGTACATATATTTATTCTAAATTTTAATTTACTATTGGAGATCTTGATCCAAATTTTTCAGCCATTACTGATTGAACAGCATTACATAATTGTAAAAATTCCGATAGAGAAATTATAACTCTTAGTTCCTCTCTGACCAATAATAATTCTACTTGGCTTTTAGAACCATTTAAATTTTTACTTACACCTGACAAATAGTTATGGAATATTCTAAACTGGCAAGGATTCAAATTCATTTTAATATTACAAAATTCAACCTTTATTTTGTTTTTACTGTTAATAGATATTGAAATCGGTTTTTCATTATAAAGAGATAACATTATTATTTATCCATAAATTAGAGCTTGAGTTGATAAAATATTATATTTTTGAGACTGAATCTCATTTTCAATATTAAATATAATTATTATTTTTATCAAGTAAATGAGTAGCTCTTTTATTGAATAAAATGAATACATAGTTTGGTAATATCCCTTTCATTTATTATGTTAAAAAGACCATCTATTTGATAAAAAATAGTTTACAAAATGAAAAATGAATATATAGATAGTAATAAGAAAATAGGTGTGCTTATATCCAACCTAGGTACACCCGATTCACCATCTAGAAAAGATCTGAAAAAATACTTGAATCAATTTTTAATGGATAAACGGGTTATTGATCTTCCAAGACTGCTGTGGATTCCTATACTAAAAATAATTATACTAAATATTAGACCAAGAAAATCAGCAAAACTTTACAGATCTATATGGACCGATAAAGGCTCACCGCTTATGGTCTTTTCAAAAAATATTTTAAAAAAACTATCAGATAGTATCGATGATAGAATTACCGTAGCGCTTGGAATGCGTTATGGCTCGCCATCAATTAAAGAAGCAATGGATATATTTAAAAAAGAAAAAATATCCAAAATATTAGTTTTTCCATTATATCCACAAGCAGGGTCGCCAACTACATCAAGCACATTTGATGCTGTCACCGACTATCTAAGGAATATTTCATGGATGCCAGATCTAAGATTTGTTTCAGGGTACCATGATCACAACGCTTATATCAGTGCATTGGTAAGATCGGTAAAGAATAGTTTTAGTGAACATGGAAGGCCAGATAAACTAATATTCAGTTTTCATGGAATGCCTTATCGATACTTAGAAAAAGGTGACCCCTACTATTGTTTCTGCCATAAGACCGCACGTTTAACGGCGGAAAAATTAGACCTTGATGAATATTCATATGATATCGCTTTTCAGTCTAGGTTTGGATCAGATAAATGGCTAGAGCCTTATATTGATAGACTATTAGTTAATGAAGCGAATAATGGTACAAAATATATTCAGGTCATTTCGCCAGGCTTTGCAGTAGATTGCCTAGAAACGCTAGAAGAAATAAGTATACAATATCGTGAACTATTTATTTCAAATGGCGGTAAAAGATTTGAGTATATACCTTGTCTAAATGATGGTCAAGATCAACTTGATCTAATTAGATCGATCATAGATGATAGTATAAGTGGATGGTGATCATATCAATTATTTTAGTTTATTTATGATCGAACGTGCCTGCATAAAAATATCATGAGTATGAATATATTTGAATTGTGCGCTTCGGCCTATAGTATACATATTCTCAAAATTACCTAGATAAGAAAATATTGGTTCCAGCCGCTCTTTGATACCTGTCTCAAGAATAGGATAGGCATATTTTGCATCTATATCCTTGTGGCCAATTATTTGTTCTCTATTGATAAACTTATTCTCAATGAGAATATTGCTTATGATCTGAAATAATTCTTTCTTCGGCATCCCATCGGGTAGGGCTTCATGGTCATATGGTGTTTCTACAACGATGCATGTTTTATCCTCCGGTGCCATTTTATTACTTCGATTTTTTGGCTCATAAATACGCGTAAATGGGAAGGTAGGTTCAGGAAAATAAATAGAAGCATTTTCTGTAAATGAGGGGATGTCCAAATAGATCACGCATAGGTTTAGATCTCTATATTTTATATTATTCACAATATCCTTGATTTTTTCTGGAGGAGAAGGTTCCATACAATTAATTAACAGATTGACTGGTAATGTAGTTATAACCTTATCTATGTCCGTAATTCTAGTATTACCATAGACGAGCTCTACTATATTTTTTTTATCATGCACTAATTTTGTCACTGGAGAATTAAATCGGATATTACTCTCACCAATATAATTTTCCATTTTTTCAAATATGGTGCCAAAGCCGTATTTTGGATAATAAAAAGAGCCATCAAGGTGATCGGAATTATCATTACTAAATAATAGCTCTCGAAATAATGTTGCCATATTAAGGTTTTTTAACCTATTTCCTGATATATTGACATCTAGGGTATGGGCTGGTCTTCCCCATAATTTTTCAGTGTAATTGATTAAAAATAGCTCTGAAAGTGTCTTGCCATATACTTGATAGGCTAGGTCTTTAAAATTAGTTGGCTTACTAGAAATCCTAGAAATGTTAAATATATTCTCTGTTAAGATCTTTGCGATATCTACCCCACCCAAATTCCTTAGTATACTTAATAGGCCTAATGGAAAATCAAACATTCTATTGTTTGAAAATATCATACTAGGTGAGTTGACCTTCAAAAGATCATCGCCTATAAGCTCTTGTACCTCTTTTGTTGCATGATCAAGCTTGTCATGGAACCTATGTGCACCTGTATCATATCTATAATCCCCGTCTACAATAGTTTTACAATTGCCACCCACCGTATTTGAACTCTCATAAAGCATTGCAGGTATTTCACATTTTTTCGCGTAATATGCTGATGCTAATCCAGCTGGACCTGCACCTAGTATATGCAAACAAGAATTATTCTTTAATGACATCTGAATTCTTATACAATCTATATGTATCAATTCTTGGCCACATTCTATTAACATATGGGTTATGAAAATAGGTGGTCTCAGTTTTAATGGAATAATTATTTTCAAATAGGCCTTGAAAATTTCCAATTATTAGGGCCTCTTCTTTTTCAGAAGAATTTAATCTGCTTATCTGGCCTTCATCTTCCACATTTATAAAATCACTTTGAACACCATGTCTTTTCATATAGTAGTTAATAAGAGGCGTACTAATGATTGTACCGTTGTTATGACCTAGTACTATACTATCCTTTAATCTAGACACAGCTGTAGGGTTTTTATGTTGGTTAACCAAGGTAAATGTGACCGTGACCAGAGCAATAAAGAATGCTCCTACAAAAGTATTATATATTATGGCTTTCGGTTCAGATATATATTTATGTCCTATTGTTACTAGCATAAATACTATAATAAGTATAGGTAGGATATGTCTTGATTTATAGATCACATTTTGGAAAAAGAATATCCATAATGTATATAGCACTATGCAATAAATGATCATGACAAAACTCTTATCATACTTTAAATATTTCCTTGAACCAATATATCCTAGATAAAGAAAATAAGCATAGGATATAGATAAAAAACCAGTCTGCCATGCCCTCCCTGACCAATATCCACCTAAACCATCAGCCCATATTGATCTTATTAATTTTAGAGATCTATAATATATGTTATTATCTGTAAGTACTGTCCCTCCAAAATCAGTGAAATGGCCTATGGTCTGTTTACTTGCAGCTAAATATAAATTTTCATACCCAGTTATATATATCAATGGTATCAACCAAACCAAACATCCACCACAACACGATAAGAATAAATAGAACCTTTGATCACTTTTTATAAGGTGAAAGATAAATGGGATGATTATTAAGGGAACATAGGATAGACGAACACCAACTAATAAACCAATAAAAATATAGCCGTATATCAAATTTTTTGTATTATTACTTTTATCTGTTAGGTAATACATACATGCAACTGCGATCGCTAATCCCATTAGGTCCGGCATATAGCGATTACTCATTAACCATATAATTGGATTAAAAAAAATAATAAAAGAGCAAAAGATACCAATGCGATTATTTATCTCTATTTTACTGATCTTCAAAATGAAATAGATAATAGCAAAGACGGATACACCACCAATGATTGAGAAGGACGCTGCCTTACTACCAATTATTAAAAATAATATTTTAGCTATGAAACAGAATACAGGGTATCCAGGAAAATGAGGCTGTAGTTTGGAAATATCATAATCTTCTATGCTTAGGGCAAATCTTAAACTATCAATATCTTCAATATAATAAATACTTGTGGCAAGCCTTGAAACTATACATGCCAATAATAATAGCAGATAAGAATGGTTTTGAGTTACTTTTTTTAACATGAACTAAATTAGTAGTTAAAAAATAAGGGGTCTTAAAATTTAAGACCCCTTATTTATCTAGATTTATATATTAGAGTATATTACCAATTTGCCATGTGCTCATCATCAAAACCATAAGCAGCCTGAAGTATGCTTTTAGCGGTACCCACTAAACCCCCATGGTAACCATAATAGGCTCCATAACCGTCTGCAGGATAAACGGGCGCAGTACCCATTGCTGTAAGTACTGCTTCTAGATCTGCGTCACTGATTACTTTAAAGTCATTATACTGCAGTCCAAGTGCATATGCTCTCATTTCAGCCCAATGATTATTATAATCTGCAGATAGATCAGATAATGGACCAGCAGTTGAATCCGCTGGATACAAGGCTATCATATCATCATTCACATCATTGATATAGTGTATTGTCACAGCAGCAACCACTTTTTCCCATGTATTGAGAATGATATCTCTTTGAACCAAGATCTCTTCTAATGGAGCCTGATTAGTGATCAGAGTTCTACCTTCAAGAAAGGCATCCATTATTGTTTTTGTAAAATCATAGTCAACTGAAGCCTCAACCAAATCTCTTTTAGCTGCAGTTACTGCCCAACCAGAATTATATTCTGATAAGAAATCAATGGCACCATCACCATTAGAATCATGATATGGATCTGATTTTCTATCATTATCATCACTGTAACCGGTATTGTAATCTCGTGCGGCTCCAAAATAACCAAAAGATTCATCCCAATGATGTTCCATTGCTGTCCATGGATCACCATCATCAGAAACAGAATTATCATCACCTGGTATCTTTGACATATACTTTGAGGTTCCCTGCCAGTACGATACAGCACCCCATAGTGTCTTTTGGATCATCTGATCAAGACGTAGCCCATCTGCATTTGTTTTACCATTATTTACAAGATCAGTGACCCATGTAGAAATAAGATTACCCGCGTTATCATTATAGCCGACAATCGTATAATCTGCAACCGCTTCTAATCTGTCATTCAAATGACTGGATGAGATAGAACGATATGTGGTCTGTACTGAGGCTGGTGATGTTGTGGTTAATATGGTCCTACTCTCATCATCATTCGCCATCATACTAAGCAGAGTAGAAGCATCGCCTGAACCAGCATCTGTCCCGCACTGGGTCTTAATGTCATTGATCAAAAGTTGCCTTACAACCTGACCATTATAATATACACTGCTCTCTCCTTCTGTAAAACGACTCTCAAATACAAACTCGGTTGGAGTTGATATGGAATTATCCTCCTCTGCAGCTGTATCATCATTATCTTCACAACCGATCATCAGCATTAGTGCAAAGGATAGGATGTATAGTAGTTTGTTGTTATTTATCATTTTGTTTTCCTTATTTTAAATTATTATTTTTTGATATTAAGTCTCAATTTCATTTATTTCATATAACACTACTCCTTATGTAGAAAAATTCCATGATTAATTAGGGTCTAGAATAGGTACTCTAGACCTATATTGACCTGCCTCCTAGGTCCAGGTATGATCCCTGAACTAATATTTGCCTCTTTTTGTCCTGGATTAGAATGTAATCTCGAACCAATATATACCTCATCAGTGATATTCTTTCCAGAGAAAAATATCTTTAACTGCGGGCTCACCTTATAACTCCCAGAAATATTAAAAATGTTATATGAAGGTATTGGCCCAGTAACACCGATATCATCTGTTTTTTCTATGTTCTCAAAATCAGTATAGACCTCACTTACATACCGAAGGTCAGCTCGTAGGTTTATTTTTGGACTTGAATTGTATTCGAGCCCAACTGTTAGTGTGTGATCCGGTGAATAGGGTAATTCTTTACCATTGATACTAACCTCAGAACCGGCTGTGCCAGATACATTAGATATAATAGTGGCATCCTTTACTTCTGTGTCAAGGAATGCATATGATATATCCATATCTGGCAATAAAGAAAATATATTTGATAATAAAAGACTTGTCCTCGCCTCAATGCCTTGTGTTGTAACCTTACCTAAATTCTTAAATGCTGTACCTCTACCAGCGGCAACAAGATTTTCAATGTCAATATGAAACCCTGCAAATTCATAATCAAATAGACTTGACCTTCCCCTAAGTCCAAATTCTTTATTCCAACTTCTTTCAGAGTCTAGGTCTAGACCAGAGTCTTCTAATCCTTCACCAAAGTTCAAGATTTTTAATGCACCACTAGAAGGTGGAGTAAAGCCACGGTGGATTCCACCAAAAATATTTAATCCATTGATACTTTTTGAAAATGCAATACCTGGCAGTACCACAAACAAGGTCTTATCCTGGTAGATAGAACCCTGCATTCTATCAACTCTTGTCTGTTCGAATAGCTCTATCCGTATTCCAGGTCTGAGAGTAAGGGTTCCAAAATCGATAGACTCACTTAAAAATCCTGATAATGCTATGGTCTCGTAATGATGGCTTGTACCTAATATTTCAAGTGAATCTCCAGACCCTCTGAAATAGACACCTTCCCTTGCATCTGGGGTATACACTGAATCATTTGTAAAACCTGTTTGCCTATCATCAATGAATCTTTCAGCATAGACCCTCCATCCAGTTTCCATTTTTGAAGGTCTATTGAATAAATCATGTTTTATCTTATACGATCGCTCTAGGCCTAAAACATAAAATGTTCTTAGAATACCAAAATTATTCTTTCCATTACCTACTCGTACAAGATCGAACGTACTGTAGTATGGCTGAGCTGAAGGAGAATCCTCACCAAGATCGCTAGCTTTGATAAAGATATCATTCTCTCTCCACCAGCGTCGATCAAAAAAGCTTGCAAAAGCAGTAGTGCTTTTTGTTAAAGTAGAGCTCAATTTTTCAGACTGTATAAAATCTATAGCTGCTCTGAATACCTTAAAATTGTCATGCTCCTTAGGATTAAATGTGGGATCATTTTCAAAAGACCACTCTGTCAAGCCTGTATATGTGGCATTTGAATTCTCATAATTCAAATTTCCTTTCAAATACATATTTTTAGATGAAGAAGGAATATAATTCAGTTTAAAAGTACTATTGATCTGTTGAAAACTATTATTCTGTCTGAACCCATCACCCCTTTTGAAAAGTAATTGCAGTTCAGGTTTAAGTTTATCGCTACCCCATCCTCCAACTTCAGCAAATAGACTTCCGTAACCATTTTCGCCACCAGTTAATTTCAAAGCACCACCAAACTCATTTCGAGGTCTTTTTGTAAAATAATTGATCACTCCACCCATTGTTTGTGGCCCATAAAGTATCGTACCACTGCCTTTAATAACTTCGATCTGGTCAATACGGTCGGAAGGAGGATTGTAGTACATATTCGGATAAACATATAAGGCAGGCTGAATCGGCACACCATCCTCAAGGATCAAGACCCTTGAGCTTCTTCTAGGATTCAGACCTCTTACTCCAATACTTATCCTAGAGTTGCCTATACCATCATCTGCAAAGGCGTTGATTCCTGGTACATACTCTAACATCTCCTGAGTACCTATCGGATTCACAAGTTTAAGGGTCTGCATATCCATAACTGTAGCGGCACCAGGCATTTTATCATATGGGGTCTCTACTTCACTTATTATCTCAAGCTTTGCCATAAGTATTGGTTCTATTGATAGTATGGCATCAACCTTATAGACCTTACCAGTTTCTATAATTATATTTTTACTATAATCCTCAAATCCAATAAAACTGATCTTTATATCATAATTACCTGGAGATATCTCACTGATATTGAACATTCCATTAATATCTGTTGATGCACCATATTGCTGCCCTGACTCACTTCTAAAGACTACATTGGCTCCCTGCAAAGGAATATTCTTTTCATTTCTATATACCGTCCCAGAAACTACTGTCTCATGATCATCTCCATTCAGAAATGTAAAAAAAAGTACAATTGAATATTTTAATAATTTTATTTTCATATGCCCTTCTTTGACCTAAAATATTTCAGGGTTTTCTTGGCCCTCATCATTTTCATCACCTGGTAAAGATAGATTGCCATAGCTACCCCCGTCATCTTCAGCTTCAGACTGTGGAGCTAATAAAGGATCATCCTCACAACCATTTAAAAAGATGATTAGCAAAAAAGATAAAATTGATAGTGTATATTTTTTCATTATGCTCTTGAAACCCTTTTCCATATAAAGTTCATTGAAAAAACCGCACAGAGCCAGACAGCTAATTCGATCCAACTGGGGTCACCATTGTAACCAAACAGACCCTTGAAAAGACCACCTATTGCGCCTTTATCATGGAGCACTGGATAGGTCCCATCAGCGTGCTTTGGAGGATTGATATCCCAGACCCTTGATGCCCATTTTTTAGCACTGTTGATCGTCTTCTTTTTATCTGAACTTTCATTAAAAATAAATATTTTAGAGTTTCCGCTAACTCTTGTTGCAATTACTTGATCTTCCTCTACATTCACTTGCCCACCATAGTAAGGAATAACCTTGGCAGATTCTAATTCATGCACCCCATATGTAAGCATTCCTGCTGCAACAAATATCAAAACAAAGGAGCTCACATTAAAAAATGTCTTTAGCGGGACCTTCTTTCCTTGGATGAATATCATATACCCAACTCCGATGCCCAACCCTGCTCCTACAAAAGAAAGAGGCACAGACAAGCCACCCTTTTGCATCGTCACCGCATACAAGAAAAGTATGGTCTCAATTCCCTCACGAAAAACAGATATGAATGCCAAAGCAAAAATACCATAGCCCAGGTCATCATTCTTTATTGCGTCAGCTGCTTTTTCCTCTAGCTCTCCAGCGATATTGCTATTTTTCGCCATCCAGATGATCATAGTTCCAAGTATACCTGCAGCGACTATCATAACAATCCCTTCAAATATCTTAGAGGCATCCCCATCAAAACCACCTGCAAACTTCTGAAAAAGTAACGAACCAATAAGGCTAGCTGCTAAGGCCACCATAACGCCTTGCCAGAGCCTTGTTAATGCATCATTCTGTCCGATCTTATCGAGGTAGGTATATAAGATCCCCACGATGAGGGTCGCCTCAAGCACTTCTCTAAATACTATGATCAATTCTGCCATTTTTTACCAAATAATGGGGCCCCCTATACTTCATCTTGGGATTAGAGACCTCTGATTTCGGAATAAGTAACAAAGGTTCGGGAGCCCCGGGAGTACATAACTAATTGTTAATGAGACTTAATCTCAATAGTATTATAACATATTTTAATATAACGTGTCAACTATAAATGTTTAATATTGTTATCGCTTTATAATAGGATGGTAAATAGATAAGGCACTTTTATTAAATAATATGCCGGAACTATCTTTAATATCTTTATCAAACATATACTAAATAAGTAAGAGCATTTTAATGGACATAAGAGAAATACTTCATATAAAGACCGGTGGTCATTGGCTAGTTACCCCATCCACTGACAAGACTATTTTCTGCAGAGAAATGTTCAGCGAAGAGCATAATGATATTAAAAAAATGATCTTTCAATTCTCAGAAGATAGGATATTTCCAAATGTGCAGAATATTGAAAAACTTGACGAGGATCTCTGTCGATCCATTATGCGCGAAATGGGTGAATTAGGGCTTATAGGAATTGATACGCCAGAAGAATTTGGTGGAACAGATCTAGATAAGATAACGGCTTGTTTGATAACTGAAGGTGTTGGCTGGGGAGGATCTTCATCTTTTGGATGCATCTTTGGAGTCCAGACAGGTATTGGTAGTCTCGGGATCGTATTTTTTGGAACACCTGAGCAAAAGAAGAAGTATCTACCTAAACTCATAACGGGTGAATGGATCGCTGCTTATGGACTTACCGAACCATCTGCAGGATCAGATGCTCTTTCAGCAAAGACCACTGCATTTCTATCAGATGATGGCAGTCATTACATACTTAATGGAGAAAAACAGTTTATAAGTAATGGTGGATGGGCTGATGTCTACACCATATTAGCGCAAGTGGATGGAAACAAATTCTCAGGTTTTATTGTTGATAGGGATACTGAAGGTTTCACTATTGGCGCTGAAGAAAAGAAAATGGGAATGAAAGGATCTTCTACAACCTCATTAAAATTTACAGATGCAAAAGTACCTGTAGAGAACCTCCTCTATGAAGTCGGTAAAGGAGCTACCATTGCATTCAATGCATTAAATATTGGTCGCTATAAATTAGCCTCTGCTAGCGTGGGAGGTTCAAAACTAGCTATAAGAGAGACCATAAAATACGCGCTCGAAAGAAGACAGTTTGGACAGCCTATAGCAAAATTCGATTCAATAATAGGTAAGATCGCTGATATAACGGTCCGCACATATGTTGCAGACACAATGCTTTATTGTACTGTAGGAATGATACAGGATGCAATTGATGATCTGGATAAGGAAGATCCAAAATATTATATAAAAATGGGTGAGACCATGGAGAGATTTGCGATAGAAGCATCCATGGCAAAAGTATACGGTAGCGAGACATCAGATATGGTAGCAGATAATTGCCTACAGATATTCGGGGGATATGGATTCATTGAAGAGTATCCAATAGCAATGGCATATCGCGATGATAGGATCAATCGTATTTGGGAAGGAACCAATGAGATCAATCGAGCGATCATTAGCGGGTATATGATGAAAAAGGTGCTCACAGAAGAGATCTCCTTAAGAGATTTCTTAAAAGATCTAAACACATTTATTGCCGCAGATGTGCAGGCAAATTCTCAAGATAACTTTGCGATCGAAAAACATGCTGTTCAAGCAACTAAAAAACTAGTAGTCCTTATATTTCAAGAAGCATTATGTGAGTTTGGTCAGGACCTTAAACATGAGCAACAGTTAAGTGAAGCATTTGCCGACATATTTACACATATCTATACATCAGAATCGGTCATATGCAGGGTCCAACAAACCTTATCGTCAAATGGCACTTCAAATATGCCTGTGAACATAGCAAAAATAAATGTTGCAGAATCATTGCTTGAGGTTAGATCTCTTAGTGCTAAATGCCTCAATAGGATCTTTTCAGAAAATGTGCCAACTAGTATAATGAGATCTGTGACAAAACTTCATGATATCATTAACTTGGATACTGATACCATATCTCTCAAAAAAGATTTGGGAGAATTCATGATAGATAGGAAGGACTATCCATTTTAAAAGGATCGATAGTGTGTTATATAATAAAAAAATTAATAGGAGATCATAATGTCTGAATCTGTGATCATTGATGCGGTCCGTTCCCCCATCGGAATGAAAAATGGTGAAATGGTTGGAATCCGTCCGGACGATCTGACCGCACAGATCATTATGAGTCTTTTTAAAAGAAATAAAAATATTGACCCTAAAGAGATCGAGGACCTGGTTTTAGGATGTGCTTTCCCAGAAGGACCCCAAGGAATGCTTATGGCGAAGGGAGTTTCCATCCTAGCAGGTATTCCTGAGACATCTGGCGGAGCAGTGATTAATCGGTTCTGCGGGTCATCTATGGATGCGGTTCACCAAATCAGTAGAAGCATAGAGGCCGGAGATATCCAAATGGGAATCGCAGCAGGCGTGGAAGATATGTTCTCTGTTCCAATGGGCGGATTCAATCCTGACTTTCATCCTGAACTAGCCGAGCAAGATTATTATATCGGCATGGGAGAAACTGCTGAAATACTAGCAGAAGAAGGCAATATTTCTCGAGAGGAGCAAGAGCATTTTTCTATTGAGTCACATAAAAAAGCATTGAAAGCTTGGGAAAATGGTCATTTTGGAAATGAGGTAGTGCCCATTGATATGTATGGAGAAAATATCATAGAAAAGGATGAAGGTCCAAGACAACCAGACCTTGAAAAGATCAAAAGTCTCGATCCTGCATTTCTAGAAGATGGCACGATCACTGCAGCCACATCCAGCCCCATCTCTATTGGCGCATCGGCAGTACTAATGTGCAGCCGTGAACTTGCTGAAAAGAATGACCTTTCAATAAGAGCCTTTATTAAAGCAAGGTCGGTCGTCGGTGTGGATTGGAAACAAATGGGGAAAGGTCCTATCCCTGCCACAGAAAAAGCACTAAAACAAGCAGGAATGTCCATGGACGATATTGACGTTATTGAATTGAATGAGGCCTTTGCGGCCCAGTCTATCTATGTTATAGAGAATGGAAATTGGGATCCTTCTAAGGTCAATCTAAATGGTGGTGCTTTAGCACTTGGTCACCCACTGGGATGCTCTGGCTCTAGGATCATTACCACCCTGGTCAATGTAATGGAACAGAAAAATTCAACAAATGGTATTGCAACAATGTGTATTGGTTCAGGACAAGGGATCACAACAATTTTGGGGAGGGATTGATCTATGCCTAAAAAGATCAAGAAAGTTGCAGTCCTCGGAGCAGGCGTTATGGGCGCACAGATCGCAGGACATTTAGGTAATGCAGGGATCCCTTCTTATTTATTTGATATTAATAAGGAACTGGCTGAAAAAGGTAAAAACTCCTTATCAATCTTAAAACCAGCGCCTCTTTATCAACCACAGAATATAGATATGGTAACCTCATGTACGTACGATGATGATCTGGAAAAGATCGCTGAAGCTGATTGGGTATTAGAAGCTGTTGTGGAAAGATTGGATATTAAAGAATTGATATATCAAAAACTTCTGCCTCATTTAAAGCCAGAAACGATCCTCACATCGAATACATCAGGAATTCCTCTGAATGACCTCACTGCCTCACTACCTGAAGATGTAAAACAGCGATTTATGATCACACATTTTTTTAATCCTCCTAGATACATGCAACTATTAGAACTTGTTAGAGGGAAAGAAACCACAGATGAAACATATAATACAATAGTTGAATTCGGTGAAAACATCCTTGGAAAGGGAATTGTTCATGCAAAAGACACACCTAACTTTATTGGGAATCGTATTGGTGTCTATGGAATGATGACCGCGATGAATCTTGCGATCGAACAAGGTCTTACGGTTGAAGAGGTTGATAAACTTACAGGACCTATTTCAGGAAGACCAAAAAGCGCGACATTCCGCACTGCTGATGTTGTAGGACTGGATATTTTAAAAAATGTATCTATGACAACATATGAAAAAGCAATTGAGGATGAAGAACGCGACATATTTAAAATACCTGATATCTTAAATAAATTGATCGATTCAGATCGACTTGGTCAAAAAACAAGAGCAGGGTTTTATAAAAAAAATGAAGACCGTAGTATCCATTCAGTTGATCTCAAAACAGGTGAATATGCACCCATGGACCTAGTACGGTTCGACTGTTTTCGAATTGCCAAGGATAGACAAAGATTGTCTGATAAAATGAAAGCTCTCTGCTTTGCAGATGACAGAGGAAGTAAATATTTCTGGGAGCTTACGGCAAGGACATTGATATATAGTGCCAATCGGATACCCGAGATATCTAATGATATAGTCAATATTGATAATGCTATGAAATGGGGATTTGCATGGGAAGCAGGACCTTTTGAAGGTTGGGATGCATTGGGCGTTCGTAGAACTACAAAAAGAATGATAGCGGAAGGTAAAAAAGTGCCAAAGTGGGTACTAGAGATGTTAGAATCTGGTCGCGAAACATTTTATTCAGTTGAGAATGGGCAAAGGACCTATTGGTGCCCCAGTGGCAAACATCCGGTCAAGATCAAACAAAATCCAAAAGAATTTAATCTTCTTCTGCACAAAACAGCAGGACATACCATAAAAAGAGATCTTAGCGCAAGTGTAAATGACATGGGTGACGGTATATTAAATGTGGAATTTCACTCCATACTACAACCAAGACTTAATCCAATTGATAGTTCATATGTAGAGATGGTCAATCATGCATTAGACCTGATTGACGAAGGGAAATACAAAGCCTTGGTCCTTGGACATCAGGGTCCCAACTTCTCTGCTGGAGCAAATCTCAATCTGTTTCTTGATCTAACACATAATCAACAGTGGGAGGCATTGGATTTCGCTGTGAATACTTTCCAAAAAATGACACAGAGAATCAGATTCTCAAAAGGTCCTGTCATCGCTGCTCCATTTCAGTTAACCCTTGGTGGTGGAACAGAGATAATTCAGCCAGCTGCACATAGGGTTGTTGCAGCAGAAACCTATATGGGCTTTGTAGAGGTAGGAGTTGGATTAATTCCTGGTGGAGGAGGTACTCTTAGAATGATATTGAATGCCTTGGATAGTGGCACTGGACGTATGGGTGCATTCCAAAAGATCCAGAAAACATTTGAGACCATTGGATTTGCAAAAGTCGCAACAAGTGCAGATGAGGCAAAGCACCTCGGATTATTAAAAAAGGATGATACTATAATCCTGAATCGAGATCATCTGCTCCAAGTAGCGAAGAATAAGGCCCTTGAGCATGCAGAAACCTATGAGCCTCCACAATACAGAGAGGATCTAAAGCTTCCTGGTGCAGGTGGGCGCACTGCAATGGTCATGGCACTTAAGGGGTTCAAGAAGCAAGGCAAAATCTCTGAACATGATATGAAGATCGGAGAGAAACTAGCGTATGTTTTAACAGGTGGAGATAAAGCTGGACTTACAAAAACAGTAGATGAGCAATATATCCTTGATATTGAAAGAGAGACCTTTGTTTCATTGGCAGGTGAAAAATTAACACAAGACCGAATCAAATATATGTTGAAAAAAGGAAAGCCCTTAAGGAATTGACCCCGTTATTCATTAGATAATAATTTATTATTTAGGCTCTCCAACTATAGATTATTATCAATCATTTCTCGTATATCTCCAGATGTGGGTCTGGGTGCATCAACCGATATCACTTTACCGTTAGAATCAAATAAAAGGAATCTGGGAATACCAAATATTGCGTAGGACCGGGTTATATCACTCCATCCATCGGCCCAAAGCTGCACACCCTGCAATTGATCTTCATGAAGCATTTTTAACCATGCATCTTTATCAGTGTCTACTGATACACTCATAAAAATGATATTTTCTTCTTTATAATCCTTCTGCAATTGTTCCAGTGCTGGTATCTGCGCTATACACGGACCACACCAAGTTGCCCAAACATCAACATAGACCATACTGCCTTGGAAAGAAGAAAGCTGTAACACATTCCCTTCTTTATCAGGATATGAGAAGTCAATTGCGTCTTCACCTTCTTTAGGCATATTATCAAAAGATGTCCTCCGCTCTTTCCATTTTAATACATCTTTTTCCAGTATTTTCTTTTCTTTGTTAATAAAACCCGTATTATTTACGCTGGAAAGTTTTGATAGAATATGATCCTTGTACTCGCTTAACATACTATTGAATTCTTCTGTTGTACCAGAGCCTAATAATTGATAAAAATTATATTCTCTAGATAGTGTTCTTTTTTCCCAAGCAAAGATGGATTCCTCTTTTGAGAGCGAGGATAACTTTTCTTTTTGTTGAATATATCTTTCCGTATTGTTATCTAAAGATTTTTTCTCTGCCAAGATAAAATCTGAATTATTTATCTGATCTAATTTTTCTAAAAGTTCATCTGCATAGTTTTTAATATATTCTTTGTACTCCTTCATATCTTTCAGATAAAGAGCTTCACCATAGAAATCCTTTTTCTCATTTAATAAAAATTTAAATGCTAAAAATGATGACTCAGCACTGTTTTTATATTCTATTGTTTCATCAAATTCTTTTGTATCTATCTTTAAGGACACATTGTCTCCAGGACTAAGATACATGAAGGTTGTCTCTGAACCTTGACCAAATCTTAGATAGCTAGATGAATCTCTAGAGAAGGTTATTTCAAATCGACCGTTATCATCTAATATTGCTGAGTAAGTAGTATCAGGGAAAATGAATCTTGCCTCTTGTCCTATTGGATTTGTTATTTTACCTCCTAGAGATATAAGACCTGTCTCCTCCCTACATTCAATATAGGTTAAAGCGTAGGCCAAGATGATATATATATATTTGGCTCTCATTATGTCATTGGTCTTTTGGCAAACGTTTTAGATTCCTTTCATGGAACAAATCATCTTTTAAACCTGAATCTACTTTAATATCAGTAAATAATACCTCCGTTGTGTGGTTGGTATGGATGTCTTTGACAAATACACGTTTTATCAAATCATACTCTCCCCTTTTTTCATATTCAAATTCTTTTTCTTTCGTGAGGTCGCCTCTACGATCATAGGAACGCTCTTTTAATAAGGTCAATGTAGCTTTATCAATCCAAGAAAC
Organism: uncultured bacterium; assembly: GCA_913020665.1. Taxonomy (GTDB): domain Bacteria; phylum Fidelibacterota; class Marinisomatia; order Marinisomatales; family UBA1611; genus CACEUX01. Next base: position 24,244 of record CAJVZI010000002.1, on the reverse strand, counting down.
ATGTTCACTATAAGACGATCTTGTTTCATTTTTTGGAATCGTCTTCAATACAAAACAATCTTTATTGTTCCACTTTTCATCGTTAAGACGTTGATAATTATTTTCATCTAGGTCACGGTTGGATAGATCCTCATAGCTAAGGTCTGATCCCATGAAAGCATCCCCCTTTTTCTTTGCAGATATCCGTCGTACTTTTTTAAATGCCGGCAACCACATTTGCATTTCATCATCTTTGTTATCATGTTCTATTTTTAAAAATGCCACACCTCGATCATCCTTTGGCTCTAAGAACCAAATGATCTGCTTCTGATTATTATCCATAGATCTTGATACCATAACATGGTTTCGAGTTTTACCCTTTGAGTTCTTAAGGATCATATTAGTTTTATTGGAAAGGTCTTTCGGTGCTGGGCGCATATCCATAGACCTAGCGATATCATAGCCTGACTGACCTTGCATTATAAATGGCACTAAAAAAAGAAGGGAATATTTCATTTTAATCACCTTTTTTTATTAAATGATCTTTAAGTAATTCTGTGGATGAAGATAGTAATGTCAGCGTGCCAAGAGAAGTTGACATCATAGCAAAGACCATTAAACCTCCTATATATTGAACAGGTATAAATGCAGAAAACAACAATGCTCCAAATCCCATATTGGAACCAGCATCCAATATAATTGGATAACCAACATCTTGAATCACTTCTTGGCTTAATCCATCTCTAGGATTTGAGATTGAAAGTCGTCTGAATTGTGAGATGAAATGAATGGCAAAGTCTACTCCTACTCCGATGATAATTGATGACAATATCGCAGTAATATGATTAAGAGTGATATCAAAATGACCCATTAATCCAAAATTAAGTATCACAGCACCCGTAAGAGGAATCACTGCTAAAATTCCCCAAATAATTCGATCAAAGAATAGAGATGTTATCGCGCAGATCAAGACCAGGGAGATCAGAATACTAAAAAATGATGAACTTATTACCATTAAAACCATATCCCGGATTACAACGATCATTCCCGTCACATCAATATTCATGGATGCATCAAAACTCTTTTTAATATGATCCGTGATAGAGCTGACAAATAAAAAAACATCCTCTGTACTCATCGTTTTACTTAAAGCTGTTATAAGCCCTGATGATTGTTCATAGTCTATTAGACTTGAAAAATCTTCTGGATCTCCAGACATAGAATACATTGTAAAAAGGTTATTCACTTTTTCACTTTCTCTTGGAATCGTTTCATATTTCAGGCTATCGTCCATAACAGTACGGTGCATTTGTTTTACAACATTGGCAATTGAATAAGTGACCGTGACCTGACCATTGGTTTCAATATAATTTTGCAATGAGTCCATTTTTTGTAAAATAGTGGGGTCTTTAATATTTCCCTCTATCCGGACCCTAAGGTCCATGGTACCGCTCATCTCCTTATCCATGAAATCCATACTATCCCTTATCTCTGTTCCAGGTTTGAAAAAACTGGCGACATTAACATCAACAGTGACCTTGTATAGCCCCATTAAACCAACTAGAACCAAAATAGATCCAGAAGAAAAAACATATCTTGGATATCGAACAACTAAATTAGCGATATGTTTTACAAATTTTTCAAATATGCTGGCCTGAGAAATTGCTTTTGATAGAGGATCCCAATCTTTAGTACTAATTATAGCGGGCAGCATTAGAGAACTCATTAGCCATGCCCAAAGAATACCAACTGAAATACATATGCCATAACCTACCAAAGGCTCTAATGGGGAAGTTACCATTGTAAGAAATGCAGCTATCGTTGTGATGCTAGTTAAAAATATTGGTAGTAATAATGCATCCATACTCGTTTCGACTGCAGCAGTCACATTACCTAGCTTTCTAAACTCTCTAAAGAACTTGGTGATAACATGAACACCGTCTGAATTAGCGATAGTTAGCAATATGATGGGCATAGATGTATTCAATAGAGCAAATAAAAAACGATCTGAACCTGTTATTTTATAGGCCCAGCCCATAAAACCCATCATGGCCACAAGAGAAAATAAAATGACCATCATGACCATTAATACTGCATGTATGCTTCTAAGGTTAAATAAAAGTATGGCCAACATGATGAGCATGCCGACCTTGATCAATAATTGAACATCTTCACGTATCAGCTGTGGTACAGAACCGGTGACATATGCTGTCCCGCCATAGTGCACCTCATAATCCATGAGTACAGAATCGCCAACCGCAACAATATCATTCCTGAACTGATCTAGGCCAACATTATCATATGGTTGTATGATAGTAAGAAAATATTCTTCTCCTTTACTGACAAGCTGTTTTTTAAGGTTTGGATTCTTATTCAAATATATTTTGATATGATCTATTTCTACATCTGAAAGTTCTTTTTCAGCTTGTAGATCATCGATCTCCATAAACCCGTCTACCTGATCGATCCTTGTTGCAGTACTTATATTGGAAATATCATCAACAGTATTCAAAGACCCTAACTTTTCAGATAAGACCCATAAATCAGCAAGAGTTTTCTGCTTATAAACTGACTGACCTTGATGGCCAAATGCAATAAAGATAACCTCTGTACTTCCAAATTCATTTTGAATCGCATCCCAAGTTATTTTCGATTCAAGTTCTTTAGGCAGCATCTTCATCATATCATCATCCATTATCAAGAATCGTATTCCCGAACCGATCAATAAAGTGGCTAATATGGATAATATGATCGTTCGGCGGGAATGTATCAGCGCTTGATCAACAAACCATTGTTTTATTGTCATTTCAATTCGGGTAATATTCACTGTATTAGAGATGCTAGTCCTTTTGAATCATACAAAGATAAAATGAACAGCTATTTTCATTGGCACCAATCTACATTGGTGTTATCATTATTATAAAATGATCAGTTGCTCAATATTTCCTGTAGCAATAGCAAAACATCTGATATATTGACAGAACCATCAAGATTATAATCAGCTGGAGGAGTCGGTGAATACCCAAAGCCAGATGCCATATCAGATATCATGAGAAGATCTTTTACATCTATGGAGTCATCAAAGTTCACATCACCTAAAATATATTCTGGGAAGTCGGGTCCTAAATAGTTCAAATCATATTTTTGCGCACGAGCAATGAATACTTGACCAGTTCCAAAATTATAACTCCAGACCTCTTCATGGTCATAGGTAACCTCAAAGATAGTTGCATCATCGCAGTCTGTAATGATAGTATTGCCATTAGGTAGACGAAACGCACCGCCTTGCATCTGTGTATGGAATTCACCTGTATGAAGCCAGATCGGTTCTTGAGGGCCATAAGGCTCTCCATCTGTTATTGAATATAGACCATTATTATTTAACGGTGTCTCTATCTCAAAAACAGCTGAGTTATTGGTATAATTATTATTGAACAATATTAGATTGCCTTCTCCTGGGTAACCCTCTGGTATCCAATTAACACCATGCTGGTCATCAAGTTGTTTGTCAGCATTTGTCCCACGGTCATATGTCTGAGGATTCCCCCAACGATAAATATAATCTCCGCCCATACCTGAATTACCACCCGTATGTCCAGAGGCCTCTTCTGTGGTTGTACTATGGTCAATAATATAGATCTCATCATGGTGCCTTGATGAAAGCGCTATCTGGTCAAGTTCCTCGTTGTAAGCGATTGCATTAAAATGTTTCCAATCTCCATTAGGACCTCCTGGCCCTTGGTTACTACCTGCATTACCAAAATTCACATCCTGTAATTCTGGATGATCGGCTATTACGCCATAATTTGATAGATCTGGATCAACATCCTGGATCAAATGATCCCATATATGCCACTCCCACACAATATTTGCATCATTATCGCCTACCGGCTCTAATTCGAGTATGGCTTCAGCCCACATTTCATTCAAGGAATTATCAATCGATTGTCGACCGACCGCATAGGCCTCTTCTGCGGTCTTTCTTTCCCATGCAATAACAAGGACATTCCCATTAGGCAAGGGTTCTATATCATGATGATGTTGATATGTATCATTCGAGACCTCATAATCCCATAATAATTCACCATCCCATGCATATTTCGAGATACCACCGCCTACACCGCCAGTACCCATAGTTGGATTTGGAACACGGTAAGGAAACCATAAAGTACTATCAGGCATAAGATATGGCATACTGGCAGCTCCTCTTGGATGAGACCATGTATTTATTACATTAAGATCATTATCCACTAAGTATGTAAAGAAGTTACCGCCGCCACCGCCGCCACCACCTACAGCTGGGGAAAAAAGTAACATGCCATCAAATGGCTGTCCGTATGAAGCGACTGAGAAAATAAAATAAAATAATAGTGAATTTTTCATTTAGTATATTATCTAGATTAATGGCAAATATATTTGAGTATTAGGCTAGTATTACATCATATAGTTAAATCAATTATTTGTATTATCACCTAATGTTATTTATACCCAACTTAAAAATATATTATGGCACTCAAACGAATAGCAAGAGTATACCTAATATTAGGTAGGACATTCAACGCCTGGTTCTCTCCAGTGATAACAGGCTTGATGGTACTTTTATTACGTATCATCGTTGGGGTTGGCAGGGTGCTAGATCATATCATATTTTGGTCGATCAGAAAGCCTTTGAAAGATCCTATAATTATTGTGGGAAACCCTAGGTCAGGAACCACTTTCTTACATCGTTTTTTAATTAATGAAAAAATTGGAACAGGTTCAGAATTATGGCAAATGCTATACCCATCTGTAACAGTACAAAAATGCATCAGACCATTTTTACCCTTTTTAGAAAAAATTAGCCCTGCACGGCATCATTCAACCGCAGCTCATAAAACCAGTTTAACATCTATTGAAACAGATGATGTCTCCCTTCTTTTTCGATATTTGGATGGGTTTTTCCTATATGGATTTTTTTTGACCTTTGACGAAGAAGATCTTTTTCATTGGGTCGATCCCAATATAACAGATAGATCCTCAAGAGATTTTTCTTGGTTTGAGTCTATGTGGAAAAGAAATATTTTAACAAACAAAGGTGATCGATATATTGGCAAACTATTTAGTTTGAGTAGTAATCTACCAGCTTTTCAAGAAAGATTCCCAAGTGCAAAAGTACTGTATATGGTTCGAGATCCACTAAAAGTTATCCCATCTGGACTGAGCCTTGTGACTGGAGTATTAGATAAAAGATTTAATTTCTGGGCTTTAGATGAAAATTTACAAATGAGATTTATAGATAGACTATATAATGCCCTGGTGGAGTTATTAAATCGATTTCATCATGACTGGGTTAATAATAATATCAATAAGGAAAATGTATTAGTGGTTCGTTTTGATTTTATGATGGATGATTTTGAGGCATTAATGGACCAGATAATTAATTTTATTGGTATTGAAAAAAAGGATAGTTTGACCCAGGTAATACAACAAACTGCAGAAAGTCAAAGGAACTATAAGAGCGATCATAAATATGACCTTGAAAAATTTGGGTTATCAGAAGAAAAAATAAAAAATGATTGTAGATCGATATACAAAACGTTTTTATCCTGAGTTATGAGATATATATTTTTATTGTTCACGCATTGCCTGCTATTAGGATTGGATCTAAGAGGTATTAATAAGCTGGATGATTGGATCATTTTGCAGGAAAAACCAATTATGGTAGCTTGGCAAGAGTTTCAGGGATACCCAATAGGCAAAGCAGAAATGATCCTTGAACATAATATGTCCTCCATCGCTCAATTGATCCAAGACCTAGAGAACTATCCAAACATTTTTAAAAGAGTCACTGGAGCTAAACAAATAGAATCTAACATTGTACAAATAATCTTAGATATGCCATTCCCATTTGCTGGAAGAGATTATGTTGTAAAATATTATATAGAACAAAATGATGACCAATGGGTTTTTTCCTTTTCTTCAGTTGAACACCCTGACGGATCATTAGATGATAAATATGTAAGGTTACCAAATGCGGCTGGAGTATGGATCTTAGATCAATCATCCTTGAATAAAACAATGGTCACTTATGCATGGAATGGTGAATTACTTGGTAATTTTCCTGACTTTGGCTTAAATAGAGCTTGGATAACTCAAGGAACTGAAGTTTTGACATGGTTAAATGAGGCTCTCTCTAATAAAGTAAATTGATGAGACAAATTTTATTATTACTAAATATTTCATTGATCTTTGGTGAATTAATATCTCCATATAATGGAGCTCTTTTAAACCATACTCACGTATTATTTGAATGGACACAAACTCCAGAAGCAACCCACTACGAGTTTCAGCTATCAGAAGATCCTGATTTTTCTAATCCTATATTGAATATTGAAGATAATAGCCTAATTATTATCGAAAGAGATGTTATTGATTGGAATGGTACATACTATTGGCGAGTAAGACCTATATATCAATCTCAGCAAGGTTCATGGACAGACCCATTTCTTTTCACTACTGGTTCATCATTATCATCCTCAACTGTAGATCTTGTGATCGATGATCAAATACAACCTGGCATAACGGTATTTGGTGCTTTTTTTAATTATTTTTCTGCTGCTATAGATCATTCAGGTAGGGAGATATGGAACTCTGGGGAGAACGACCTTGTCTATTATAGTACAAGCAAATATGGGAATATATTAGGTTGCTATCTCATGCCTGGATCAGAGAATAATCTACCAGGTCTAGAAATGTCGTTTGAAGGTGATACGCTATGGGAAGAACCGAATAATGAATTTTTACATCATGATCTGATACTCCTACCAAATGGTAATTACCTTGGCATTGTTGAAACGAGTTCTTTAGGCCCTATACCAGTTGGAAGTTGGACCTCTTCCTTCCAAGGGCTGGGATTTCAGGCTGATGGGATAACCATAGAATTTCCATGGATAGGAGATCAATTAATAGAGTGGGATAAAGATACAAAAGATGTGGTTTGGACTTGGAATGTGTTTGACCATTATGACATGCAAGATTATGATCAATTAGGAGGAACATGGACAGAAGCATATATAAGCCTCCATTATGACTGGACGCATGTCAATGCAGTTATTTTTGATGAAGATGAAAGCGCTTTGTATATTTCAACTAGGCACCTCTCGCGTATTACTAAGATCGATTATCCATCAGGTGATATTATATGGAATATGGGACACCAAATGTCCTCTAACGACATCAATATGGGTACAGACCTCGGATTTAGCTTTCAACATAGTCTTCAAAAATTAGAGAATGGTAATATATTAACATTTGACAATGGAAACCTTGCACCTGAATTCCGTGGAACAGATGAGCCGATCTCAAGAGCTATAGAAATTTCAATAGATGGATCAGATGCTTCACTGGCCTGGTCTTATGAACTTGCACCAGACCTATTTGGTTTTGCTTCTGGCAATGCTCAAAAACTAGATAATGGAAATGTCCTCTTAACTACCGTTGGTGGTGGTGGACGTAGCCTAGAAGTTGATGTAGAAGGGAATATTGTTTGGGAAGGTCTTTATAATTTGAGTCTGCCAGATGGGGCTGTATACAGAGCAAACCGAATTTCAGGTATTTTCCCTGCAGCATATAGTGTTTTAATTAATAATTATATGGAAAGCGAGGGCGTTTCTGGTATTTATATTCCCTCAGGTTCATCAAGCATTTCCTATACGATCATGAATGAAGGTGATCATTCACTTTCTTTATCCTGTCAAATAAGTGATGATGAGGGATGGTTCAACTCGCAAAACGTTGATTTGGTATTAGAAGCTGGTATGAGTGAGCAAATATCATTTAATGGAGAGGTTACAGAGATTGAAAATGGTAATGCTATCCATTTACTAGTGCTACCTATCAACCATCCACATAGATCAAAAACAATATCAGTGGAAGGATATACAACTCAATTAAATTTAGATAAAAGGCCATTGCCAAATTCCTATACATTAGCGCAACCATATCCAAACCCATTTAATCCATCAATTTCAATAAACTTTTCATTGGAAAAAGATCAATCCATTCTTTTACAGATCTATGATATGAAGGGACAATTGGTCTCGACCCTTATAGATAAGAAAGTTAGCTCTGGAAGTCATACTTCAACCTGGCGACCATATAATATTGGTTCAGGTGTATATTTTATCCAATTGAGTAACGGTAATACTGCACAAACAGAAAAAGTTATTTACCTTAAATAAAATGAAAAAAAATTATTTGATCATACTAGCTCTTTTCGTACTGAACTGGTGTCTTGCCGAATGTGACAGTACATTTACTTATTATAATGAATTACCAAATAATGTGACCATTTTAGTTGGAGATTCTTGCCTATCTAATGATGATGTTGCTGTTTTAGATAGTATAGTGTCTCTAAATGACTTAGACTATGATTCCCCTCTTGAATTAGGTACACAGACCTGGTTTAATGGTCGCTTACGATTTTTAGTGGCAGGAAACTATGGTAATAGCTCTGGAGTTAATGACACTATATATACACTACCAGAAAATTTTGGTGACCTTAATGAACTTGCTTCACTTTATCTCGAATGGAATAGAATATCAGAATTGCCAGCATCATTTAGCAATTTGTCTGGTTTATTCTCTGTCTATTTAAACAATAATATTTTATCCACGATCGTAGACAGCATAGGCAGCCTTTCTAATCTATATTTTTTGGACTTAGGATATAATTATCTAGAATCATTACCTGAATCCATATGCAACTTGGAGAACTTAGAATATTTATGGCTTTTCAATAACCAGCTTACCCAGTTGCCAGAATGTTTTTGTAATATGGAATTAGATTGGAATAATAATGACAATGGAGGATTTCCATATTTTGCAATAGGTGCTAATTACTTATGTGATAGTGTGGCAACCTGCGTGGCAGAGAGTGATAATTTTGAACTGAGCCTTGACCAATTCTATTATTCATTTCCAGTATTTTCTCCACAGGATTGCGATAGTACTACAACGAATACCGAAAGCTCATTATACCCTTATCAATATCACGTTTCAGCACCCTATCCTAATCCATTCAACCCAACGGTAAAGATCAATATAAATATTCCATATGATCGCAAAATGGACATTCATGTATACAATAGCCTTGGTCAAGAAACCAGCATCATCTCTCTTAATAAATATTTTACCACAGGCACACACTCTGTATACTGGAATGGTAGTCAATATGCTTCAGGAGTCTATTATATTAAATTCTCTGATGGTTTTGAAACTCAAATCCGAAAAATTATCCTTTTAAAATAATGACAATTACCAATCAAGGCTCATGGGTCTACTTTATAAGAATTGTTATTCTATTAATTTGTGTCATTTTGTACAAATTAGAAGGTCATTCGCCAGATCTTACATTATCTGGACATGTGGACTATTCTTACATATCAAGATTATCTGATAGATCACTGATCAATATTCCTTATCGAATGGTATCTTTGGATATTGAGAGACAAGCTGATCAAATAACTTTAAATGGGAGTTTTGCACTAGAATACCATGTAAGAGATGATAGCTACTTCTTAGGTTCATCTGACCCACAAGATTTTATTTTTGATATGAGAGAACTTTATGTTACATACAATACTAATAAATATGAATTCAGAGTTGGTAAGCAGATACATTCCTGGGGGAGTGTAGATGAAAATAGTCCTTTGGATAATGCTAGTAGCCTCGATTATTATTATATGTTTTTTGGAGGAATAGATAGAAAAATGGCAACTCTTTCTGCTTCTCTGGATTATTACATTGGAAACCTGAAGATCAATACAGTTTTTTCCCCACTACATTCCACCAATCGTATCCCTCTGGGAGATGATGATTTTCCTATAAGACTACCAGTGTACCCAGATGCTTCTGAGATATTACCAATATCAGAAAGTCCTTACGAAGGGGGTTTCTACAGTACATTATCTACAGACTATGGTGATCTATCTGCTTCATATTATTCCGGATATGATAGAACATTCAATCTCACTGGTGTTAATGTGTATGGACATGGAGGTGATATTTCATTTCCAAATATAGATGTTGTCTTTGGGTATAGAAAAACTGATGTGATTGGTATAGGAGGCGTATTACTAAATAATTGGTTTGTTATGAGATATGACCTAGGATATTTCACAACCAAAGATCAGAATAGCTCAATCAATAGACCTAGCTCTTTTAATCCGATCTATTATGATTCATTACATTTCTCCTATCCACTATTAGAACAAGCAAAATATGTCCAATCTACTTTTCAGCTTGAAACTGAACTACCTTTTGATATTAATCTTATAGCCCAATATTTTACTCATGACACTATAAGTTACTCATCTGATAGTTTGCCTGTAGATCAAGAGATCAACATACCAAATCTTGAGATCGACCCTGCAAATATGAACCCATCAAATTTCTTCACTCCGGGAATGGGTGTTCCTTTAGCCATTCTAACAAAAAAGGCAGTTTTTCTTACTTTAGAAAAAAACATGCTTGATGATCAAATGAATGTATCGATCACATCTATGTTGGATGTTGCTAAATATATAGATGTAAGTGGATTAGCTGGATCCTTATTTGAGTTAAAGGTAGAATATATTCTTGAACAAGATCTGCATGGCGTCTTAGCGCTAACAAATGTAAATGGGACTGCTGATCATCCAGATGGTGAAAACTATGCTTTTAATAGGATGGAGGATTTTTCCCACATACGATTTGAATTAAAATATTTTTTCTAGAAAGTTTTAGAATTGAAAGTAAAGATCAATGGCGTGGGATTATACCTACCACCTAAAATACAGACATCTGCTGATCTAGCACCCATGATTGGTAGATCTGCTAAATGGATACATGAAAAGTCTGGTGTTAAAGAGCGGCGTATTTCAGAATTAGATGTAGACATTATGGGTGCAATTGCTGGTAAGGACGCTCTCAATAATAAACCACCTGATCTGATCATCAATGCTTCAGGTGTCCCAAAACAGACCATCCCTGACACATCAATATTCTATCAAAAAGAAATGGGCTATGAAGGGATTCCTTCTTTTAGTGTTCATAGCACTTGCTTATCATTCATCACTGCACTCCATACTGCTAGTAGCCTAATTCATTCTAAGACATATAAACGAATATTGATCATATCAGCCGATAGAGGTACCAGAGGTAGAAATTTCAAAGAACCTGAAAGTTCATCTTTGCTTGGTGATGGAGCAGCAGCCGTAGTGCTTGAGGCAACCAAACCACATAATAAGAATGAACTAATATATTATAATATGAAAACTTGGCCAAGCGGATCTGCTCTTACAGAAGTAAGAGGAGGTGGGACAAATAAACATCCGCAAGATCCAGATACAAATTCAGCTGATAATCTTTTTTCAATGGATGGACCTGCGGTATATAAGATCGCTAGGAAACAAGTTTCTAGGATGATACTGGAAACATTGAATATCACAGGATTAGACCCAAAGTCAATAGATTGGATAGTACCTCATCAGGCATCAGGGAAAGCTATAGAAGCATATAGATCTGCTGGAATATTCGATGAGGATAAAGTTATAGATATAGTATCAGAGTTTGGCAACTGTGTTGCTGCCTCTTTGCCCATGGCATTTTCTATAGCAGTAAAAGAAGGACGTATCAAAAGAGGTGACCTAGTACTAATGATCGGAACAGGAGCTGGATTATCAGTCGCCTGTTCTTTGATTAGATATTAGAATTATTTTTTAATTAGATAAGATTTTGAAAAGATCTCATCATTTAAACCAATGTCTGGTTCATATGATGTGATCTGCATAAGCGTTTTATTTCCATTACCCATATCCATCAGCATTTTTCCTGGAGTAGTAAAACCATTGATATCAATAAAGTCACTTAATATCAGAGTTTTTTCTTTGTTGGACTCACTTTTATAATATTCAACTTTGGTGATCTGCCAGTTTTGCGTATCAACCCATAACTTTCTAGCAAAATAGGAACTCTGGTTCTTTGGCCATGCCATTATTGTTCTACATTTTTTCCCATTTACAAATTCAGTGCCAATACTTATTAGACTATCTATACCAGGCCGCCTACTTTCTAGATCCTCATAAATAAAATCTGTATTGAGAAAGGATTTGGACTTCTCTTTTCCTTTTACTTTTTTCGCAGTTTTTAATTTTGGGAGAAAGAACCACTGGTCGGTCTGTCCATTTCTTTGTGACCAGCTTAATAATCCTGTTCCTTTAACCACATTTGGTTTATTGAATCTGGCCATAGACTTAGATCTGTATTTGCCTTTTTCATAATATTTCTCATACCTTGTAAACTCCCTAACCTTTGTTTTTTCTTTATCCCTTTTTTTCCTAGTGATCTCTAGTCTTATCTCCATGATAGAAGTTTTTGGTTTTGGAATTGAATAGACCCTATCCATAACCTCATAAGCTGTAAGGTCTTGTCCAAATATGACTTTGAAGAGTAAAAAAAATATTAAGATATTTTTAATCATCTTCAACTTCATTTTGTAATATGAAAAGAATTGATAAGGGTGTAAAAAGGATACTTAGGAATGAAGTAGTAATAAAATCTTGTTTGTATTTGAGTTCCACATATCCGGCAATCTGAAAACAGATAAATACATAAATAATCAAAATGAAATCAAGATAATTATCTATCAAATAGATAAAAATATCTTTTAAGGTTCTTCCTTCGACTGAGTATACAGTATCTGATATTGAGAATGCATATAACAATAAACCCAATGTTATCAAGATTATGATACTACTTATAGTTCTATCTTTGTGTTCCATAATTACTTAAATAAAAATCTTGGTTTTGTTAAGCTAGTTAATGCTGGTAGTGTTGCTAAAGCTCCAAATAAACAAAATGAGATCGAACCCATGACTAGAATACCGAAAATTCTTACAGGCACGAAAACAGAAAATAACAATGCAGAGAATCCTACAACCACTGATAAACCATTAAATAAAATTCCTTTACCAGATATACGAAATGTATTTGTAATTGCCTCATCTAAGGAATCACCATCCTTTACATGGTCTCGTAAATGCCAAAGAAAATGGACAGTATAGTCAACTCCAACACCCACAAGTATACATGTAAGTAATGATGTCGTAATATTTAATGTTATGTTCAAATAGCCCATTAGTCCAAACATCATAACTACAGATGCAGCCATAGGCAATGTAGCTAATAATCCTCCAATAAATGACCTAAATACAATCGACATAATAAATAAAATAATAAACACTGAAACGACCAGACTTATAAATTGCCCACGGATAACCATATGATTCAAAACTCCTAGCAAGGTTGCTCCGCCAGTCAATTCCATTGGAGATTGGTCATAAAAGTTAGCTTCTATAAATTGTTCCGTATCCTCAACGATTTCAGCTATAGCATGTGTTTGAACCTCCTCCAACCTTAACAGAATTTGTGTATAGGAAGGATCTTCAATATCATCAAGGATCAGATCAAACTCATCACCATCAGATGAGATCGAATACATGAACATATACTGGTGTATAAGATCCACATCATCAGGTATGATTTCCATTAATGTATCACCACCATTAAAGCCTGAATGCATCTTTTTAATAACATCAACTATGGAGTAAGATTTCGTAACTATATCATGTCGGTTTTTTATATGATCAGTAAGAATTTCAATATTTTTCAAAATTTTAGGATCAAAGATATCCCCTTCAACTAATATATTCATTTGAGTCGATCCACCAAATGCATTACTTATTTTAGCATTAGCTATTCTTAATGTTGAGGACTTTGGGAAATAATGATCCGGGTTTGTATCAACCTTCAAGTATTTAATTCCCATTGCAAGATAAATACCAACAATTGAAAGTAAGATAAGTACAATAGATCTATACCTTGTGAATAACTTACCCATTTTTACAAGTAAACTATCTATGAATGAAATATCTACGCCTTTAGATAAAAAGTGAGGTCTAGGCACAAGAACTAAAACAGATGGAATAAGAATAATACTAAGAATAAATGCAATTAGGATACCAAATGAAACAAGGGCACCCATTTCTCTTGCTCTTGGTAAAGAGTGAGAAAGAAGACATAAAAAACTAACCATGGTAGTAACACCAGCTAATAAAATAGGTATTCCTACTTTACGAATAGTTCTCTTTAAGATCTGGCCTCTAGAAGCTTTAGTATCAGATTTTGTGTATTCATAATAATGAGAAATAATATGGATACCATAATTATTTGCGATCGCCACTAACATCACTGGTATAAGAGTTCCAATAAATGCTAGTGACATATCCAGCCAGCCCATAATACCAAATGTCCAAATGATTGAGAAACCAACTACAAAAAATGGAAGGAATACCCCAGTCCAGCTTCGAAACGATAACATAAGTAGAAATATGCAAAGACCAATCGCAACAGGTGTAAAAACACGCATATCTCTCTGCATATATTCAACAACAGTTGCCCTAGTGATCGGTAAACTAGAAACATAAAAATATTCTGGGTCGCTAAAACGATTCACTAGCTCATATACGTTTTTACGAAATTCAAACTCATCATAAGCAAAGGATGAATTGATCTGTCCAATAAAACATAAAGTCTTATAATCATTCGAAACAAGATTGCCTATCATCCCTGACTTATCTAATCTTTCTATTAATTGCTGGTGTCCGACTGAATCACGAGGGATTTCAAATAAAACCGGTTCTATTTCAAAACCATTATTATCAGGTACAATATATTTCTGATTAAATATCGACGTTACTTTACTGATCTGTTCTAATGACTCTAATGAATCCTGAAAAGAAAAAAGCTTTGTTAATGTTTTTGTAGAAAACAGGCTATCCGAATCAACTGCAACAATCAATATGTCACTTCCAGAGAATAATTCGTCAACTATTTCCATTGACTGAACGATCTTATGGTCCCTTGGCAGCCCTGAGCGAAGGCCTGGATCCATTTCTAGCCCAGGAACTTTCCAACCAAAAAGAACAGTTATAAGTATAATAGTAGCAATGATGGTCCTGGGATAATGAGCATCAAATTCAAATAGTGCGTTTGTAATAGTTCTAAGATTCATAGAAAAGGTGATGAATTTAAGTGATTAAAATTCAGAATGGAATCCGTTCTACTATGATTTGCCTTCTTTGTAATTTGTAATATGGAAACTAAATATTCCACAATGAATAACCCTGTTATCTTATTTGGAAATGGAGAGCCGCCAACACATCCTTTAGTGCTTAGATATATTAATGAAGCAAAAACTTATATCTGTTTAGATGGTGGTGTAGATACACTAATTACATTGGGACATAAACCTGATTATGTTCTGGGAGATCTAGATTCTATTAAACGTTCAGAAGATGAATATGATTGCAAAATAATATCTTTAGAAGACCAAAGTATGACTGACCTTGAAAAAAGTATACTTTGGTGCTATGAAAATGCGATCAAAGAATTATATCTGGTTGGGGTCTCAGGCTTAAGAGATGATCATTCGATGGCAACTTTCTGGATCTTGTTAAAGTTTGCCGGTAAGATGAAAATCACTTTGCTATCTAATCACTCAAAGATCAATTGTATAAAGAATAAAACAATATTTGATACCTCACCAGGGCAGGTCGTAAGTCTTATCCCTTCAAGCTCTGATACTAAAATAACAACTAGTGGACTACAATATACTCTCCAAAAGGAAAAGCTATCTACGCCCACACAAGGGATCAGTAATGTAGCAATAAATACTTCTTTCAGTATCGAAGCAACAGACTGGGTATGGGTTATTATAAATCATGAAAAATGAATAATATTCACTTCTCAGACTCGGTTATAATCTCTTTATATTTTTTTAGCCTACTATATATTGGTATTATTCGTCATAATAATAAAAACCCATCCCAAAATGATTTTATTCTTTCTGGTAGAAGACTAAGCTTAACTGGGTTCATAGCAACATTAGTTACAACATGGTACGGTGCAATCCTAGGAATTGGTGAGAACACATTCTTATATGGGTTACAGACCTGGTTCATTTTTTCTCTACCCTATTATATATTTGCATTAATATATGCTCTATGGGTTGCTCCCAAGGTGAGTGAGTATGGCTCTTTATCAATACCAGATCATTTTAGAAAGTATTATGGTGAGTCAGTGGGAATCATTGCTGCAATTCTTATAACATTCCTTGCTAGTCCAGCTCCTTATATTTTAAGTATGGGAATTTTACTTCAATTCCTCTTAGGAATAGATCTGGGTTTAGCATTACTGATTGCAACAGTTTTTAGTATCATATACATATGGAATGGAGGTTTTAGCGCTGTTGTAAGAACAGACATACTACAGTTTATTTTAATGTTCTTTGGTTTCTTTCTATTATTAGGATATCTATGGCAAAGAATCGGTGACCCTATTACCATATTACAGACTTTACCAGAAAAATTTCTAGATCCATTAGGTGGCAATACGTTTCAATATCTTATGGTGTGGTTCTTTATAGCAGCATGGACATTTATAGACCCTGGTTTTTTCCAACGATGTGCAGCAGCTGATTCAAAAGATACCGCAAAAAAGGGTATTCTAATTGCAATCGGGTTCTGGGCTGTGTTTGACTGCCTGACCATTTTATGCGGTTTGTATGCAATTGGTTATCTACAAAACGATCAGGCACTTCTTACGTATCCACTATTGGCGATCAATATTCTTCCAGCTGGGATGTTTGGCATATTTATCATTGGTGTTCTAGCGACCCTTATGTCAACAATTGACTCTTTAAGCCTGATCAGCGCGATTACCTTTGGAAGAGATATACTATGGAGAATTTCAAAACATCCACAAGATTCTAACCCAATTCCATTCATTAGAAGAGGTTTGGTAATTATATCTGTTATTTCACTATTCCTTGCTTTTTTAATACCATCTGTTGTTCAACTTTTCTACACATTAGGATCAATACTTATACCAGGGCTTATCTTACCCTTCCTATGGACAATGAATAAAACAAAGATCCTAAATGATGAAAATTTTACCATAAATTGGATTATGGTACCTGTAATGGTATCTGTGGTGTGGTTTTCCATTTCAAAATTGACTGGCTCAACCTTCTTAGGTATCGAGCCATTTTACCCTGGAATGGGTGCATCATTCATATATTTAATATTATTACAAGTAAGAGGAAAATATGGCTATTGAGATTGAACGAAAATTTCTTATCAAAGAGAAACCCTTTTCTATTGCAAAAAGGTCACTTAAAATAAATCAAGGATATATTATTAATGAAAAAAGTAAGGTCATAAGAGTACGAGAAAAAGGTGATGACTATTTTTTAACGATCAAGGGTAATAATATTGGTATCTCTAGACTAGAATATGATTTCCCAATCTCAAAAGAGGATGCAAAAGAATTGATATTTCATTTTTGTAAAACAACACTCATTGAAAAAACACGTCACTACATTGAGCACAAAGGGCATACATGGGAGGTAGATGAATTTCACGGAAAAAATAACGGCTTGATCGTAGCAGAAATAGAACTTGAGTCAGAGGATGAAAAATTTGAAATACCTGATTGGGTTGGAGAAGAGGTTACTCAAGACGATAGGTATTATAACATGAATCTTGCAATTCATCCCTTTACATCCTGGTAATATCCAACCCTTACAAGTAGTTACTCCATTTCTGGTGAATATTCTCCTTTGGTAGCAAGACTATTTAATTTTGCTCTTTTATAGAATGCGTCTTGAGCATCTTTGACATTTTCCTGCTTTCCTTCCCAAGCCTTTAGCGATGGTGCTTGTAGCGCTCTACCATAGGAGTAGGTCAGATTCCAAGGGCTATTATCACCGAGGATCTGGTTCATTTTATTTAAGTGTGCCGTTGCATCTTCATCACTTTGCCCACCTGATAGAAACGCTATCCCCGGGACTGCCGATGGCACGCAGCGTTTTAGTACAGTAACTGTCATTTCAGCAACCTCATCCACACTTGCCTGCTCTGAACATGCGTAACCAGATAGAACCATATTGGGTTTCAGGACCATTCCCTCTAGAAGAACATTTTGGGAATATAATTCATAGAATGTTGTATGAAGAACTTCTTCTGTTACAATAAAACTTTCTTCAATTGTATGTTCACCATCCATAAGGATTTCAGGTTCTACGATTGGAACAATTCCATTTTCTTGACACATTGCAGCGTATCTGGCAAGACCATGTGCATTTGCGGCCAAACAAGATCCACTTGGGGCTGAATCCCCAATCGTGATAACGGCTCTCCACTTTGCAAATCTAGCACCAAGATCGTAGTATTCTTCCAATCTTGAATTAAGTCCATCTAATCCTTCAGTGACCTTCTCCCCTTCACAACCAGGAAGTGGATGAGCACCCTTATCAACTTTAATGCCAGGAATAACACCTAATTTTGTCAGATAATCTGGAAATTTTTCATTATCGGCTAATGTGGATTGGCGTAAAGTCTCATCAAAGAGTATTACTCCACTAATAAACTTTTCCATGCCTGGCGTGGTAAAAAGCATATCTCTGTAAGCGTTCCTATTCGCCTCATTACTCTCAACATTAATTGAATCAAATCTTTTTTTACAGGTTGGTGTACTCTCGTCCGCTGCTAATATGCCTCTACCTTTTTCTACCATTGCATTTGCAATTTCACTTAAACTATTCAGATTCATTCTTTCTCCATTATTATTTTTATTTTTGCCCAATTTCCTCAAGCATTTTTTGATACCAATCTTCTTTGATATTGAATGGCTTTCCACCTTTTATCCTAGAAAACTGAATTAATTTCAATTCTCCATCCATATCATCTATGCCCGCAACGCCACTAATATGGTCTATGGCATTTTGTGCTCCAAAATAAGCTGAGCTTTTTATTAATTCCAAATCTCTTTGATTCGCTTTCGCAGACCGCGAAAAATATCCACTTTTTTGTACTAAGGTTTTTTCTGCATTTAACTCATTGGAAAGCTGTTCTGCAAACCATTGCCCTGGGTTTATTTCATCCAAACGTACATGTCCAAAAGCATCTCTAGGTATATTTTGTCCTTTATTTTCCATTTCACGAATGATCATTTCTTGGCCCGCACCTTCACTTAGAAAAATATTAACTCCATCCTTCTCATCCATTATCTTTTTTAATCGCACCACTTCATGATGTATATCAAAATCTACTTCGGGAATATAAATAGCATCCAGATCCCATCTTTTTTCATCAATTAATAGTTCAGGTAAAAATCTGCGGGATCTCATTCTTTCTCTATAATCATATGCTGTACGTGCAGTTAACCAACCACAATGTCTGCCCATAACTTCATGGATAATGAGTTGTCTTGTACTGGTCGTATTCTCATTAACGATATTTTCAAAATGAATAGCGCCTTGTTCAGCGGCGGTCCAGGCACCCAGAGTCTGCTTAATAGGGTACACATCATTATCTACTGTTTTTGGCAGTCCTACAACCGTCAGGTTATATCCATTATCATTTAAATATGATGATAATTGAGCAGCCATAGTATTCGTATCGTCACCACCTATTGTATGTAATATATTAACTCCATCATTCTTTAGCTGTTCTGCAGCGACCTTAAGAGGATCTTGCCCTTCCTTAACATATCCTTTTTTTACGCAGTCATCAATATTGGTGAGTTTTACCCGACTGTTTCCTATTGGAGACCCACCAAAATCATATAGAATTTCAAAATCTTTTTTTATAGAGTTAGGGAATGAAATTGACTTACCCAAAAGAAGTCCACGATATCCATTCAGGTATCCTATAAGTTCTGCTTCAGGTGCAATCTCATTATATTTTTCAATTAAGGCACCGATAGAAGCAGATAAACATGGGGCAATACCGCCCGCAGTTAAAAAAGCTATTTTCATCTAATATTTTAAAACCTAAAAAAATTCGGGTCAGAAATTAAAAAAAAGAATCCCTCATATAGGAACCAATTAATGATAATAGTAAAATATATTCATTGTTTTGGGGAATATCTATTTGGTTATATTTTTTATATTATTGAATAATGCAAGATCATTGGGAAGTTTATAACTAAAATGAAAGATATTCTCTGGAAACCAATATCGCCTGAAAAGACCCAAATGTCTCGCTTGATCCAAATAGTGAATGAATCATACAGTGAGAACATTGATTCGTATGATCAATTGCATCAATGGTCAATTGATAACATACATGAATTCTGGGGCGAAATTTGGGACTACACTAAGATTGTTCATTCTAGTAATTACAATAAAGTTGTAGACAACGTAACAAAAATGCCAGGTGCAAAATGGTTCCCTGGAGCACGATTGAATTTCGCAGAAAACTTATTAAGATACAAAGATAGTAGACCTGCGATTCATTTCAAAGGGGAAGGCAAACCCATAATTACATTGTCTTACCATGAAATATATAATGAAGTAGAAAAATTGTCTCATGCACTTAGATCATTAGGTATTAAAAAGGGAGACCGGGTTGCGGGCTTCGTACCAAATATACCGCAAGCGATCATTGCAATGTTAGCTACAACATCTATTGGAGCCGTGTGGAGTTCTTCATCCCCAGATTTTGGCATTAAAGGCGTTCTTGATAGGTTCTCACAAATAAAACCGAAAATTATCTTCGCAGCGGATGGATATTGTTATAATGGAAAAAGATTTAATTCTTTAGATAAACTAAATCATATTGTTAAAAACCTACCTACCGTGCAAAAAGTGGTGATAATAGAATATTTAAATGAAAAACCAGATCTATCAAATAAAGCCTTAAGTATATTATATAAAGAGTTTATAGACTGCGATCCAGACCCATTATTTTTTGAACAATTACCATTTGATCACCCATTATACATCATGTATTCATCCGGTACAACGGGACTGCCTAAATCAATTGTCCATTCAGCAGGCGGTACCCTGATCCAGCATCTAAAAGAATTATATTTCCATTGTGATATGGATAGAGAGGATTGCATATTTTATTTTACGACATGTGGATGGATGATGTGGAACTGGCTTGTTTCCTCTCTTTCTATTGGATCAACAATTGTCTTATTTGATGGTTCTCCCTTTTATCCTAATAGTAAAGAAATGTGGAAGTTAGTAGAGCGATTAGACATTAGCATATTTGGTACCAGTGCGAAGTACATTGATGCTTGTAGAGAATCAGGTATGATACCATCAAAATTTGCAGACCTATCTAAATTGCGTTTAATTCTATCGACGGGATCTCCTCTTGTTGAGGAAAACTACGATTATGTATACCAAAATGTTAAAGAAGATGTTCTTCTTGGTTCTATTTCTGGAGGAACAGATATCATATCATGTTTTGCTTTGAGCAATCCAATGCTACCTGTAACACGAGGAGAACTACAATGCAAGGGGCTTGGGATGAATGTTCATTCATTTAATGATAAAGGTGAATCTTTGATAGATGAAAAAGGCGAGCTAGTATGCCTATCCCCTTTTCCATCGATGCCAATTTATTTTTGGAATGATAACAATGAAGAAAAGTATCGAAGTGCATATTTTGAAACTTTTAAAGGGATATGGCACCATGGAGATTTTATAAGTATATCAGAGTATGGTAGCATAACAATTTATGGTAGAAGTGATGCAACGTTAAACCCTGGTGGAGTTAGAATCGGTACTGCAGAAATATATAGAGTGGTAGAGGCTATGGAATTCATTGAAGATAGTCTAGTAATAGGCCAAGAATGGAAAGGTGATCAAAGGGTGTTATTATTTGTTATAATGAAATCTGGCTTTGGTCTTGATAGTAAAAAAGTAGAACAGATCAAATCAGATATAAGATCAAATTGCTCACATAGGCATGTGCCGGAAAAAGTTATAGAGACAAAAGGGATACCCTATACTATAAATGGTAAAAAAGTTGAGATAGCAGTAAAAAATATTATTCAGGGTAAAGACGTAAATAACCAAGATGCTTTGATCAACCCAGATGTACTTGAATATTACAGTAATATTCCAGAGATATTAACCTAGTCTAGAGCGTGTAATGTCTCCAGAAGGTCTACTACACGGTTTGAGTAGCCCCATTCGTTATCATACCAGTTAAGAGTTTTTACAAAGTTCCCTTCAATAACCCTTGTAAATGGAGCATCAAATATTGAGGAATGGGGATTCCCAATTATATCTGTAGAAACAACCGGAAGATTAGAATATTGTAATACATTTTTCAATGGTCCCGATTCAGATGCGGATCTAATTACATCATTGACTTCGTCTGTTGTTACCTCTTTATCAAGACGAACATTTAGATCGACAACAGAGCCGTCAGGGACAGGAACCCTCATAGCTATTCCATCAAGTTTACCATCAAGTTCTGGTAGTACCTTACCTACTGCTCTAGCAGCCCCAGTTGTGGTTGGAATAACATTCTCAGCTGCAGCTCGACTTCTACGCCAGTCAGAATGTGGTACATCGGCTAACCGTTGATCATTAGTGTATGCATGGATTGTATTTATGACCCCCATTTGTATACCAAATGATTCATTTAATATTTTTGCCATGGGAGCAAGACAATTTGTTGTACACGATGCATTAGAAACGATCTTATGCTCAGGCTTTAAACCATCATCATTCACACCAAGGACCACAGTATAATCGATCTCATCTTTAGAAGGAACGGTGAGGACAACACGTTTTGCACCTGCATTGATATGATACTGGAGTTGGTCTCGTTGACGAAATATTCCTGTCGATTCTATGACAATATCCACGCCTAATTCCTTCCAAGGTAAAGATGCTGGATCACGCTCGGCGAGAAGTTTTACAGATTGGCTTTGTGTTTTTAAAATATCACCTTCTAAGGATACCTCTTCTGGGAAACGGCCCATTACTGTATCATATTTTAATAGGTAAGTGAGTGCACCTTTATCAAAAATATCATTTATGGCAACAACATCGATGTTCTCTCTATTATTAAGAATACGAAAGACAGAACGGCCAATGCGCCCAAATCCATTAATGGCTATTTTCACTATTTCGCCTCCAGTGCTGCATAAGCATCAACAA
The DNA here is from genome assembly GCA_913020665.1 of uncultured bacterium. Lineage (GTDB taxonomy): Bacteria > Fidelibacterota > Marinisomatia > Marinisomatales > UBA1611 > CACEUX01. The sequence continues at coordinate 1,218 of CAJVZI010000002.1, read as the reverse complement.
CATCTAAGATTCTACTAGCAAATCCCCATCCATTATCATACCAACATAATGTTTTTAATAATGAATCTTTGGTTATCATTGTCGCTTTCTCATCATAGACCATCGTCTCTTCTCTACCAATCACATCACTGGATACAATTGGGTCAGATGTATAGCCTACAATACCTTTCATTGAGGTATCAGAATATTTCTTAATTGCATTATTTGCCTCTTCGATAGAAGGCATTCTATTTAGCTCGGTAGTAAGATCGACACAAGACCCATTTGGGACAGGAACATTAAATGCTATCCCATCAACTTTACCTGAAAATTGAGGCATTAATTCTTCTACGATCGATGGGGCACTGGTAGTATTTGGTATAATATTCTCAACAGCAGAACGGCTACGTCTTAGGTCTACTCCTGCAGCATCAGCCAATGGCTGATCTGATGTATATGCATGCACAGTGGTCATCATTGCACGTTGCATACCAAATTCTTCATCTAACATTTTAAGCATTAAAGCGAGTACTTGCGTCGTTGAAGAAGTAGTAGAGATGATCTTATCAGAACTATGAATACTGGACTCATTAATTCCAGGGATAACATATCGATCAATATCATCTTTTGGGTTTCTGCTAATTATAACTCTTTTGGCACCTGAGTCCAAGTGGGCTGATAGCTCATCTCTTTTGAGGAATCGACCTGTTGCATCAATAACTATATCTACATTAAAAGCATCCCAAGGTATATTTCCTGGTTCACCCCCACTAATAATCCGTGGTTTTTGTTCTTTTACCAGTAGATGATTACCATCCAATTCAACATCATCTTTCATTGATCCATGAATTGAATCCCTTACTAAAAGATAATGTAGTGCTTCTGCGGAACCAAAATCACTAATTGCAACGAAGTTGTATTTCGGGTTATCATATCCCAATCTGAAGAGATTACGACCAATTCTACCAAAGCCGAAAAGTGCAATATTTATTTTATTTGACATAATTTATTAATATAGTGTTCAAACATAGCCTAAAAGTTCAAGCATATGCAAATATATTTTATTATTCTGCAAATTATTTGCATAATATAAAATTATAAATACTCTTAATAATTATTTATAGTCCCTCAATTTGTCTCGATTTTTTAAAAATGCAGCGAGTAGAAGAATGATGAAAATAACGCCAATTTTCATTTTTTACCTGTCTTTGTATAGCCTAGTCCGCCATACCTATCATT
>CAJVZI010000001.1 GCA_913020665.1 uncultured bacterium | reverse complement strand
GATAGAACAGTACCAACTTTGACAACTGTAACTTTAGCGAGCAATAACGCCTATAGTGATCGAAAAGCAAAAGTGGGAGATGTGATCACCTTGACCGTGGTTGCAAGTGAAGATCTCATTGATCCTCCAACAGTCTCATTAGGTTCATGGGGTAATCTAGTCTCAGTTACACCCACTGGTTCAGGAGTGAATTGGACAGCGGCGTATACGATCCAGGAAGCTGATACTGAAAGTACCGTGAGGTTCCAATTTAATTTTTCTGATCTTGCAGCAAATGACGGTACCCGAGTCACTGCTACAACAGATGGGAATGCTGTTGTAGTTGATAAGACCGCGACAGATCTCAGCACGATTACTGTAGATCTGAATGCCGGTTCAGATAGTGGTGTTAGTAATAGTGATAATTTGACCAATGATACTACGCCAACGTTCTCTGTGACTGGTCTAACAGCAGTGGGGGCAAGTGGTGACTCATTATTTCTAGTCATTGGCACAGATACTGTATCTAGAGAAGTAGTGGCTGGTAACTCGGTCACATTTACTTCAACAGCACTTGGTAATCAGGTTTTACCATATTCTGCTACAGTGGTCAGTCGAGATCAAACAGGAAATCGATCTGATCCAACAGCAGTATTAAAATTCAGGATAGATACACAAGCACCTAATACAGGGAATACTTTAAACCTTCTTACAGAGGATGATTCAGGATTCTTGGATGCAGATAATATTACGAGTAATACAACACCAAGGTTGGAGGTGTCTGGGCTTGCAGCAGGAAAGAAGGATTCATTGAGAGTTTTTTATGATGCGCAGACTGCTGGTTTGAATGATGTAGCGATCGGTGAATATAGGATGAGCCAAGCTGTCATTGATACTTTGGCGATTGGTTCTGTTCTTACTGATGATCGATACACTCTTACTTATGTCGTAATAGATTCAGCTGGAAATGAGTCATCAGAAAGTACGGGTATCAATGTATTTATTGATGCGACTGCTCCTCTGACACCAGTTACCCCTGATCTAGGCTCAAGTTGGGATACAGGTACATCAAATTCTGATAACTTAACAAATGCGGGAAATCTTACATTTCTTGTTTCAAATCTAACTATAGATGATAGCGTTTATATTGTGAATACTGCAGGTACTGTTGTAGGAAGTGATATTGCTGCAGCTGCTACAGAAACTGTGGGTGTCCTTGGTTCTGCTACCAGTAACTATGCCGCCTACGCAAAAGACCCTGCTGGGAATATCTCATTAACCTCAGGGACTCTTTCTGTTACTGTAGATCAAACCGCTACTGATGTGACAGGTGTTGCTGTCGATCTGCATTCTGATTCAGATACGGGAGTAGCAGATGATGATAATATTACTAATGACAATACACCAACATTGACCATTACTGGACTGACCGCAACTGATTCGGTATGGCTCTATGTAGACGGTGCAATTGATCAAAGAGATATTGCAACAAGCGGGACACTATCATTTACTACAAATGCTTTGAATGATAACACACATGAATTAAAGATCAAAGCAAAGGATTACGCGGGTAATGTATCTGATTTTTCTAATTCATTAAATATTCGTGTAGATACAACTCCATTCACGATCACGACTGTACCAGACCTTTTAGCGGATGATGATACGGGAATATCTAATACAGATAATATTACAAACAAACGAAAACCAAGTTTTGAATTTGCTCAATTATCATCAAAAACTGATTCTATCAGACTCTTCCTCAATAATGGCATTTCAAATGAGTTTGTGGTTGGTGGCAGGAAGAATATTGATGTTCTAAAAGATACACTGACCATTCCAAATGCCTCTAGGTTAGATGAAGGAACCTATATATTGACCTATGTTGTTGTTGATTCTGCGGGTAATACATCTGCTGCTAGCGCGGGTACCACAATAAAAGTGGATTTTACAGCTCCTGACGCAGCTAATGCACCAGATCTTTCTGCTTCAGATGATTCTGGTGATTCCGCATCAGACAACCTTACAAATGCTTCAAGCATGGCTCTTTCTACTACAGGGCTGACAGCTGGAGATTTTGGACTTCTATACAAAGATAATGTACTTATTGACTCTCTAATAGTACCCGGAGGAGGCACATTGACCTTTTCAGTGGCAAATACTGCAGATGGTTCATATACCTTTCATGCTGTTGCTCAGGATACAGCAGGGAATAGGTCTGTTAACTCAGCTAGTATAGATATCGAAGTAGATCAAACTGCGCCAGATGTCACTGGCGTGACCATTGATCTGAACAGTGCATCAGATACTGGTATCAAAAACGATGATAACCTTACGAATGATAATACACCAAGATTTGACGTTGCAGGCGTTACAATATCTGATTCAGTGTTCTTATATTTCAACGAGACCGATTCTATAGGTCTGAAGGCTGCATCTGCATCAGTAGATTTTACAGGTAGCTTATCAACAGATAACACATATGTAGTAACCATGAAGTCCAAGGATCCAGCTGGGAATCTATCAGCTACCTCTTCATCCATGTCCTTTAGATTGGATACAACACCATTTACTCCAACATCAGCTCTAGCACTATTGGCTGGTACGCCATTAGACCCATTGCAACCAGAGTTTGATACTGGTTTTTCTGATTCGGATAATATTACCAATTCAAGAGTCCCTCAATTTGTTGCGAGTGCATTACCTTCCATATCAGACTCACTCCATCTCTTTGTTCAGTCTGGTATAACAAATGAATTGGTTTTTAAGACCCGTAAATCTTATAATGTTACAAAAGATACATTATCTGTCCCTGTTTTGAGTCAATTAGGTACAGGTGATTATGTTATTACATACACGGTAATTGATTCAGCAGGTAATACTTCTATTGCCAGTGATCCTCTTACAATTACGGTTGATTTTACTCAGCCTAATGACCCAGGAGCTCTCATTTTAGAGAGTGCCTCGGATGCAGGCGAGTCTAACTCTGATAAGATATCTAATGAAGATAGGGTTAGCATTACTCTGACAAATATTCTATCTGGCTATATTGGCATACTATATTTTATTGATGATGCAGGTTTAACATTGGTCGATTCAATGCTTTTAGCACCATCGGAAGAAAGCCTGACCTTTTTGCATAATACAGATGATACTCGTATATACCAGTATACTTCTGTGCAAGTAGATACAGCAGGAAATCGCTCAGGTTATGGTGATACCTTGTCTATTGAAATAGATCACACTTTACCATCTGCGCAGATCTCTTTTGAAGGTGACAGTTTAGTGAGGTCTGGAGATGTATCTACAATTGCAACATTTAAATTTTCGGAACCCATGGATAATGTGAATGTTCCTAGAGTAGATGTAAATTATCCTGAGGTGGACTTTCTTTTAGATCTAACCTCTCAGCCTCTAACGGAGGGTAGCAGTGATTCAGTTTGGACCTTTGTGATTCCTCTTAACAGTGCTGGGCTTGATACGATCGATGGTGCAATTGAACTTACTGTAAATGCATCAGATGTAGCTGGTAATGAGATATTAGCTGATAGCATAACAGGACTTGCTAGCCTTATCGTTGATAATACTGCTGCTAAGTTTTCATCCTTTTCACCCTCATCTCATTCATATAACAATGTGCTTGATAATTTTGGTTGGACCTTAGATGAGTCTATTGATACGGGATATGTTACATTCAATAAAATATCAGACGGCTCTAATGTAATCCTTCCATTGGATAGCCTAGAGCAGATCAGCGGTGTTAAGGAGCCTGACACTCTTGGTTCTGGTATCCCTGCGATAACTGAAGGTTTATATAATGTGATATTTACAGGTTTAGACGCTGCTGGTAATACAGGTAATGATACGATCGCAAACTATACTTATGACACAACCTCATCAACTGCTGTTATCACTTTTAGTCAATTATTTGCGAGTGCAGGTCAACTTGATACTATTACTGTAACCTTTAATGAAAAAATGTTACCATCTCCAACCATCCAAATTGGTTTTCCAAGTGAATTCACTAGTTCCATTGATACCGTAATGACCCTTGCTGAGAATGGTGATTCAACCACTTGGTTCTACGAGTTGACCATACCACCAGGTATGGAAAATCAAGGCTATATTACTGTAGGTGTGACTGCTACTGATCTGGCAACTAATGCCATAGATTCAACAGGTTTATCCATGCCAGACACATTGTATATTGATAATACAGTACCAGAGGCAACATTTACTTACTTGAACACTAGTAATTCAAGTTTAACAAATGTAGGGATTGGTGGGGATATCCTCCAGGTAACAGTAACAATGAATGAACCTTTGGATGCGACTGAACCTATACCAACGATCAATTATACATATGGTTCTGGCGATGGTAATGATGGAACTGTCGTTACGGGGCATGTGCCTCAATCAACAAGTAATGGAGATTCCATATGGGTTTTTGAGGTCACATTATCTGATTCTGTTTATGATGATGGTTTGATTGATTTTGAGTTGGTTGCTGAAGATCGTTCAAATAATGCCGTTACTAGCCAAATTAATGATGCTTTATTCGTGGTAGATAATATGCCCCCAGCTGATTTTGAAACTGGTCTTATAAGTGTACATGGACCTAATCCAGTACAGGGATGGATCACTGGTATAACTGATACCTTAGGTGTGCAGGTACCAGTACAAACCTATGTAGAAGATTCAACATTATTCTATGGCGGGTATGTACAAATGCAATTTTATAATTTAAATCGAGGAAGTGCTTGGGTAACTCCTGGGCCAAATGATTCCTTGGTCGAATCTGGACCTGCAGAGCAATTTTATAGAAATATTGATTCATTATATGCCGTCATGCCACCAGGAAGTGATCTGATGACAGGTGACTCACTTGCTGTAAGAGCAAGAATCGTGGATCGCCATGGTAATATCACCAATGGAACAACTAGTGGGACGAGATTAGCATATGATCCAACTGCCCCAGGAACTGGACAGGTCTCTGGTGGTAGTTTTGTTGCCGGGGATACCCTTTTCTCAAGTGACCAGGTCGATATTCAATGGACTGCATTTGAAGAATCGGACGAGGATGAATCAGGATTAGACCGCTATGAAGTATCAATTTTAAAGATAGATACATCTACAAATGTAGGTTCTATACTTTATGGCTGGGATACGCTTACGTCGAGCACGACAACATTTACGCAAGAGTTGTTCCTAGAGCATAATACTCCTTATGTAGGCCATATAAGAGCCTTTGATGTTGCAGGAAATATATCAGATACATTGGTTACTGATACGCTCCTTAGATATAATTCGAATCCAATTATACTTTCTCTCACTAATGCCGTATTGAATGAGGATCTTTTCTGGACCGATACAGTCCAACTCACCGACCTTGATCTCAATGTGATGCAAGGCGATTCATTTACATATCAGGCAAGTACTGTTAGGACTGTTGGTGACTCGGCTATTGGTTCTGTATCTATCGATTCTATCGGCGCAATGACATGGACGCCTACTCAGGATGATACAGGAACCTATACAATTCAGATCATTGCAACAGATGCATACGCATTGGCTGACACATTTCAACTTCCTTTGACGGTCAATGCCGTGAATGATACACCAGTCTTTGTAATCCAAGAGCCAGATAACATTAAACAGTGGGAAGAAGACCAGATCGAACCGGTGACACTGAATCTCAGTCGTTATATTTCTGATGTTGATAATATCATTACTACGGAGATCTTTTGGTCTGCAGTGATACTTGATACATCACAACTAGATGAGGATTATCCATTAGGACAAGTGGTGGTCGGACCAAATACTCCTTGGGATATCAATGCAAGATTATCTAGAGAATATTTAGGCTTTAACATTAATGATGCTGCATCAGTAGGATCTAATATGTCTTCAGAGACAATACAACTAATCAATAACAGTAGAACAAATCCTCTCATGTCTGTTTCAATTGGAATTCAGCAATATGAGGGAGCCCCTGATTCTGTTATTGCTACATTTTCAAGTGACTCTAATTATTATGGAGATAATCATCGAATAATCTTTATTGCACAAGATATTGGTGGAGCTGAGGCAAGAGATACTGTTATTGCTAATGTCACAGCAAAGAATGATCCGCCAATTTTATCTGACCTACCAGATATTGAGGTTGTTGAAAATGACTCTATTACATTGGAATTTGGCTCATTTACATCCGATATAGATGATACATCATTAACCTTTACCATAACTGCACTTACAAATGAAGATATGATCACTATAAGTCCCTCTACCTTTGCATCAAACAGTCTCGGGGACTCGGTAACATTTACTCCTCAACCATTGTTCTCAAATGAGGCCATGATACAGGTTGTGGTCTCTGATGAAGAATCCTCAGACTCTTCAACATTTAAGCTGGATATTTTAAGAGTAGTGCGCCCACATCTTGCAGTATCTGTGGTGCAGAATAATGCCTTTAGTAAATTTTTACAGGTCATAGTTACGGACACTGTATCTAAAACTGTGAACCTATCTATGGAGGTTCAGAATCAGGATGTTTCTCTTGATACTATTGCAGCATATACTTACACAGGAGATCTTAGTTTTGAATCATCAGGAAACTATTCGATCGATATATATGCCAATGCCAGTGTTGGTGATACGACCATTAGTGAAACATTTGCTTTAGCAGCAGGGCGTGCGGCAGGGCGTTGGTATGGTTCAAGCTATGATGGGCGATTCACTATCATAGGTGATCCAGGAGCTATCTCTTATGATCAACCATTTCTGATCGCTGATTCAACTCTATTTGAGGCAAACTTTTATGATCAAGCTTCCTATGTATTGGGCAATGAGAATTTTAGTTTTAATCAACCTATTGAGGTTAGATTTGCAAGCGAGAGGGAAGATCTTGCAATCTATAGAAGAAAGAATGGCGTGACATGGGAAGAACTACCATCTTTGACACTAGAAAGTGAAATATTTACTCTCTCGGAGGAGTCAGGTTATTTTAGACTAGGGCCTAAAACAATTATTGTACCTGAGCAAACAAATATTCATCAGAATTATCCAAACCCATTCAATCCTACAACGACGATCATGTACGATATTGGTCTCCTTGATGGACTAAGTCAGAATGTTACCATCAATATATACAACCTTCTTGGTCAGCAGATTCTCACGTTGGTAAAAGACCAAGATCAGATCGGACAATTCAAGGTCCAGTGGGATGGCTATGATAAATTTGGACAGCAAATGTCCTCAGGTGTCTATTTTATACAGCTTAGCACCAAAACAGGTATTGTCAAGAACAAGAAAATGATGTTAATGAAATGATCGATCGTATAAAAACCTATTTTTTACTAGTTGCATTAACTTTTACAGCACTATTTCTGTCAGGTTGTAGAGGAGAGGTGATTCCCACGGATAATGATATGTCAAGCTATGGCTGGAATCTTTATGAAGCCGGAGAATATGTTGATGCACTTGATTGGTTCACAACCGCTATAAAGGAAGACTCATCTCACTCGGATGCATATAATGGTGTAGGTTGGACCATGGGACATCTAAGGCAAGCAGATTCATCAGTATTTTACTTTAATGAATACCTTTCTAGGGATTCATCATCATTTGAGAATATTTTAGATTTTTATGCTGGTTTGAGTTTCGGTTATAATGCAATTGGAGATGATGATAATGCACGTCTCTTTGCAGAGACATATTTCTTTGGAAATCAGAATGCGGAAATTGGTGACCCAGACTGGTGTTTTTGTCATAAAACTGATATCAATCAATTAGATGTGAGACTCATACTGGCCGTTTCAGAGTACCGCCTAGGTCTCTTTGCTAATTGCCAGTCCTCTATCAATCAGGTCTATAATGATCTAAACACACAAGATGGCTCTCAAATACCGAATGGTGAAGTGGATAACAGTGGTAATCCATTAACTGATGAATATCCACTAAACTATGATCATACGACTATTTCTGGTAGGACATATCTTGCGAACCATTTATCTATCTTGCAGACACAATTGGCAAGTACAAATGGTGAAAATGGACTCAAATGTACTGAGAATGATGGGCAAGGTGGCGGATATTGCCAGTAAATCATTAAATAATCTATTCTATCAATTATTCAAACCAAGATTGGATCAAAAAGGCACTTCGTTTAGCTGAGAAAGCATTCTCTGAAGGTGAGGTCCCTGTAGGTGCAATTGTTGTAAAAGACAATAGGATCATTGGCCAAGGATACAACCAAAGAGAAAGACTGAATGATCCTACTGCACATGCTGAGATCATAGCCATTACCGCTGCTGCAGGAACCCTAGGAGATTGGCGTTTGAATGGGTGTAGCCTATATGTGACAAAAGAACCCTGCCCAATGTGCGCAGGTGCTATAATAAATGCAAGGGTCTCGAAGCTTGTATTTGGCTCCTATGATGATAAAAAAGGTTGTTGCGGATCTTTATATCAACTTTGCGGAGATAAGCGATTAGAGAGCATTACTGCGGTAAAAGGCGGTATAATGGAAGAGCAATGCTCTATGCTATTGAAAGATTTCTTTCGATCCCGACGTGATTAAGTTTTTATTTGATATCAATGCTTTTGCAATTCAAAAGAATCAGCTAAAAACATATTTTTCTTCACTTTACCAGATACCTTAGCAACTCTTATAGCATTACAAAATCCATCTTTAGCATGAGAATCGCCATGGTCATCGATATCAGTACCTTTGACATTATATGCTTTATCACTTATTTGTATGGCAAGGCTACAATCTTTGTTCCTCATTCCAAAATTACACATTCCGCATGAAGCTAGGACCATTCCATCCACTGTACCATTTTCACTCAGTGAAGTAACAAACTCACCTATTGGGCTCTCAGCCTTTTTGTTATCAACATTACACGCGCCACAGCCTGCATATATTATGTTAACGGTAAAAACAGAAATTAAAATAATTGGGATTTTGTTTTTCATAATGTTCTCATTTAATAAAATTAGCTTTAAATAAACAAGGTCATTTCATATGATAGAATACGGTAACAAATACTGTATTTTCTCTTAAATGCTGTGATTGGGATGTGCTAACGATCTCGATCTCATTATTTTCATCTAGCCAGTTTTGAATAATCGATTCGATCTCTTCACTTAATGGTGCAAGTCCACTTTTTACAATTTCAAATACTTTTACTTTCATTTTCTACTCTGCAAGGGTGGTTTGGATCAGAGCTTCCAGAGTGCTTTGGTCATAGCCGCTGGCACTGAATCGCACTGTCCGACTTTTATCGATAAGCACGTGATAAGGTACTTGACCGTCAATAGAGAATTGTTGCTCTATTTCTCCAGTATTATCATTTGCGATAATATAACTAGCACCAAATTCTGTTACCCATGATTCACATGTATAAGGATTTCCCATATCTTTACCTGCGGCTAGCACAAGAAGACCCTGATCAGAATACTGTTGATGTAACGACTCAAGGCTTGAAACATGTCCTTGGCACGTTGCACACCAGGATGCAAAAAGACTAAGCAATATCACTTTAGAATCATCACTATAATCGTATTCTATATTATCATTCGCACATATACTCAGGTTCTCAAAACCTGAAAATGCATCACCAACACTCAGAGCATTCGTATTTGTTTCATTTGAATCATTGCTACCTGTTCCAGAATCACAGTTAACACAAATAATAGCAACACAGATCCATATTAAATTTTTCATAATATTAATTTAAACCTCATCTTAGGTATGTAGAATATAATTGCGGGTCAAATATATTCACAACATGTCTCAGTTATTCTTCAATAATATAAATATTGCGGAGAGAGAGGGATTCGAACCCCCGGTACCCATAGGGTACACTGCATTTCGAGTGCAGCGCATTCAGCCAGACTCTGCCATCTCTCCTAATAAAGTGTTAAATTAGCGCGAGGGAAATTATCATATCACTTAACGAATCACAAAGAGCCGAACTAGAAGAATACCTTGAGACGATCTTAGACCTATACTCTAAGGATGAATATGAGGACTTTGTTGAGGATATCGTTTATCACTTTTGTAAAAGAAAGTTTAATATTGAAAGAGAAGAATCAGTGAGCTTGTTCTACGAGATCGTTGAAAAAAGGAGCGAGTAATATGTCTGATATATTGATCAATCAATCTGTTGCTATTTTATGCGATGGTAACAACATTGAAAGAAGCATTCATGAAATGTCCAAAAATCCTAAGGCAATGATCAATTTTGATCAGTTGATACCTAAACTTTTGGATGGTAGGGGATTGAACAGACTGATCTATTTTCGAGAAGGGAAATCCATTTCTGATAAATTTGCCGAAAGACTACATCAAAATTATTATGGTTCAGTGGTTCCATGCCATAAATCTGCTGATATTCCACTATCAATAAAAGCTACTCAATTAGCATCAAAGGTGGACACCATTATTATCATGTCTGGCGATTCAGACTTTGTAGAATTAGTTGTTCACCTTAAAGCTGAGGGAGTTCGAGTTGAGATCGCTGCGGTCAAGCAAAATACTGCTAAGATATTACTAGCAGAGGCTAACTATTATCATGAGATCACAAGCGATGATTGGTTTATCTACAGAGGATCAAAAAGAGCTAAATAATTACTATTTGAGTTTCTAAGGGTATTTTTTATTTTTTCCGGGTGAATTAGATTTAAATCTCTAATGAATCGATGGTTTTTTTATCAGGCTTTAATATTGATCAATAACTAAAATTATGTCTACTTACTATAGAATCATATTAGCTCATTTTATCATTATCAGTGCAGTTTTTGCATCTGAGGGCGCGAGCATGACATGGTTTGAAAAATTGCTAACCTTTTTAGTTTCTGGTGCTTTAGTATTTTCTCTGATCAAAGGATATTTGACAGTCAATAAGATATGGAAGCGTAGAAAGAATGAAGAGGTCGCCAACAGTATCTCAATAGTTGCAGCAATGCTTGGTTTTGTTGTTGGTTTTCCATTCCTATTAAATGCTTTGATCATCACCAATGATTATTTTAACGCAGCAAAAAGTGTTATAGCTCTTTTTCTTGCAACTGTATTTACATTGATAGGTACAGGATACTTTGTAGATAAAAATAGAGGTGTTGGTTTTTTTACACTCCTTGGACGTGCTTTAAAATTGGAGGGTAAGGAATCTGGTGACCTTATATCTGATATGATCAGGCCAAAAGGCGCCAGAAAGATCATTGATATCTTGAATAAATTAGCTGCTATTGATGATGATATCGCGCAAGAAGAGATCGATCTTATCAATCAATTTTCTGAGAAATGGGGTATTGATGTTCCAGATCTAACACCTGGTAAACCCCAAGAGGTTACTAATCTGGTTGAACTAAAGGGTCTGGTACAATCATATCTAGATGAGGGTCCTGATACCGAAGTAGCAGAAGGACTTGTGGACCTAATTAATTTAATGGCCGAAGCAGATGATGAGGTTACAGAAGAGGAAGCAATGGCAGTAGCAGAATTCACAGGCATGATATCTCATTACGTAAGCCAAGAGAAAGGTGGAGAGATGGAAATGTTTGAGGTAAGCATTGTACCACAGGGAGATCAGCAAATGGAAGCTGTAAGGGAATTATTACCTGAACTTGAGATCGTTGAATCGAGAGGAGGTCGCGTCTTTAAGGTCGGTAAATACTTTTCAGAGGATTATGCTGAGGCGGTCTGTGAAAAATATATTGCTCTTGGACTATACTCTAGTTCTTCAAAAGTTAAAATAGATCCCGCTAAAGAAAAGATATAAGTAATTTAGATTATAAAATAATTACAGCTCTTTTAGATCTTTAAGTAGCTGTTGTAGCATATCTTTCGCGTCACCAAATACCATTATTGAATTATCAAAACCAAAAAGTTCATTTTGAATACCAGCGAAACCAGTATTCATAGTTCTTTTATTGATAATTACCGTTCTAGATTTATCTACATCAAGAATAGGCATTCCATAGATAGGAGATGAGGTGTCATGCCTTGCTGCAGGGTTGACCACATCATTCGCTCCTAGTACCAGAGCAACATCGCAGTCCTCAAATTCAGGATTGATCTCATCAAGGTCTTTAAGTTGTTCATATGGAATATTGGCTTCTGCCAATAGTACGTTCATATGTCCAGGCATTCTCCCTGCTACAGGATGAATGGCGTAGAGCACCTGTTTATCTTTACCCTCTAGAAATTCGGCAACCTCTCTAACAGCATGCTGTGCTTGAGCAACGGCTAGTCCATAGCCTGGTACAACAATTATTTTTTCTGCAGCATCAAAGATCATGGCAGCTTCTTCCGTTGAATAGCTTTTTATTGTGACCTGTTTTTCTGACCCACCTTGAGATGATTCTTGTTCAAGACCAACTGCGCCAAATATCACATTCGCCAAAGAACGATTCATCCCCTTACACATTATATTTGTCAGTATCAGTCCAGAGGCGCCAACTAAAGCTCCAGAAATGATCAAGCCATTATTCATGAGAACAAATCCGGTCGCTGCTGCAGCGACGCCAGAGTAAGAATTCAATAAAGATATGACAACTGGCATATCAGCACCACCGATCGGTATGGTAAGTGTAATGCCAAGGATCGCAGAGATAATAATGACACCGTAAAAGTAGTTCATTTGGTTAGGCTCTTGGACGATAAAGAAACCCGTTGCTAAGAGAGCCAATGCAAACAAAGCATTTATTAATTGTTGCCCAGGGAATACGATCGGTTGTCCACTGATAAATCCTTGTAGTTTCCCAAATGCAATAAAGCTTCCTGTGAATGTGAGGGTCCCTACAAAAATAGATATAACTATTGTACTATATGTGAATGTTGTTGCATCTCCTGTCTTAAGAAACTCAGCAGCGGCGACAAGAGCTGAAGCACTACCACCAAACCCATTGAAAATTGCTACCATTTGGGGCATTTGTGTCATCTCTACTTTAAGAGCAAATGTTGCACCAATTATCGATCCGATGATCATTCCTATGAATATCATTTGAAGGTCTATTGCACCGTAAGATAGGAGAGTAGCTAGTATGGCTATCAGCATGCCAGAGGCAGCGATAAAGTTGCCATTCCGAGCTGTTTTAGGATGGCTTAATTTCTTTATCCCTAGAATAAATAGGACAGCTGCTAGAACGTAGAATATATTAGAATAAGCCATGTAGTACGTTATTTCCGCTTGAACATTTTTAGCATTCTATCCGTGACCATAAAACCACCAACTACATTGATTGTCGCAAAGACCACAGCAATAAGACCAAGGTATGTACCAACTCCACCATCGATCTTTGTGGAGATGATCGCACCAACGACCGCGATTCCTGATATAGCATTAGACCCACTCATTAGTGGTGTATGAAGCGTGGGTGGAACCTTGGTAATGATCTCAAAACCGACAAAGATCGCGAGAATGAAAACAGTGAGTATATTTATATCCATATTTATCCAGTTAAAGCATCTTTGGTTTGTTCATGTGTTATTTCACCATTATGAGTATACATTGACCCAGATATGATCTCGTCCTCGAGGTCTAGATCCAACTGCCCATCTTTGATCATATACGTTAACAGCGCTGTAATATTTTTCGCATATAATTCACTTGCATGGACCGGCATGGTTCCAGGAATATTTGATGTCCCATCAATAGTAACACCATTATAATCTATGACCTCATCTTTTTGCGTGAGTTCACAATTGCCTCCATTCTCAGAGGCGAGATCCATTACGATCGATCCTGGTTTCATAGCATCAACCATAGAAGTGGGTATAAGTATGGGTGCGGGTTTTCCTGGAATTAACGCAGTGGTTATCACTACATCTGCTTTACTGATGTGCTCATGGATCAATTGCTGCTGTCGTTGTTTATAATCATCAGAGGTCTCTTTGGCATAACCACCCTCACCGACTCCTTCATCACCGCTGGAATCGACCTCAATAAATTTTGCACCTAGCGATTCAACCTGCTCTTTGACAACAGGGCGGACATCAAATGCCTCAACATGTGCTCCTAAGCGTTTAGCAGTCGCAATCGCTTGAAGACCTGCTACTCCGGCACCTAAAATAAGAACTTTTGCTGGTCTGATCGTTCCCGCTGCGGTCATAAGCAGTGGCATATATACGCTAAGCTTACTAGCTGCCATTAAGACTGCTTTATATCCAGCGATATTTGCCTGTGATGAAAGTGCATCCATTTTTTGAGCTAGCGTTGTTCTTGGCACGAGATGCATTGATAAACTTGTCAAAGACCTATCTCTCATCGCCTTAACAATATCTAACTCTCTGGTTGTTTGGCATAGTGAAATAACGATCGCATTTGGTTTTATCTGTGATACCTGCTCAACAGAAGGGGGTAGAACTTTTATAATTATATCTGCTTGCGATAGGATCTCATTCCCTGAGCCTATAATATTCGCTCCAGCCTCTTCATACTCTTTGTCACTAATATATGATTTTGACCCAGCTTCTGTTTCCACATACACATCTAGTCCAGCACTGATCAACTCTTTCACCGTTCCTGGTGTGGCCGCTACGCGAGACTCGTTATTGATATCTTCTTTAGGTATAGCTAGGTACATAGACGTTGGTATTATATATCATCGTTATGAAGGGCAGGAAATTAATATAGGATATAGTGAACTTCACCCTGAATTCCACAATTTTTAATTATAATTTTGCCCCCCTAATAATATTTATATATGCGGAATAGAATATACAGATTCATCCTGATAACAGGTTCATTTATAATGGCAGATACCATTTATGTACCAGATGAACAGCCTACCATACAGGAAGCAATAAACGTTTCTAGTGATGGTGACTCAATTCTTGTCAGTCCTGGATTTTATCCTGAATCGATCAATTTTGAGGGCAAAGCTATTTTGGTATCATCTCTTTATTTAATCGAGAATGATTCTTTATTGATCGGAGCAACGATCATTGATGCCCAAGAAAATGGTAGTGTTGTTACATTCTCTAATAGTGAGACCGATCAAAGCATTCTTCAAGGATTCACTATCCAAAATGGGACAGGTAATGATGAGGATCCAGATGATAATGGTTCATTTTATACATATGGTGGAGGCATATATTGTGAAGGCAGCGACCCTGTTATAAGGGACTGTATCATCCAAGATAATATTGCGAATGAAGGCGGTGGAGGTGGAATATTTTGCTATAATGCATCTCCAAGGTTTTACGGTTGTATCATCAATGGAAATGAAACAGATGATGTTGGGGGTGGTTTATATTCTAGAGTCAGTTCCAGCCCAGAATTCTATGACTGTACTTTTTTTGAAAATATAGCTGAATATGGAGCGGGTTGCTATCTGCGAAACGAATCAAGTCCCATTATGCAAAATGTTATCTTTAATCAGAACACCGCTAATAATTCTGGAGGTGGAATTACCTTAAAAGATGATGCGGATCTCCAAGCAGACCAGGTCCAGATAATTGACAATGAGGCAGAAGGTTTGGGTGGCGGGCTCTATGTTAATAATGCCGATCCGCAATTTTCTTTCTCGCTTATTGCTGATAATGTGTCTAGCTCTGGAGCTGGTGCCTATATCAGAAATAATTCAACGGTTGATTTTACAAACCTGACCATGGCAAATAATTCTGCAGGGCTCTATGGTAATGGCATATACATGAGGGATAATTCGGACGTTAACTTGCTAAATACTGTTGTCTGGGGAAATGATTCCCCTCAGATATACTTCAGGTCTGAAGGCACAGAAGTAGAATTAGGTGTGATATATAGTATTATTGAAAATGGAGAAGATGGTATCGAGATCAATGATAACGGAGAGCTGAACTGGGGAACTGGCAACCTAGATGAAGAACCCTATTTTTGTAATAGCTCTGATGGAAACTACTATGTTAGAGAGAATTCATCCTGTATTGGTGGTGGAGCAGCGGGAGCATTGATCGGATGCTTTGGAGCAGGTTGTGGTCCGGTTAATCTGGGGCCTGTATGGTATGTTGATTCAAATGGTGATAATTCAAATGATGGAAGTCTCGAAGCACCCTTTGAGACCATTGCCAGGGCTGTGACCTCTTCAGTGGATGGCGATACGATCAGGCTGAACCCTGGTATATATACAGAACCTATTGATTTTGAGTCTAAGACCATCGTCCTAGAGTCAAGAGCATTTAATGAAGATGACCCAAGTTTTATATTAGAGACCTATTTTGCTCCAGGCCCTGTTGGAGGGAGCTGTTTATTATTGGATCAATCATCAAATAATAATGCAACCATAAGGGGTATTTCATTTCGCGGTGGTTCTCATCCATATGGTGGCGGTATAGCTATAATAAATTCATCTCCAACACTTGAGAAGATCGTTGTAGAAAATAATACAGCTGAGATCGGAGGGGGTATCTATATTGCCGGAGCAGATCCTATTTTAAAGGATATAACGGTAAGGAATAATGGGGGTAATCTGGGCGGCGGAATATATGTTACAGAAGGTTCTCCATTTTTTGATGGTGTCGTGGTAGAGAATAATATCGCATATTGGGGGGGAGGATTGTATTTTGAGAATGCAGAGCCTACTATGCACCATAGTGCAATAAAGAACAATGAAGCCTTTATTGAAGGTGCAGGACTTTATCAGAGCGGTGGGATAGGTACCATAGAATGGACATCCTTTGAACAAAACAATGGCTACGATTATGGCGGCGGAATTGTTGCTTATCAGGCATCCATTGACCTAGATCAAACCACATTTGCAGGCAATACATCAGGTGTTGGTTCGGCTATGGCACTCTACAGCTCTGCAGTAACAATAAAAAATTCTATAGTTTGGGGTAATAATGGAACACTTCTATATGCACCCGAGTCTAGCGGGCTAACTTATATCGATGTTAGCTACTCAGATATAGATGGAGGTGAGAGTATTTTTACTGATCTTTCAAATTTGGTATTTACCACCGATGGAGGCATTATCAATGAAGACCCTGAATTTTGCTCTCCTGAAAACCTTGAATACAACTTAAAAGAATCATCGATATGTCAAACAGCCTCAGATTCATCAGGCTTAATTGGAGCCTATGAGTCATCCTGTGGTGCTCTTGCTGTAGACCCATCTCAAGTTCAACCGGATAAATTTGAACTACTCACTAATTTTCCTAACCCTTTTAACCCCACTACCAATATTATATATACCTTAAGTGAGCATGGAGAGTATTCTATTAATATATATAACATTAATGGTAAGCTCATAAAAAATTTGGTATCGGGCTTTGGAACTCCCGGTGAGTACAAGGTAATGTGGGATTCTTGCGATAATTATGGTCAGAAAGTTGCAAGTGGTATTTATTTTTATCACTTATCAACATTATCAAATATCACAAAGAATAAAATGATCCTATTAAAATAGTGATTTGAAGCACAAGGGGCTCTAAACAAGGTTCCCTTAATGCTCTCCAAGGATGTATATTTAGCCTATGGATTGTTATAGACATGGCTAACCTAAAACTCTATAAAATATCACTGTTCTTGCTCCTTATGCTAATCAATATAGCTAATGGCCAGGGTCTTTCTAACTTTTTAGGTCATTGGACCGGTTTAGAACTACTAGATTCACCCAATTTGACATATGATAATCGTAATATATCACTGGTAGTGAGTGAGGGTGGTGACCGAGATGGCTTTCATATATATACGTCATCCTGCGATTTTCTCTATAATGAGGACCTTGATTGGGCATATCATTATTTTGGTTTTGATAAAGAGTATACACAGGTCATTTTTTTGAGGCGATTCATAACTCCGCTTGGGGTGTTAGGATTCGAAGAATTGGTCTATGAATTAACAGAGTGGTCAGAGGAATCATTTGTAGCAGAATATGTATCAAGTGACGGAACCACATTTCACCAGATCAGGTTGGATATTGATCTGTTAAGGACATCCAGTTTAATTCCTTGCGTGGTTAAACTTAGCCAAAATTTTCCAAACCCTTTTAACCCATCAACAAATATTAATATCTCTGTTGATAGGGACACTAAAGGCAGTCTGGCGATCTTTAACATAAAGGGACAAGTAGTTCGCACCTTGCATGACGGTAAGATCGTTTCAGGTATCACTAGACACTTTTGGGATGGGAATAACGATCTTGGTTTGCCTGTAAGTGGAGGTACCTATATCTATCGATTAATGATAGATGGGGTTGTTAGTCAGTCCCAAAAAATGATCCTGCTTAAGTAACTTATATACTATTATAATTAAACATTTAGGTATTTTAGATGAGAACTCTAAGATTATTATTCTTTATTAGTATTACGATCTCTAGTATTTCTGCGACCTGGTTCGATGATATCCCTAGAACGATAACGCAGCCTGATGGTGAGACGTTCGATTGTTTTGTTACCGGTGATCAATATGGTCGAAGGCTACATGATCGAAATGATTTTACAATTATTTTAGACCCTGAAGATGGTTACTACTATTATGCAGACAGAGGGCTTGATGGTGATCTCGTGCCAACGGATATGAGGGTAGGACTTGGAGACCCTAGGAGTATTGGGCTTGAGCCCGGATATGATATTAGTCAAGAAATATACAATAGAAATAAGGAATTCTACGGTCATGGTCCTACGGATACAGTCACTAGAGATGCACCCTCATCAGGCGAGATCGCTCAGATAAATGTATTCATACGCTTTGCAGATGACCCTGATTTTCCTTTTGATCGGGCGTACTATGATGCGGTCTTTCAAACAGATGAGGACGAACCGTCTCTAAGGCACTATTTTTGGGAGGTATCCTATAATACACTTATGGTGAATACATTCCATTTCCCAGGTACGTTTGACGGATCTAATACATCATATGTTGATGAGTTTAATAGAAGCTATTATGAGCCCTACTCTAATGCAAATCCGGAAGGATATCAGAATGCAACTGAGCGAGCGCAGAGGGAGCATACACTACTTGCTAATGCGATCAATTCCATCACATCGAGCGTTTCTCCTTTGTTAGATGTTGACGCAGATGATGATGGGTTTGTTGATGCTGTTTCATTTGTTGTCTATGGTAATCCTGGGGATTGGGCTGATCTGTTATGGCCACATCGCTGGGCATTATATGGTCAAAATGCATATATAAATGGTTCGCAGGTGTATGATTATCTGTTCATGCTTTCTGAGTCTTGGTACTATAATGTTGGTGTATTGTGTCATGAATTCGGTCATGTGCTTGGCGCTCCGGACTATTATCACTACGATGGCGGTGGTGCGCCTACACCAGTTGGAGGATGGGATGTTATGGCATCCAATGGTAACCCACCCCAGTTTCCTAGTGCTTTTACAAAATGGAAATATTTTGATTGGGTTGAACTTACAGAGTTGACGCAAAGTGGAACCTATTCATTAAATCCACTTCAGGAACAAGAAAATACTTTATATAAGATACCATCACCAAACTCTGAGACTGAATATTTTGTTCTAGAGTATCGAAAACAAGAAGGAATGTATGATGTGAATGCACCAGGACCAAGATCAGGTCTAGTGGCTTATAGGATCAATACAGAGGCTGGGAATGGAAATGCGCAGGGTCCTCCAGATGAGTTATATGTTTATCGGCCAGGAGGAAACTTAAATAATACTGGCAATTTTGATCAGGCGCCTTTCAGTGCTGACTACAACCATACAGAGCTAAATGACGATACAGATCCATCATGTTTTCTCTATAATAATGGCAATGGTGCTCAGGGTGGATTGAACCTTTATAATGTTTCTTCATCGGGTGATTCAATTACCTTCACGGTATCATTTGGTTCACCTATAATATCAGTAGACCCAACTTCTCTGAATTTTGATCTGGATGCAGGAGAATATGATGTCGAAATGCTCACGATATCAAATATTGGAGAGCCTGAGACTGTTTTGGATTATGAGGCAGTCATTTCTAGTTCAGATTCATATTTGAATCCTCAGGGTGGTCCAGATGGTGGTAACTATTATTGGACAACATCAACTGAGGAGCCAGACCTATCATTTGATTGGATAGATATAGAAGATATTGCTACACAATTAACATTTCCTGGTAACGACCAATTCTCATCACAAACAATTTCACTTCCATTTGATTTTGAATTTTTTTCAGAAACATATGACTATTTACAGGTTAATGCTAATGGATGGGTAGGCTGGAATAGTGAGAATGAGACCGCATGGGAAAATGGAGACATACCGTCGACCTCTATGCCTAGACCTGCGATCTTTGGTTTTTTTGATGACCTTAATCCAAATAATGATAATGGAAATTCAAACGCCTCAGGAGATATATACTATCACGCCAATGACGAACGTGTAGTTGTTTGGTTCGATGATGTCGCTAGATGGGAAGGTACTGCTGGCTCTGGTACTTATGATTTTCAAATAGTCCTTTACTCTGATGGGAGATTCAAGTGTAATTATGATCAGATGGATGGTACCACAGATCAGTCAACTATTGGATGGCAGAATTTAAGCGGCACAGAGGGCACACAGATATCATCTGTTGGAGAAGGTTTTGTCTCTAATGCTTTCTCATGGGAAGCTACAACATATTCTTTTGATATTGTTCCTTGGCTTACTCTGTCTTCGGACAATGGTAGCCTAGAAGGTTCACTAAATGGCAATCAATCAACTAATATCTATGCTCAGGCTGTTACCGTGGGTCTTGGCGAGGGGGATTATGCCGCATCTATAAATATTATCAGCCCCACAGCCGACCCGGTTGCAGTGCCTGTAACCTTGACAGTTACTGGGGATAATTCAACACCCACATTGCCAAATATTGACCTATCTGGTTCTGAAAATGGGATCGTTCCACTGCCTGATGATGTAGATCCGTTATTCTCCGCAGTGGCATCCAGGTATACCCATATCGTAGCGCCAAATGAAGATCTAATACAGATACTGATCCAGGATGATTTCACAACCGAGCAGATATTGCATGCTAGACGCGTTCTGGAATCATATTTAGTAGATATTCCAGGAAGTGATTGGGGTAGTAGTAAGTCCCTTATCGCAAATGCGATCGCTACAACTAATGCCATACTTTTTTTATTGAATGACGAGAGTGAATATGAAAATCAAAACCTCTGGACATTGATCGACTCTGGCGTCCAGGGACAGGATCTACTTGCAACTGAGGTCCATCCTGAGGGTAGTCCAGCATATATGAATAGCTCTGAGCGTGATGCGACCTATGAAGAGATATTACATTTTGTACACGGATTTGGTATCCAATTAGCAGCCCCAGGTATGCAAAATGCCATTGAAGATGCAATGGCTGAAGCGATCGCTAACGAAATCTATAATCCATTATCAGACCTTCCTCCCGAGGATTATGACGAGGAATACCTTGCTATGGGTCTAGAGTGTTATTTCGGCCTGTGGGAGCACGACCCCTCTGATGATGGGTACTCTGGCGACCAAGAATATGCATTCATTGAAAGAGAGGCAATGGCATCGGGTGACCCTGGTTTATATAATATTATTCAAGGGTTCTTTGGTGAAACATGGCAGTATTCAGCATCATTGGCAGAGACCTTTAGCAATGATTTCCATTTAGAGCGACAGAATGATCTAGATTATACATACCGCTCACAATATCTGACAGATATTTCTATTTACGGTGAAGAACCAGTAAGTATCTATGGTAATCATTACATAAATAATTTTAAAGGGAACGCTGGGGATAATATGTTCCTTGGGTCTTTTGGTGATGATATTATCTATGGAGAAGAAGGAATTGATAGAGCTATTTATGCAGGAGATAGAGATGAGTATGTCGTTATCCCACCTCATGCAACCGATGATTCGTCCTACCACATAATTGACCTAGAACCCGGAAGAGATGGAACTGACCACCTATTTGATATCGAAGAGGTAGAGTTCAATGGTGTGATCTTTGATATATCTGAACTTCTTGGGTTGAATGTTGATCAAGTTCCCGATAATTTCGCCCTTCATAAACCTTACCCTAATCCATTTAATCCAAAGACCAGGATCGCATTTAGTGTGGCGCAACAAGGTAAGGTCAAGCTAAGTGTCTTTGACATGAGTGGAAGACTTATTAGAACGCTAAAAAATGCACCTATGGGTGTGGGAAATTATGAGGCTGAATGGGATGCAAAGGATAATGATGGGAACAAGGTTTCAACTGGTGTTTACCTTATACACTTTGCGAGCGGGTCTTATACGAGCACACAAAAAGTCCTGCTCCTCAAATAATTTGAGCATAGTGTGAGTAATATCACACTTTTTAACGTTTTCTTAGTGAGAAGGGGATAGGTGCATTCTATCTCGGTAAGATCAAGATTTTATAAGTAATTGATAATATTAAAATAAGGATGTATACGGTATGGAACTAAAACGGAGTACTCGATCAGGTTTTACTATGATCGAGATCATGGTTGTGGTTGTTATTGTAGCAATACTTGCGGTGATAGCATTACCTACCTATCTAGATTATGTAAAAAGCTCATACGCATCTGAAGCACGAACCGTGATGTCAAATATCAATAATGCTTCAAAGATGTACTACCAAACTAGAGGTGAGTGGCCTTCTGAGATAGATGAACTGGAAAGAGCAGGGCAGTTAGATGTCAGTCGCTCAACAAAACTAAAATGGTCTTTTGATCTACAGCTCAGTGACCAGGGTGGTCGTATCACTGCAACGAGTACTGAAGAGATGTCAGGTGGTGCAGGTCATCAGGTTGTATATGATGCTGATCTTGGAAAATTTACAGGATATGGTTCGCCTGAAGGGGAATAGAACTTGATGGATCTTAATAAGTTACTTTCTTATTCCGTTGATAGTGGTGCTTCAGATCTTCACTTAAGTGTTGGCTCAATACCAATGGTAAGAATAAACGGTACTATGAAGCCACTAAATATGGACCCACTTAAGCAAGGAGATATGGAGTCCATACTTCCTCAGGTATTGGACGAAGATCAGCTAAAACTTTTTGAAGAAAATAAGGAGATCGATTTTTCTGCCAGTTTAGAGGGTAAAGGAAGATTTAGGGTCAATTTTTTCAATCAAATAAAAGGGTTGGCCGGAGTATTTCGTACCATACCAGAGGTTGTCAAAGACTTTGATGATCTTGGCATTCCGCCCGTTTTGAAAAACCTTGCTCTGATGGATAGAGGTCTTGTTCTATTGACTGGTCCGACAGGTTCAGGAAAGAGTACGACTCTAGCTGCAATGGTAGACCATATCAATACTCAGAGAAGCTGTCATATCATTACGATTGAGGATCCTGTAGAATATTATCACGAGACAAAAGAAAGTCTGATCAATCAGAGAGAACTTGGCGCGAATACACATAGTTTTGCAAATGCCATGCGCTCAGCTTTGAGAGAAGATCCAGATGTGATCTTAGTTGGTGAGATGAGAGATCTAGAGACCATATCTCTAGCATTAACTGCTGCCGAGACAGGGCACCTGGTCTTGTCGACCCTCCATACTTCGAGCGCTGTAAAGACCATAGACCGGATCATTGATATTTTTCCAACGGGTCAGAAAGGACAGATCCGATCCATGCTTTCAGAGAGTCTTGAGGCTGTGATAGCCCAGAAACTATTAAAAACAAAGGACGGCAAAGGCAGGTTACCTGCATGCGAAGTAATGATCGCGAACACGGCTATACGTAATCTTATTCGCGAGGATAGAATATACCAGATACCATCGATCATTCAATCAGGTGGTGTTGAGGGGATGCAGTCACTAGATCAAGATCTACAGAGATTGGTTTCCCAAGGTGATATTGAGAGAAAAATGGCAGAAAGTATCGCTGAAAACCCAAAATTATTTGCCCAAAACGTTCTATGAACCTAAAGAATTCGAGTCAGGGCATTGGTTTTATTGAAGTAATGACAGCTACTGTCATCATATCCATAGCCTGTGTTGGCCTGATGATGGGCGTTGTTCATGCCCGAGGTGAGTTGCACTCACTCGAGATCAAAGAAAGAGCGACAGAGGAATTATTGAACTATATGGAATATTGGAAAGGGCGGATCGCTGATGGAAGCCTCTCTGTGTATGAACTTGCAGGAGATCCTGACGGCGATGAGATCTTTCTTGTAGGTGGTATGGGTCAAAAGAATTCTATTGAGGCAAGACTCTATTATGACCTTAGAAGATTAAATCCTTTTAATGACTATGGCAATACAGACCTCACGCGATATGAATTGGAGTGCTGGATAAAGTGGGGAGATAGGTTTACTTCCCCAACAGGAAGATATGCAGGTGACACTGGGTATGAGAGGAGAATATCAACAATAATGACCGAGTTTGAGCTTTGATAACGAAATTCCTAAAGAGATCTAGCTACGGCATGACGCTTTTAGAGCTCACAGCCGGAATCGTTGTAATGGCGATAATTGGGATTGGTATGACAAGTGGAGCTCAGGCTGTTATGCTTCACTACCAGACTGACACAGTTAGACAAGACCTTCGCCAATATGGGAATAATATCATGAGAGAGATCGTGCGAGAGCTTAACCGGGCACAAAAGATAGAGGTTGATAGTTTTAGTGGTTTTGCACGATTAAAATTATATAAATACTTTACAGACATGTCTCCTGAATTGACCATTACATGCAATGCGAGGACTGGCATCCTATTTAATAGCAATATACCTGTTGATGGTGTATTAAACTTCCCTAGTGAGGGTGCATTTAGAGGCGCAAATACAAGAACGGTCTATATTGACGACTTTGTCATAGAATACGATATGAGCGCTGGGCTTGGATCAAGTACCTTCAAGAATTCATTTCTTGATATCACCCTAGTTTTAGCTATGGAATCGGATGTAATGGATGATGCATTTCAACCAATAAAAGAACAGCATATCTATCATAGGACCGCTTTTTTAGGAACATCTTATATACAAACAAAAGTGACCAATGCACTGGGGATAAACCCTGATGTTTAGATCGTTTACTAGAGGGAGCGCAGCCCCATTAGCTCTTCTGTTTACCCTTGTCAGCATGTCATTTACAGTTGCTTACTTAAAGAATTCGTTTAGCCAATCTGCTATGGAAAAATATCGTTATGCTGAGTGGAAAGCATTGTACGCAGCAGAGGCTGGACTGAATGACGTAGGTGTGGTCATTCTACCTTATATTACATCAGATACACTGTTACTTCAGAATGGTGTAATGTATGGAAGTGATGAGAATAATATACCTATAGGCATGTATAAGGATATTGCTTGTTCTACTCAGCTTCTTCCAAATAGCACGCGTAAAGAATATGTTGCATATTCAACAGGTGTAGCAGAATATATAACACCTAGTGGTACAAATGTCTCTATCGAAAGGAGAGTATATACTAGTATGGTTCCTCAGGGATTTGAAGAGTTTATGTATTTTACTCATGAGGAGCTACCGATAGGTCCAGGTAATACTGGAACAGTAAATTTTGGTTCTGGCGATCAGCTAGAGGGAAAGGTGCATACAAATGGGAATATGACCTTTAGCAACTATGGGTGTCCTGATTTCAGTGGTGAGGTCAATATTACATTTGAGGCCATTGAGCAATATGGAAACGCGATCAATTGGGGTGCTTGCAATGATAATATCTTCGAAGGGGATGATGGTGTTAGTATTCTAGATACAGTATCTCAGATCATATTTCCCCCTGAAAATTCTGCTGAGGTTGCAAGGCAGAATGCGACAAGAACATTTGTTGCAGATAGTAAATTATTCAGGCCGGGTAAAAAAGATACGCTTATCATGACGGAAATAAAATTTGTAGAAGGTGGCTATTGGGCAACTCAATGGTGGTATAATATTCCACCTGTTGGAAACCCCCCTGCAGAGTTCAGCTATGTTTATGATTCTACTGGCCAAGGTGTAACATTTGCAGATGACATTAATAATGGCGTACATCTCAGCAATAGTAACAATTTTGATGGTACAACAAATACATACACTGGAAATCCAAGTTATTTTCTTATGGATCCGATCTCCTTGGATGGTGTGAATTTATATAATCTAGTAGAAACAGGTGAGCTGGTTGCTAATGTTGGAGATCAGTTTATGATCTACAATGACGATAATACGAAAGCATTCACATTTACAGCAAGCGACCCTGATGGTGATGGAAATGCCTTTGGCGCAGCTTTTGGCTTTTTAAGATTGGCATTTGATCAAGCATCCTTAGCTTATAATGGCCCTATTGGAGTTGGCTTCAATCATGGAGAGAACATCACCGTTGTGAACTTGGATGCGAGCGAAGGATTGGACGAGGATACGGAGTGGAATGCGTTCCACTATTATCACGACCATCCTGATAATGGAACCGATTATTGTGAGGCAGGGAGGATCCAGCACTTTGATTTTGATTATTGGACCGCTGGTGGTGGTTCATGTGATATCTTTAACTGCCCTGATGAGATCTACAATAGTGAATATGTTTATATGTCTAATACCTTTTTTTCAAGAGGTAATTCACCACAAGTGATCTACATCAAAGGCGGTCAGGTCTTAGTAAGAGGTATAGTAGATGGTCAATATACCATTGTTACAGATGACTATACAGAGTATCGCAGGCATGACGATAATAGCAAGATCGATCGTGTATGGGGAAATATTTGGCTAATAGATGATGTAAAGTATAATGATTCATATGGAAGTGGTATGGTAATCCATCCTCAGGATGGTGGTACAAATAATGTGCTGGGTCTCATAGCTGGCGGTAGTGTGATCATCGCAAATACCAGGCCAAATGGCGCTAGAGGTGGACAGTATGGTAACCATATCAGGATCAATGCTGCTATTCTTGCCATGAATGGAGGATTTATTTCTCATTACTGGCAAAATACACTTGCAAATTATCACGACTGGAATGATGGATTAGGTTATGGTATCATAGCTGATGGTCGTGGTGGACATAGAAATCATTATAGGTCAGATGATCAGTCAGGAGTGTATACTGGAAGTGATGACATAAGAGGCACAGTATACCTGTGGGGCTCTATTGTACAATTTAGAAGAGGGTATATGAAAAGGAATTATCCCGGACCGTATAATGTTTCTCCTGGTGTAGGATATAATAAAAGCTATCACTATGATTGGAATTTGAAGCTCAAACCCCCGCCATATTTTCCTGATTTACAAAGTACAAATAATACAGTGATACTAAAAATGGCTTCATATGGTGAAGCAAGAACCAATAACCAGGAATAGGTATTTGAAATGTATTTGGGTTTAGATATTGGACGTCAGTACGTGAAAATGGTCACCGCTGAAAAAACAAAAACGGGATACAAGGTCATCGATGCCGGATGTCGATTGGTTCCAGAACAAAATGCGACATACGATCCAGAGAAGATCGACCACTCTCACTGGGTTATGGCAGTAAAAGAACTTTTTAGACAGCAGGGTTTCAACCCTAGAAAGGCTAAAGGTTTGATCACAGGCATCAATGGATCATCTGCGAGTATCAAACAGATCACTACTATGGAAATGCCTTCGGATGAATTGGAATCAGCCATGACATTTGAAGCAAGGAAGCATATCCCCATGGATGGTACTGATGCGGTAATAGATTACCAGATACTTGGTTCAAATAAGAAAGAGGTAGACAAGATAGATGTGGGGCTAGTTGCATGTACTAAGGGAGTTTTAAATAACCACATAGATCTATTAAAAGAGTGCGGTCTGAAGCCTGGCATTGTGGATGTTAATCCAATAGCAATGAGCAATGCATTTTCATTTGCAAAAGATATACCCGATGATGGATTGGTCGTTATGCTTGATATAGGTGCGGTAAGTTCAACTCTGGTTGTATATGGGAAAGGTGAGCAGTTCTTTACTAGAGACCTGCCCATAGGAGGACATCATTTTGTAAAAGAATTATCTGAAAAGAAGGAAATTGGGTACATTGAAGCGCAGGACCTTTTGTTTAAAGATGGTCTTTCAGCATCTAAGAGTGATTCCACTAGTGACAATATGAATGAGGTGGGCATTGCTGAAAGGACTGTATATGATAACCTGATAGAGGATATGAGACGCTCACTACGGTTCTATGCAAAACAGACCGGTCAGAGTTTCTTTCTAAAAATATTTCTGACAGGGGGCGCAGCCGGGACACCCGGACTTTCAGAGGTGGTAAAGGATAAATTAAATATAGAGTGTGCGGTGTTTGACCCATTTGACTCCATGGATGGTGCTGATGATGTTTCAATATCTAATCCAAGCCAATATACAACGGCACTTGGACTGGGGATACGAGGAGGTATGGACCTTGGATAAGCATTATATCGTTATCAATCTTAATAAAGCTGAGAGTGCAGAAACGCGTCAGGCAAGGGTGCGAGAACGAGTGCGATGGGGTGTATTTGGTGTTTTGATCGTATTGCTGCTAGGTGTGAACGTGAGGGTCTGGATGATAAGCTCCGGTTATGACGGTATTATTGACAAAAAGGAAAAGGAGATATCACGCTTAAAAGATGAGATAAATAAACTCCAGTCGCAGGGAAAGAACCTTTCAAAAGATGATATTCTATCATTTGCAGAACTTGAGCAAGAAAGGTTCCTCTGGGCGAAAAATCTAGAAAAAATGGGAACTCTTACTCCCGATGATATTGCGATCACAGGTCTCAGGTATAAACGTCAAAAGCTTGTGATTAGAGGAATAGCACTTACGTTTGAGGATAGAAAGGATTTTGAGATCATAGATGAATATGTCCAAACATTGCGCAACAATAAAGAATTCTCAAGCAACTTTAGCAAAATAAAATATGTAGGGCATAGTAAGGTAAATGTCAGAGGACAAGAAATTGTTAGGTTTGAGATTGAAGCAAGTTCTAAGAGGAGCGGGAAAAAGAATTTTTCCTGAACATAATATATGGCTGAAAAAAGAAATATTATTTTATTCGGATCTATGATCTTATTGACCTTATCCTATTGGGTAAGCGCATCCTTATTGATCGGTGAAAAACCATTTGAGATCAGAGTGCTAGAGGAAGAGCAGCAAGAGCTTAATGAGAATCTGATCAGTGCTCAGATCTTAGCCAGTCAATTAGATAGGGTATTTACATTATTTCAAGAAAACCTGGCGCTATCGAAAGCGGACTCCCTCGCAGATGATGCTAGTCTCCCATTCTTAAATAATCTAACTGATATGCTGGAAGAATTAGATATAAAGCTATTGGGCATAAAACCCAAACCACGTATTGATAAGATAACCTATTTCAAAGCACCATATATCATCACGCTAGAGTGTTCTTATGATCAGTTTGGAAAATTTCTTTCTGAGATCGAGCGTTCACCGAGGCTGATCACAATAGATGAGTTTGAGGTGAAGAATGGTATAGAGAGGATCAAGGCCAATACCAATGAAGATAAATTAATATATCAAGAGTTTGTAGTGAATCTATCTACTATAACTCTGGTAAAATCCAAGAGTAAGGTAGTATCATGAGTGACAGATCAGTTACCATATGGAATCTTGTAGTCGCTTTTACGGTCGTGAGTCTGGTTGCTACTAGTTTTAAACTTTTTCCAATGAATAAAAAATACAGTCGTTTAAAAGAGGCTGCAGAAGATATTCAATTTGGTACAGACAAAGAGTTAGAGAATATTATATCATATTTAGAAGAAAGGCTTGAAGATCGTAGTGAATTCAAGTTTAATATCACCAATACTCCAATGTTACTAACTAATGTGCTCTCTTTAGCAGATGGGTCTGGTAGAAGAGTAAAACGAAATAGAAATGCAGTGAGAGTCGCTCTTGTTTACCAGAGAGATGATCATTTTCAGGCTCAAATAGACTATCGAGGGAAGGCCTTTACCGTTGGAGTGGGGGATGTTCTTCCAAATATTGGTACTGTTGAAGAAATTGACGGTACAAAGGTCATAATAAATACTAGCAGTGGTAGAAAATCTTACCCTGCACCAGGCAATGAGCCATCAACTTAGGATAGTGGGAAAAACTTATGAATATAAAGCTTAATATGAGATTTTTGAATATTGTAGCATGTTGCTTCATTCTGATCAACACAATGCAACCGATCCACGGGCAGTCAGGTGCAGGTGAAGCGGAAGATGATAATACCCTGATCACGGTCCA
Organism: uncultured bacterium; assembly: GCA_913020665.1. Lineage (GTDB taxonomy): Bacteria > Fidelibacterota > Marinisomatia > Marinisomatales > UBA1611 > CACEUX01. The sequence goes on along the minus strand of CAJVZI010000001.1, from coordinate 60,538 downwards.
TGCAGAGGACGCATTCTTGCCAAGTATTCTTGCTATTTTGGCAAAAGAGAGTGGCTATAACATTGTTACTGACCCAAATGTGAACAAGCAGGATAAAGTATCCATTCACTTGGATGAGGTTCCTATTGAACAGGCGATCAATCTTGTTGTCAGGGCTGTAGGACTTAGTTATGAGGTAGTTGGAAACTCATTTTTAATTGCAGAACCTAAAAAGTTAAAGGAAGAGGTAGGCGTCACATCATATGTGATCACATTAAAATATGCTTCGGCTGAGGATGTAAAAAACCTTTTGCAGGATATCTCGGAGCAGGTACAGGTAGATATTCCAGGGAATAAGCTTTTGGTCAATGCATCTCCAAAAAAGATCGCAGAGATCATAAAGGTTGTGGAGAGCATTGATGTTCCTGCAATACAGATCATGCTTGAGACAAGACTGATCGAAGTAGCTGCAGACGTTGAAGAACAGTTGGGTCTTGATTGGTCCAGGATATCAAGCTACAGTACCATCCTTGCAGAGAATGGGGTGCCGCTTGAAGAGGGTGGAGGTTCTATTGTGCCCGATGATCAAACAATAGGGCAGAAGCCGGCTACAATGGGATTTAATAGATTAAGTAAAAAGAAGGATGAGACAGCCATAATTCCAAGATATTTCAGTAGGCAGCTCACGGCATTTGACCTCACCCTGGATATGTTATTAAGAAATAATAAAGCAGAAGTTCTAGCTGACTCAAGGCTGACAACGATCAACGGAAGAGAGGCCAATATCAAACTTGTGGACATCGTACCATATATTTTAAGCTCTGGTGGAGTAGGTGGTCAGGTACAGGTTCAAAAGGAAGAGGTTGGGATAAAACTTAATATTTTACCTACCGTGAATACCGATGGTTATATTACGGTAAAAGTTGAGCCTGAGGTATCCACGATATTTGAATTTATCGGTCCAGATGCTAATATACCAAGAGTTAAGAGCAGAACATCATCTACTACTATAAGGGTAAAAGATGGGGAATCCATTGTCATCGGTGGCCTTTTAAGTAACGATAAAAAACAAACAACCTATAAGGTGCCAATATTGCATAAGATCCCAATAATAGGAAGCAAATTGTTTACATCAAGGGGCGTGATTGAACGAAAGACCGATCTCGTAATACAGATCACACCAAAGATCATTCAGGACGCTTATACAGGAATAGTAAAATCCAAAGAGGTTGCTGAATATGAAGACTATGTCACTAGGTCCTTACTAGAAAAAAATGAAACTAATGGGTCTGGCCCAGCTAATGATACCAATGAAGAGACAAATGGTTCTGAAGCAGACCAAGGTAAAGGAGAATAGCATGCATTATTCAAGAATTATTAGTGTTATATCGATTCTTTCTATTTCGATCTTCACTTTATCGTGCGATGATCGTTTGCCTTCCCAAGTAGACACTGCAGTTGAGACAGGTTCATTGTCTTTAGCACATGTTTTTGTGCATGGTGAGACCTCTAATCCTACGATAGTTGGAGAGGTCTTATCTGATGCGAGTGCAAAAACCTCTGTTATTGTGATAGCAAGACTATTGGACGCAGATGGTGCCGGAGTAAATGGAAAATCACTGCAATTCTCTTCAGATACAGAAGGTTCGTTTGACACAAGTGATCCATCGACAAAATATGTACCGAACTTCAAAGAATTTGGTTTCCCTGATATGGGTGGGAACGGGTATGCATATGCTCGTTTCACTCCAGGTAATGGTGCAGAAAAGATCGAGACCACTGCATCTTCCGGAGCGATCATTACTGTTAAGTATACTGAGGATATTATCGACAATGTGGAATTCTCAATTTTTAGCCAGAAAGAGCAGGTATGGCCTTATACCATGAATATCACTGCAGATGCTCAGATCGATCTTGGTGCAAGTAGCCCCTATGACGTGCTACTTCAAAATGCTTATGGTCATGATCTTGTGGGAGTATTATTGAATATAGAATCAGCTAATGGTAGCATAGAATGCGGTGACACGTGTTATACTGATGCCACGGGCATGGTAAATACAACATTTGAATCGTACAGTTTTAGCGAGAATGTTGGACCTGGCTTGGTGAACGCATCTTTTTATCATCCTGCAGTGGGTGACACCGTAACAGTATCAAAACAGATTGTCATAGGTACTGAAAGCGCGGTTGGTTCATGTGCATATATTGAAATACCGTCTTCTAATCCAAGTGAAATAGTTGTAAAAGATGGAGGTGGCATTGAGTCCACGGATATAAAGGCTGAAATATATGACAGCAATGGTAATCTTTTGACAACGCCAGTGATTGTGAACTTTAGATTGGAACCCATCTTGGAGGGAACGTATTTGAATAGTCCAGATCAGACATCTGTGAATGTCGAGTCAGTAAATGGCATTGCAACGGTTTCATTGAACAGTGGCACAGAACCTGGACCTGTAAGGATCATTGCAACAGCAAATACTTTAGAAACATCCATCTGTGATTCCCTTAACGATGCCCTAGAAAGTATAACGGTCCCCGTGGTTATTGCGTCGGGTGCTCCCTATCATATTGAAGCGGAGTATGATCCAAATAGTACGGAAGCGATCGGTGGAGGGTTCTACCAGACAGAGTGCGCTGCGATTGTGTATGATAGGTGGTACAACCCTGTTGAGGATTCAACATATGTGTACTGGTCTATAAATCCATTACCACCAGATACACTCATTGATGCATTTGTTGAGGGTGTAAGTTATACGAATAATGAGGGTGTTTTAAGTGGGCAGGCCACATCAGGTGTCGCTAGGTCAAACATAGTTTATTCTACAGATGCCATTGGTGATATTGGGCAAGTAAGAGCTCTCACATTTGGTGCGAATGGTGACTCTGTGGCGTCTTTCATTAATGAAGACCAAGGAGATGCTACCTTATTCTTTTTGCCAGGCCAGGTATCATTATTATCTGAAGCTACCTATTGGGATTTCAGTTTAAATGGTAACCCTGCCTTACTGCAGATAAGCGCTTTGGTCATTGATTTCTATGGTAACCCTGTGGTCGATGCACCTGTTGCATTCCAGGGGACTGGGGTCAATGCTTGGTATGAATTAGGATACGAGGCTTATGAGGATGTGGGTGTATTAGGAGCTGGTGCAGGCGATGGTTGTTTTTCATGGCGTGACTATGGTGCTGATGACGATCCCACAACGGTAGATATGGGCCAAGGTAACCAGAATCATGATGCATTTGATATCGATGGGGATGGTTTAATAGATACTTCAGAGGTATCAGAGCCATTTGATGATTTTGGACAGGATGGTGTAGAGGGTACATTTGATCTAGGGGAAGGCAATGGTGAATGGGATGGATACTCTATGATCAATTGTGAACCAGTTGTAAGAACAGATCAAGATGGATATGCTCGAATTACGGTTGAATTTGACCAAGCACTTTGCACTCTAGCCAATATTGATGATACACAGACACCCAATATATGTACATACGATGATTTTACGGCAAGCCTCTCAGCAACCTTACTGATTCCGGAGATCACTACAAGTGATCCTTTGGATATACTGTTAGTGAGATCTCCCGCTGAGTGTCCATAAACTGGAAATTATAGTTCAAAGGAATAGAAAATGAGCGCAGATTTTAATCCACAATTTTCCAAGATCGGTGAGATACTTGTCAATAATGGTAAAGCAACAGAGAGCGGGATAAATGAAGGATTGGTGCAGCAAAAAACAACGAACGAGAAGATCGGTACTACCTTGATAGAAATGGGACTCATAGAGGAAGATGATTTTGCAACTGCCTATGGCCAGCAGCTAGGATACAAAAAAGCAGATAATTTTATTCTACTGGAGGCTGACTCGAAGGTCGCTGCACTCATTCCTGAGGATTTTGCACGCGAGAATAGGGTATTAGGAGTCAGTAGTAGCGATACGACCATTGTTGTCGCAATGGAGGATCCAGAGGATGTTGTTGCCATAGACTCAATTAAGAGACTAACCAACTTAAACCCTGATATTTTAGTTGCAGGACCAACTCTCCTTGAAAAAGCGTTAGATAAGGTCTATGGAGAGATACAAAAAACAGCAGAGGTTGAACAGACCATAGACAGTATTACGATTGTCTCAGGTGATGAAGGATCTCAAGAAGAGGTCGATCTCTCGCCTGATAAAGCATCTGAAGAAGATGCGCCCATAGTCAAACTGGTTAATCTTATTTTTCAGGAATCTATCAAAGAGCGAGCAACAGATATCCATATAGAGCCAATGGAGCAGCAGGTCTACATAAGAATTAGGATCGATGGCGTTCTGCAGACTATCATGACACCACCTATAGCTTCCTTAAGTGGTCTGGTGACGAGGATCAAGATATTATCAAATCTCAATATAGCTGAAAAAAGATTACCTCAGGATGGAAGATTTTCCGTTAAATCACCAGGGAAAGATATAGACATACGTGTATCTATCTTACCTACGGTTTATGGTGAAAAGGTCGTGATGCGACTGCTGGATAAAACAGGATTTGACTTTAACCTTACCTCTTTAGGATTTCCTAAACAAAATTTAAATACGTTCAAGAAGGTCATAAATCAACCCTATGGTATGGTTGTGGTTTCAGGCCCTACGGGTTCTGGTAAGTCAACATCACTTTATGCGGCTCTTAAAGAGATCAAAAGTGAAAGAACAAATATCACAACAGTGGAGGATCCTGTCGAGTATCAACTAGATGGCGTGAACCAGGTTCAAGTATTTGAGGATATTGGTCTCACATTTGGTTCCACTCTTCGCTCTATATTGCGTCAAGACCCCGATGTACTTCTCATTGGTGAGATAAGGGATGGAGAGACAGCAGATATTGCAGTGAAATTCTCTTTAACTGGTCACTTAGTATTTTCAACAGTACATGCGAATGATGCACCAGGAACAATAACAAGACTTCTAGATATTGGAATAGCACCATTTTTGGTTGGGTCTTGCTTAAACCTTGTTATGGCCCAAAGGCTAGTGCGGAGGATATGTACAAACTGTAAAGAAGAATACGAACCTACGAAAGAGGAACTCGTATTGGTTGGACTTGAGCCCGGTAAAGTAGATGGTCCTTTATACAAAGGGAAAGGCTGTGCAGAATGTCGTAATACAGGGTACAAAGGAAGGCTTGCAATATTTGAGATGATTCCTATGGCACGTGAGCTTCGTAAGCTTGTATTCGATAATGCGAATGAGGATGAGATACGCCAGACGGCCTTAGATAATGGTATGACCACACTAAGAGATGCAGGGCTTGAAAGAGTATTGGATGGAACAACGTCTGTAGAAGAAGTATTAAGGTCAACCGTCGAAGACCTGTAATGGCCGTATTTAATTATTTGACCAAAGACCCGGAAGGAAAGAGGAAAGAAGGAGAGATACGTGCAGACTCTCTAGATACTGCGATCCAAAAATTATCTGCAAATGGTCAAATGGTCATTTCACTGAAAGAGGTAGATGATACTTTTGACTTTTTAGGTCCGTTTATTGATGAGATACAGTTATCAATAGAAAAGGCCAAGAATCGGATACCACTATCAAATATTGTATTCTTCACACGCCAGCTTGCCACTATGTTCTCAGCAGGCCTCACGCTTGAGCGTGCTATACAGAGTCTAGGGGCAGAGGAGAAACACAGAAAATTTAAAAAAGTTTTAAATACTGTAAGTGATAATATCCGCAAAGGCCTAAATCTATCAGAATCATTATCAAGACATCCGGGTGTTTTCAATACTCTATTTGTAGCAATGGTGAAAGCTGGTGAAGTGAGCGGAAATCTTAATGAGATCTTAGAGCAATTATCCTCCTACCTTGAAAATTTGGATGATACGCGGAGAAAAGTAAAGTCTGCTATGAATTATCCAATTTTTATGATCTTATTTCTTATTGCAATGCTGATGGTCATGCTTCTGGTCATAATACCAAAATTTTCTCAAGTATACGCCCAATTAGGTGCAGGGCTTCCAGCTGCAACTAGACAAATGATAGATTTTAGCACTTGGTTCGGCAATAATATTGGCTTTCTGGCTTTTGTGGTCTTTTCGATCTTCTCTATTATTTGGTTGATCTCGAAGACTCAGCGAGGAGGCTATACCCTAGACTCGATCATTTTAAAGATCCCAGTTTTTGGTACGTTGATCGAGCAATCTATATTAAATAAATTTTGCAAGACATTTGGTATCCTTATCGGGGCTGGAGTGCCCGTTCTAGAGACGACAGCTCTACTAAGAAAAGTGGTAGATAATAAGGTATATGAAAGAGCAATAGATGACGCATCTGATCTTATTAGGGATGGTTATAATATTTCAACGGCGCTTAGAAGGACAGAGGTGTTCCCATCTATATTATTGCAGCTAGCATCCACGGGTGAGGACACGGGTGAATTGGATGATCTTCTGGATAGAGCTGCAGATTATTATCAAAAGCAAGTAGATGCGCTTGTGGATAGAATGACCACATTGATAGAGCCTTTGCTTATACTTATGGTAGGGGCAGTTATAGCGCTGATGGTTGTACTGACCTACTTGCCTGTATTCCACTTGGGTTCTGCTTTACAATCAGGGTTATAATATGGAATTGACCTTACCGGTTTTTGGAGGAATCATAGCAGGGTATGCTGTAAGGCGAATTATTAATTGGTTATCCATTGATGGCTATGTTGTGAGCTCGAAAGATCCAAGTATTGAACTCATAGGTGTGGCATCATGGTCTTGGGCATTTTTAAATCTACCATTAACTGAGGCTATATTATTTTCATCCATTGTTATTGTATTAGCCGGTATTGCTTTTGTTGACTACAAAACATTCCAAATACCTCTTATTTTTATTCTCATTGGACTAGGCTTAGCACTGTTCGGAATAGTCATGAATGTGATGCACATTAGTTCTGCTTTATGGGGTGTTTTCGTTGGAGCGATGATACCGTTGATGATCATGGGTCTACTCTGGATGATAACAAAACGCCAGGGTATGGGATTTGGAGATATACAGATGGGTGTGGTATTAGGTGCCTGGTTAGGACCAACGAGGATGGCTATCACCTTGTTTAGTGCGTCTGTTTTGAGTTTATTGACTTGGATAGGCGTTTCTATAGTAACAGATTTTGATAAGGATAGGGCAATGCCAATGGCCCCGTTTTTATCTATTGCAGGAACGGGTACATATGTTGGTAGTTTCTACTACCCAGAATTCTTTCATTTATTGATATTACAATAGAGGCAGACATGATAAAAATATGCAGTCGGTTATGGATAATTTCAGCTTTTAGCATTTTAATTGCATCAGAAGCATCTACACCTGAAGCAATTCACAGTGTTTTTAATGCTACTAGTGTAGAAAAACAACTGACTTTTTCTAATTCAGGATACGAATTAAAAGAGGTAATCCAGGATGGAATTACCTATATCAAGCCTGAAATGCCTGGTGCTGGGTCCAAGTCACGATCTGGAGACCCTGATCTCCCTACGGTATCTACTTTCTATGCTGTTGAACCTGGGAAGTCCTTTGAGGTTGAGATCACGATTCACGAATCCGAGATCATTGAAAATGTAGATGTATTGCCATTCCAGACCTGGGAGCCAGAGCTGACTGAAAATTATACCAAAGGTAGCGTCTATGATCAGAGTATAACTTTTCCAGAGCAGATCGCAACTATTTCTGAGCCAATGGTATTTAGAGATATTGTTATGGTCCAGGTGTCAATGACCCCTTTCCAGTATGACCCTCAAACAAAAAACCTAACGATCATTCAAAACGCTGATATACAGCTGGTTGAATCAGGCTCTGTTGAGATGCCTTTTATCCCTCAAAAAAGGTCTCGTGAGTTCGAGGTCTTATATGAATCACTTGTAGTGAACTATAGTTCAATGTCTCGAGACGAAGTCGAATACCAGCGTCCTTGTATACTCTATGTTCTACCAAATAATATTGGCAATCTATTAGGCACAGTTGAGGAGCTTATGGATTGGAAGAAAAGAGTGGGATATGATGTGCAATATGTTTCGTCTTCCAATGTGGTCAATAATAGAAATAACCTAAAAGATTATATTGAAGAAGCATACGAGACTTGGGATAACCCACCCGTGCATGTCAATATTGTAGGGGATGCTACTGGTAGCTACGATATACCTACCTGGACCGAATCATACAGTGGCTATAATGGTGAGGGAGATCAACCTTATACAACTTTAGAAGGTGGAGACGTATATCCTGAGGTTTTCATTGGAAGGATGTCTTTTTCTTCAAGCTCTCATTTGAATACGATCATAAGTAAGACACTGAATTATGAATCGAATCCTTATATGAATGAAAATTGGTTCCAACGCGCCTGCTTGGTAGGAGATCCAAACACATCTGGTATATCATGTGTGATCACTAATGAACATATACATGAGCTACTGGACCTAGCCGGTTTTGAGGAAGTGAATACGGTATACAGTGGTTCTTTCCCAAGCCAAATGGTATCCGGATTGAACGATGGTGTATCCTTTTTTAATTACAGAGGTTACTATGGTGTGAGTGGTTTTGGTTCCAGCAATGTTAATAGCACATCAAATGGTTTTATGTTGCCCGTTGCCACGGTGATCACATGTGGTACAGGATCATTTGCATCAAGCAATGAGGCTCTATCAGAGTCTTTTTTAAGAGCAGGCACAGCGTCCAACCCGAAAGGGTCTGTTGTTTGTGTAGGTACAGCAACACTTGGTACGCACACCATGTTCAACAATATTGTTGATATGGGCTTCTACTATGCGGCCTTATTGGAAGGCCTTGAAACTCCTGGTGCGGCATTGATGTATGGTAAGATGATGCTCTATCACAACTACCCGTCTAACCCAAATAATTACTGCCATATATTTACTCACTGGAATAATTTGATGGGCGAATCGTCCCTCCAAATGTGGACCGATTATCCTGAAATGACTACGGTAACGCATCCATTTTCAATAACAACAGGATCAAATTTTATTGATATTACAGTAGATAAAGATAATGGCCCTGTTGAGAACGCCTGGGTAACGATACTTATGGATGATGAGATATTTGAATCAGGTTACACTGATGACCAAGGATCTGTTAGGTTGCCGATCACATCTACGGAGACTGGTGAGGTTCTTGTAACGGTTACAAAGAAAAATCATTACCCATATCAAAGCTCATTCCAGATCCATGACCCTGGTGTAGCGATTGGAGTTGCACCATCGCCTTATACAATTGATGATGATGGCTCTGGCCTATCAAATGGTAATGGTGATCTTATTGCAAATGGTGGTGAGACATTGGAGATCTTTGTCAGCGCAAAAAACTATGGTTCAGAAGATGCGACAAATGTTATTGGATACATGTCATCAACAAGTGGGAATGTGTCAATTGACACTACAGCAAACATGGTAGAATTTGGAGATATTGCTTCAGGTGAAACTTCAAATGGAAGCGTACCATTTGTTGTGGTATTGAATGATGGACTGCATGATGGTGCAGACCTCGATCTTCTGGTTACCTTTTTAGATAGTGATGGTGGAAGTTTTGATGGAATTTTAGATATTAGTGTGCATGGCAATCAACTTAGTGCAATAGATGTAGATGTATTGGGCTCAGCCAGTGATGTATTAACACCCGGAGAATCCTCATTTGTAAAGATCGAGCTAAATAATACAGGTTCTACACATGCGGTGTCAGTTTCTGGTACAATAACATGTGCATCACCATTTATAGAAATACTGGATGATAACGGAACCTGGGTATCTATTAACTCTGGAGAATCTTCATTCAATGGTAATGATTATTTTGAACTAAGTGCTCTTGATGTGACCATTCCTGGAGCCATAGCACATTTGATCGTTAGCCTTGAGACCGAAGAGGGGTATACATCAAATTCTATCATTGAGGTTCAAATAGGAGAGCCTACTGTCAATGACCCTGTTGGACCTGATTCCTATGGATATTATATCTACGATAATGAGGATATTAACTATGTGCTAGCTCCTACTTATAATTGGGTCGAGATCGATGCGAGAGAAGGTGGGCCAGGTACTCATCTGAATTCGCTTACTGATAGTGGAAATAACCAGGACGATGTTGAGACCATAAGCTTACCATTCACTTTTAAGTTCTATGGTCAAGAGTATGACGAGATCAGTATATGTTCAAATGGTTGGATCGCAATGGGTGAGACAGATCTGGAATCATTTCGAAATTATCAGATGCCAGGGGTTGGTGGACCTGCAAAAATGATAGCAGTTTTCTGGGATGATCTTAAACTTTCCAATGGAGGTAGGGTGTACACTTGGCATGACCAGATTGAGAAGAAATTTTATGTAGAGTGGTCAGAGGTTCGTACGTATCAAAACAATTCACTAGAAACATTCCAGGCAGTGCTTTACGATCCTAGCTATTACATTACACCTACTGGAGATGGTGAGATACTTTTGCAATACAAAGAATTCAATAATACTTCATATGGCTCTTATAGTTGGGATCAGATACATGGAAATTATTGTTCAGTTGGTATAGAAGATCATACCATGACCAGAGGTCTACAGTATACATTCAATGATACCTATCACGATGCTGCAATGGAATTATCAGATGAAACGGCTGTATTGATCACCACACGTGGGAGTGATATGAGGCTGGAAGGAGACCTGAACTACGATGAAGTTATAGACATCTATGACCTAATGTTGCTGGTAGATTTTAATTTAGGGTATGAAGGACAGGTGAACCCCTTCTTTGGTGATATCAATGGTGATGGTATGGTCAATGTTATGGACCTAATATCTCTGATCCAGATGATCATGGGGTATAACCAAGACTAGAAAGATCTATTCAAGATGTAATGGCAACTATCCCCCTTATTGTGCTTGGCACACTCGCTTTTGCACTATGTATTGCTGGCATACTTGAATTTCAATATCATCTTCGTTCTTTAGATGCGATCCCACTCAGAATACATGTTAATGGTACTCGAGGAAAGTCCAGCGTAACTCGCCTTGTGGCAGCAGGGCTCCGAGAAGGAGGGATCAGAACATTTGCAAAAACCACAGGTACTGCCCCAAGAGTAATTGATGCAGAAGGAAAAGACCGTATAATCCATCGGCTTCGTTTACCCTCGATAGGTGAGCAGGTACGATTACTTAATTATTTTGCCTCAGAGAAACCAGAGGCGGTGGTTATGGAATGCATGGCAGTACAACCTCAATATCAATGGATAGCTGAGCATCAAATGGTGAGGTCGCATATCGGTGTCATTACTAATGTTCGTCCGGATCACTTAGATGAAATGGGACCAACTGAGGATGATGTGGCATATAGTTTATGCAATACGATCCCGTTGAATGGTATCCTTATAACTGCAGAGGACCAAAAAACGAATATATTAGAAGAAGTTGCAGAATCTAATGGATCTGACTTCATACTTTCAGATCATAGTTCAGTTACGGATGACGAATTAGATCAGTTTACCTATATGGAGCATCCTTCAAATGTTGCAGTAGCGCTGGATACTTGTGAAAAAGCAGGTGTAAGCAGGGACATTGCACTTGCAGGAATGCATAAAGTACAGCCTGATGTAGGAGCTTTGATAGCGTGGAATCTAGATGTAAAAGAAAAAAGATTACAATTTGTAAACGGTATGGCAGCAAATGATCCAGTCTCAACACTACAGATATGGAAATTTGTCATTGGTCGTTATCCAGCTGATGGCGGTACCTGCATTTTTTTTAATTCTAGGGAAGACAGACCATTGAGAACCCGGCAAATGATAGAGCTTACTTTAGAACAGATCAAGCCTGATCACTTTATCATAAGAGGGGATAAGGTCGCATCTACCGTAAAAGGACTAGTACATCATTCTCCCAAGACAAGTGTAAAAGTTTTGGGACTTGATGAACCGCTTATTAATGTAGTAACGCATTTAGAAGAACTACCAAATGATACATTAATATATGCCATTGGTAATCAAGTTGGAGCTGGGCAAGAAATATTACAATTGATCTCAGAGTATAGGCACCATGGTTGAGATCAGTATTGGTTTAGGTATTTTCCTTAGTTTAGTACTATCCGAAACTCTTGGAGTTACGGCAGGTGGTATTATTGTTCCTGGTTATATTGCTTTATATCTTCATGAACCACTGCAAGTGATAGTAACATTTCTCGTTGCTATATTGGTATGGGCTATCATTCAGGGCATGGGAAGAGTCATGTTCCTTTACGGGAAGCGTCGAATAGTTCTGGCATTGATACTTGGATTTTTCTTTGGCTACATTTCGAGAAATTTTATTTATTTACCCCAGGATATAGGTTCGGTAGCTGTGATTGGAAATATTATTCCTGGTCTGATCGCTAATTGGATGGATCGACAAGGGATCATACGGACACTATCTGTTGTTATTCTAACAGCTGTAATGGTCAAGCTATCTGTTATTCTACTTTTTGGTGGAGTCCTTTTTGAATAATTATAAAAAACAGCCTTTCATACCGGCCATTCAAAAGACCTCTACTCTGGTGCTGTTGTCATTGTTATCCATGATCTGTTTTATTATCTCGGTCAGCATAAGGACCATTGATGTTTCTGGCTCATATGATGCAAAGGTTAAGGCTGCTAGGCTTATGAAAAATGCGATGGAAACATTGAAAGATACTAGGATGGAATCAAGTGTCTTCATTGATATTGAAAATGACCCAAATGAAACAGGGTTGGTGGGTAGCCCCTTTAGTTTGATCACAACGGATGAAGGTGATCTTGATTCTAAATTGACCACGTTGGATCCTAATTTTTCAGCAGCGATCGTTGATCTAATGGCCCAATTGAATTTAGTCGCCAAAGACACAGTTGCAATTTTAATGACAGGGTCAATGCCTGGTGCAAATATAGCAGTTCTTACAGCATGTAAAGCGTTAGGGTTACACCCTATATCCATTACAAGTGTTGGTGCTTCACAATGGGGAGCAAATCAGGTGGATTTCACCTGGTTAGATATGGAGTCAATTCTTTTTAAAAACGACCTTATTCCTTCAAAAAGTTTTGCTGCATCTATTGGTGGGCGCAATGATATGGGACGCTTGTTGTCTCCTGCAGGGAGAAAGATCATTGCAGATAATATTACTGGCCATGGTATACAGATGATTCGCAAAGACAGGCTTGCAGATAATATTCAATATAGAATGGATCTATTCTCTGGTTTTAAGCCCATAACTGATTATAAGGCAATTATCAATGTGGGTGGTGGTGTTGCTAGTCTCGGAACTAGTTTTAATCTTAAGCTATTACCGCCTGGAGTGGTATTGAGATCAGATATCTCAGATATAGGACGACCTGGTGGAATTGAAGGTGTATTTTCTAAATTTTTAAATTCTAATGTTCCAGGCCTACATATTCTTAATATTCGACCCCTTACAGAGCAGTTTAAGATGCCATTTGCACCGATACCGATCCCTGAAATAGGTACCGGAAGTTTATACGCAGATGAAAGATATAATGTATGGGTAGCAGCCATTTGCCTTTTGATCGTAGGCGGTAGTGTATTTTCTGTTGGGTTGCATAGTAAACAAAAGATAAAAGAGCATTTATTACAGCATGAGCCAGATAGCTTACTATAGAAAACTAGCCTTCATTATTGCAATACTATTAGCTTGGCCATTAGAAGCAAAACTTCTTAAGCCATCAAAGAATAGTGATGAGAAAGAAATATTGATCATTAATGGTAAAAGGAGATTGTATTATCCTATCAAAGACCAAAACATTCATTATGCTGTCCAAGGACCTAGTCGCATTGAGTTCATATCAAGATATCCTGTCATAAGGAAGAAGAAAAAAAGTCATTCATTTCAATATTCTATTGTTATCGATTCAAAAGATACTGTCATTGTTAAACACCGTTATAAAGTGCAGAGGTCTATCCGATCTGTGCAGCATCCGAAGCATAGTTATACTTATTCAGGCAATTATTTTATTAATCTAGATAAGGGACCTCATACTATTGAGCTTCTAGAAGATAAGGACCAGAAATATCCCGTCCTCATACGTCTAATTACTAAGGAATTTGAGTCAGTTGGAAAGAAAAAGAAAATTCTGACACCCATGGTACACAAAAACGCTGTGAAGTTACGTACGGATAATAGCACTATAAGTTATTATGAATGCAGTCCGGAACTCCCACTACAGATCGAGGCTAATGGTGAAAGAACAATGCGGGTTATGACACGTCTTCAGTTCTCAGATATTATGGGCCAGGAGGAATCCTATCGATTAAGAATCAGTGAGGGAAAAAAGATCATCGGTACCTATTATTTCAGTACTGAAAGATCTTCAGCATCAGAAATAGAAGGAAGGATGGATAAGGTGCCAGGAAAATGGAGGTCTTGTGAGTTTACTGTGCCAAAAGGAAAGCATCGCTATGATCTAGAAGTTTTGGATAGGGATAAAGTAGTTCTTACCCGTTTTATACTTTACTAATGTTTCGATTTATACAGATAGCATTTACTCTTTTTTTTATTTCATATTTATGGGGAGGGACGCCCCTAGACTACACCATAGGATTTACGGGTGGTTATGATGATAATGTTTTGCGTTTCTCTAAGGATGAATTCAATGATGCTGCTCAAGATCTCAGCATCATGGGTGGGTCAACTACTTTTGATAGTTTTGTTACAAAACTGAGCTTCCAAGCAACAAAATCAATTATATATTCAAAATATCAGAATCTAGATCTGAAATTACTGTTTACATCTTCAGATTATAGAAATACTCCAGAAAAGAAATATTGGTCAGGTGGCTTCGATATCGCGTATAAATGGGGTTCTTATAAAAATATCAAATATTCATTACGTCATCTGGATCGTTTTTATTTGAGGCACTATACCAATAGAGATATCAGTAATGATAAACTTTCACCATGCTTATTCACTGATAGAAATCAAAGTCTTATGTTATCCCAACGGATATCAAAACTCTCATGGATGAATTTTGGTGGTGGATATTTACAAAGATATTACTCAAAGCCTTTTACAGAGTTTGATCTTGATATAGTTTATTACAAAGCTAAATTGAATTATAAGATCAAAAAGATCGGTAATGTTGCACTCCAAGTGAATCATGGTCGTGCGGTCAATGAATCACATTTTTTACCTGAAAGGCCTAGCAGTTTCAATCGTTCTTATGAGACAATAGAGTGGTATGCGCCAATTAAGATCAAAAAAAAGGTTCCTTTCTTTAGTGAGATAGGATTTTCCACTCGTTTAGAAAAAAGAGTATATGATGCTGAAGACCCTAATGATCCTTTGCATGCTGGCAGGAGCCACTTAGACTCTAAATATGATATTTGGTTGAAAAAGAATATAACTGATATTGTTAATATCACCTTTTCAACAAGGTATAGAACTCGTCAAACTGACTCCGAATATGATTGGGTAAAAGATCTTAAGAGTTTTGAACAAATGCAATTTTGGTTAACGCTTAAATGGGATATGATATATGATAAATATTAAACAAAACACTCTATCTCTTATCATTTTTCTATTATTATTTGGTTGTATTGATCCGAATAATGATGACCTCTGGTCTATCTCGATTGATGCGACCTTAGAAACAAATGGATTTGCAAGAGATATCAGTATGAATGGTAATAATGCAATTGTTGCAGCTGGACAATATGGGATTCAGGTATGGGATCTTGATGGTCAATCAATGGTTGCTGGATTTACTGGTTATGAGGAAGGTGGTACATTTTTAGAATTCAGTGATGTTGCGCTCGTGGATGTTGACCCTGATAATGATCTTATCCTTGCCTCTGAATCAAATGATGATGTCAAAATATTTCACTATGGCGGAGGCGATAGCCTGTTCTATAGGAATACTGTTATGAGTGCAAGAACAAAGGACTTCGTATCATTCTACACAAAACCTGGACAATTTGTCATGTATTCTGCTGATAATGATGATGGAATGAAATGGCATTATTACAATCTTGATACTACAAGCTCATTTGGTATAGAGTTTATAGAGTGGACCCCTTATGGTGGCTCTGAGATCTATACACCAGGTAAACCGCTAGGAATTGATTCAGATGGCTCTAATTATATAGCAATGGCTGTGGATCAATTAGGAGTGGAATTATTCTATATAGATTCCCTTGGGGCGACTCCTGTTTTAATTAATAGAGTTGATACTGAAGGTAATGCTGAAAAAGTTGCGCTGACAGCAGAGGGTGTTTTTGTCGCGTGTGATGATGCCGGTGCTCTTTATGTACCTAAAGATAGTTTTTCTTCGGAAAGTGTATCCTATCGTTTTGCAGAAGATCTGACTGTTGACCACATATCAATTAAAGGAAGTACTGCTTGCTTAACGCTTGGATCAAAAGGAATTGCTCTCTACGACGTGTCAGATCCTACGGGTCCTAAAGAAAAAGGCATATTCCCAGTCGGATACAGTTACACATCTATCTTTTGGGGTGATAAATTATTAGTCTGTACTCGTGAAGGAATACAGATTATTACGATTGAACAATAATAAATAGATCAAAAATAAGAACGAGGAAGGTATAACATGAAACAGGTGGTGATCGTTGCCAGCTTAATATCATATATATTTGCTACTGGTTTCGATTCAGGAGATGGCGCTCCAATTAGGCAGGGCGTGCACATTGAATGGTATCGAACAGTTTCTCCGGGTAATAGTGGGGAAGCTATTTTTGTATGGTCTGATACAAGATATGGTATGAGAAATATATTTGCACATAAGATCAATCAGGATGGTGAACTATTATGGGGTGAATCAGGTGCTGTTGTTACGGATCTCCCAGGGAGACAGGAAGATCCAGTCTCTATTACAGATGGAAATGGAGGTGTATTCATAGCTTGGGTGGATTATCGTTTCGATGAGCAGGGAGATATATTCTTTCAGCATTTGGATAATAATGGAGATATTCTTCTTGACCCAAACGGTATCGCATTAGCTCAGGTAGAAGGTAAACAGATAACCATTAATATGTGTACTGATAGCTTAGGAGGAGTTTTTGTTACTTGGCAGGATAAGCGTGGTGGTGTAGATGATGATATTTATGGTACGCATATTTCTTCAGATCATGAAATTGTTTCTCCTGGAACAGGTGTCGCTATTGTAACTGAAGGCGGAAATCAAAATGCGAAGACCATTGAATATGCTGGAAATTCGGAAGCATTTATTGCATGGGCTGATTTTAGAGAGGGTGCTAACGCAGATATCTATGGGCAACGATTAAATATTTCGATGGAAAATTTATTTCAAGAGAATGGTATCCCCATAGCAGCAACAGAGGAGCAAGAACTTAAGCCACGTGCAACCTTTGTAGAGAATACCACCTCTTTTATTGCATGGAAAGAAGGTGATGAGAATTCAAGGGTCCTCTATCAATTTGTCAATGAAAACGGTACGGTTTTTACTGACGATCGAGCCATATCAGACAATCAAGCTTTACAAACTGCTCCAAGAGTAAAAAGAAGCGATCTGGGTGAAGTGTTTGTTAATTGGAAAGATCTTAGAGATGATCCGATCGATGGGGATCAATATTTTCAAAAAATAAATACAAATGGTGAAAGACAATGGGGAGATGGAATACGATTAGATCCAGTCGAAGATGTTGATTTTAGTGCACGATTTTCAGCAGGTGTAAATGGTGATCTGAACATCATTTGGGAAAGAGGTACATTCCCAGATGTTGATATATTCTATCAGAATATTAGCTCAGATGGAAGCTATAGTATAGAAGAGCCTTTGGCAATATCTGATGCCTCAGGTTATCAATTTGCTCCTATCTTGGTTGGCAATATACAAGATGGTCTTTTTGGAGTGTATGGCGATCAAGGTTCTGGCAGTATCGATCTGAAAGTTCAGAAATTAAATTCAAGTTTTCTTCCTGAGTGGGAAAATAATGGATTGACAGCTATGTTAGGTCTGGATGGTGATGTTAATTATACACATTCATATCCAATTGCTGAAGAAGATCTTTATTTGGTGTGGGAGGATAATAGGTCTTCAAAGAAAATTTATGGTTCGCGCATCACGGAGCTTGAGTTGGATGATGTAAATGGTAAACAACTGACATTTGGAGATAACTCTTCATCTGAAACAGATTTTTCGATACCATATTTTCTCAAAGCATCAAATGGCTTTTATACTGCAACCTTTGATGGGACCTCTTCACCAAAGTTCATTCGCGTAAATAGATTGGATGAAAACCTAAATAATGTATGGGATGAAGATGGTATAGCTCTTGATGCTGTATTTGATATGCGTAATGCTTTATTAGTGGAGACACCAGATGGCGTGGGGTGTTTTTGGTCAGAGAGCAGAGGTTTTAACTACGATGTATACTATCAGAAGCTAGATACTGAAGGCAATATAACCCTTCCTAGCGAGGGTGTAGAATTGGTTGATTCAAATGGAGACGACTATATCATGGCTGTGGTACCCACTCCAGACGATAAGTACATGATATTCTGGATGGAGGATGCATGGCCAGCAGCCTCTCTTAAATATTCAAAGATAGATGCAGAGGGTAATGTAGAGATCGGATGGAATCCCAATGGGAATAGCTTAAGCAATGCTTCTTCTGATTCTAGACATTTACAGGTCAAAGTTATTGATGATGAAAGTGGCATGATCGCAGTTTGGATACAAGATGGAAATTTTTCAGATATATATGCTCAATCAATTGATTGGGATGGAAATGAAGTGTGGGATTCTGGGGGGATACCAGTTATTGAAGCAGATAACGACCAGGTGAACGTTTCCTTTGAGTTTAATGAGTCAAGAACACATGCTTTTCTTGTTTGGCAAGATTATCGAAATGGTTCTGATTTTGAGATCTACGGTGAAATTATTGATCTTGCAAGTGGGGCCCTACAGCAAGATGAAATACAATTTTCTGTGGACACAACTGACCAATACAACCCTAGCTTAGCATCATTGCAGGAAAATGAATTTCTGGTGATTTGGGAGGATGAAAGGGGCTACTATAATGAAGATCCATTGCTGATCAATGGAGTGGACCTTTATGCTAGTGGATATATCATTGGTCAGGGGATGACGACGGAAATGAATGGTATTCCAATTTGTATAGCATACCATAAACAACAAAATGTAAATATAACTCATCACTCTGGTGAGGAATATTTTTTGGATTGGATCGACTTTAGAAGTTCAGGAAAAGAAGATCTTGCGAATTACTATGGTAGGACTCTTATGAAGGCTGATATCCTTTCTACAGACTACAGTTGCAATAATTGTCAAATACCAAATGATTTTTCATTGGAAAGCGCCTATCCTAATCCCTTTAACGGAAAATTGAATTTTGAATTTAAAATGCCTGATAAACAAGCAGTTGAATTCCAAATATATGACCTAAGAGGCAATCTTGTTTATGATAGATTGATACTTCCTGGGAATGCAGGTTTATACCAGATAAGTTGGGATGCAAAGAATGTTGATGGGCAAAAGATATCAAGCGGGGTATATTTCTATTCATTCAAGTCAAATGGCATAATAGAAAAAGGTAAGGTGACTTACTTAAAGTAACACATGAAATACATATTGTCAATATTCCTATTTTACCCTTTATTTTCGCAATCATTGGATGGCAGATATCATACTACAGAGGAGATCTATAGTTATCTTGATTCATTAGATCAGTTAGAAGAGCTTGAAGGTTGGTTTCATTTGGATACGATCGGTTTCTCAACCCAAGAGAATATTCCTATTCTGGCAGTTCGTATATCCGATAATGCACATGTAAAAGAGGATGAGCCTAGGGTTCTATTCGTTGGACAGGTACATGCAGAAGAGATTCTAGGTGTTGAAATTGTATTAGACCTTATAAACGACCTGCTTTTTCCTGATGCAAGCATCCATACCCATATGAATATTTTGAAGCAATATCTAGATATATGGATCATACCTACTGCAAATCCAGAAGGATTGAATGTGGTTCATGAAGAATTAGATCTAAGCTACCGAAAGAATAAAAGAGACCTATCACCAGATGGGCCTTTCCCGAATGGTTTATTTGACTATGACCCTTCCATAGGTAACGATATTGACGGAGTAGATCTCAATCGTAACTTCGGTTTTAATTGGGCCTTTGGTGATACTTTTCTTGAACCTGATAATTCTGATTATGCTTCTCATTATGATTACTATAAAGGCGAGGAACCATTCTCTGAAGGCGAGGCAATTGCTATTAGAGACCTTGCACTAGAAAATGATTTTGTTTTTTCTATCGTGTGGCATAGTTCACGATCAGGAAATCTTTCTGAGAAAGTATTTACATCGTGGAAATGGGAGGAGCAAAAGGAGTCCCCAGACCTAGCAATTATGAAATCCATTGCCGACCATTTTGCAGGCGCAATCAGTACTGAGGATGGCACTAGTACCTACCTATCTGTATATAGCGGATCAAGAAATGGTAAATTGCATGACTGGTTCTATCGTGAGACAGGGTCCATTCAATATCTCGTAGAATGCGGGACGTCTAATCTTCAGCCTGATAGTTTATTGATCGAAGATACAATTGATAGGAATAAACCAGCCATGATATATCTTATGGATCGAGCAATAGGCTATTATACAGACGCAGCGCAGATAACGGGAATTATATATGATAGCTCAACTGGCGAGCCGATAGAGGGTGCTATTGTTGAAGTATTAGAACACTCCGGATCTGTTTTAAAGCCACGTTTAACGAATGAATTTGGACGTTATAGGCGTATACTAGATGTCGGCACCTATAATTTTTCCTTCAGGGCTAAAGGCTTTCTAGATCAAGAGATATCACTTGTTGCGAATAATAGTGCTATTACTGATCAAGATATATATCTGGAGCCTGCCCCAATTCATCAACTCAATATAAGATTAGTCCATGAATCATTTGATAATAATACAGTGACTGGGACTATAAGTACTGAGTTTGAAACAAATGAGATCCAAATATCATCGGGTGACAATATTTTTAGCCTGGCGGCTGGATATTATGAAATAGACTTCCTGATGGGTGATTCATTCGTACCGTGGAGGAAAGAAATTGAGCTAGGGTCTGACCAAGAAGTATCTATCGCCTATGAATCTGGTATGGTCGATGACCTCAGCGGGTCATGGCCTTGGCCTAATTCTGTTGGTACTTGGTGTATGGTCGACCATACATTAAGATCTCAGGAAGGGCAATGGTATGATAATGGCGACACTCTATTTTCAACCCATTGGATGGAGTCTGACCTAATTGATATTTCAGGTAGTAATCGTGCTGTAGTGTCAGTTTCGCACAAATATGAGACCGAGTGGGATCATGATATGGCAAAGGTATCTATCCTAGATGAAAATGATATAATCTTAGGAGCAAGATCATGGCACGGTGATAAGTGGGATGGCCTAACAACTGATCTAATTACTGCCATATCTGAGGATGAATTTACATCTGTGAAAGTTCGATTAGAGTTCTCTTCAGACCAAACAGTCAATTATAGAGGATGGGAACTACATTCATTGCAATTATTCTCTCTTTATGATAGCTACCTAGATATTCAAAGCACCAATACAAATAGTACACCAAAGATCCCTATGCGTATCAATGGCATATTCCCCAATCCGTCTTTTGGTAAACTTCAGGTAAATGTTGATAATTATCCTGGAGGGTCGGCGACATTGAATATTTATAATTTATTAGGTCAAAATATCCTTTCAAAAAACATTAATAATCTACCATACGGCAAGCACTATATTGAGCTAGATCTAAATAATGGGCTTGTAGCAAGTACGGGTATGTATTTTATTAGAATTCAAACTCAAAAAGAACAGGCTGTTAAAAAATGCATCATATTAAAAAACTAATATTATTTATTCTGGTATTTTCATTTACCCTGGGGGAGAGTATACCTTTCAGAGGTAAGATAAAAGAAGACCTTTTAGGTCAGCGTATACCCCTTGCATTTGTGAATATGGTTTCCAATAACTATAATATTTTACCCTCGCAGATCAACCCTCAGAGAGGTAGTTATATGATCATTGCTCCAGATGGTGTAGTTAATTATCTTAATGATTTTGTATCATTTAAAAATTCGCAAGGATTTGATGTATACCTCATACCCTTATCAGAAGCGGGTGGGTCAGCTGCAGAAATAAAAAGCATGATAACGGACCGCCTTATGGATGATCCCATGTTAGAATATATACTTTTGATCGGTGATGTTGATGGGTTTGCAGAATTTCCCTCATTTTACTACGGACCCGAGAATGACGTATCAGATCAGCAATATACACATATCTTAGGCGATGATAATATCCCAGATGTGTTTATTGGAAGACTTTCGATCGATTCACTGTCAGATCTCGCAGTAATAATGTCAAAAACAATACAGTATACGAGAGATCCACTGGCATTTGATGAGAATTGGTTAGATCGTGGACTTATCGTGGCCGGTAACTACGCTAATACGTATCCTATACCCATCACACCCAAATGGACATCTTATTGGCTAAGAGATGAGCTCTTAGATTATGGATACAGTGAAGTCGATACTGTGTTCTATCCTCCAATACAACAGGGAGCACCCTACATAATCCCTATGATAGATAATGGTGTTGGGATTGTGAATTATAGAGGATGGGGAGACGCAAATGGTTGGCACTATCCAGAATTTCATGTTGATGATGTAAATGACCTTAATAATGGTTGGCTAACACCTGTATTTATGAGTTATGTATGTAACTCAAATGATTTTGCAAATAATGTTGACCCTTGTCTAGCAGAGGCAGTATTGCGTGGTGGAACACCTACAGTACCAAAAGGTGGGGTTGCATTTGTAGGACCATCAGATCTGCATACAAGCACAAAATATAACAATGTCATCAATGCTTATATGTATGATGCTATGTTGAACTATAATGTTGTTGAACTCGGGCCAGCGATGCAGGCAGGCCAATGGGGTCTAACAAAAGAATTTCCTGCGCAAAGTGGTGCTGGAGAAGCCCAAGAGTTCTATGCAAATGTATATAATATTCTTGGCGATCCATCATTGCAGGTTTATTTAGACACACCAAAAGAGTTCACAATAACGTCGGGCGCTGTAACATCTGTTGATAATTTTATAAATATTAGTTTATCAGACCCGCACTCTCAGCCTGTCTCCAATGCAGTAATAAGCATAATGACTGATGGAGCACTTATTGAAAAAGGCATAAGCGATAAAAATGGTCAGTATGCTACAATATTGGATATTGAGGGTACGCCAGCCTTAGATATTTATGCAAATAAAGGTGGATTTATTCAAGGTCATGAAATAGTGTATGTGCAAAATTCCGATCAGGACCTGGTCTTGAGTGATATTAATATTGGCACTCAGGACAACTCTGTAAAACCTATGCTTGGCTCGTTAATGGATATTTCAATATCTTTTCAAAACCAATCAAGTAATTCACTAGGTCCGATCAGTTGTAATATAGCTTTCTCTGATCATGTCGTACCTAGTATGTTTAATGTTAATATACCAACTTCAGAGCCAGGTGAAACGGTCACGATAAATGGAATTGAAATTACTGCATATGGAACAGATGTCAGTAATGCGGTGATTGGTGTTATTAATAGCGAGGATGGAAGCACGCTTTGTGATCTTGCAATAGATATTGAGATGCCTGTCTTTGAAATTGAATTTACTGAACAGCCTGAGCCTGGTGATGAATTTCAGCCAAGCCTATCTGTTGTTAATTTCACTCAAGGTAATTATTCAGAAGTATCGATCCAATTAACACCCTTGTCTGAGGGCGCTACATTATCTGTAAATGGTTCTTCAGAACAGCTCTCCAGTTTCAATCCATTTGAATCATCATTACATGAGACAAATTATATTTTAGCGCTTGATGACGTTTCCTATGGTAGTGATATTACTTTTCTTGTGGAATTTTTTAAAAATGAATATTCATTCTATGAACAGGAAGTGGTACTGGCACTGATCCCTCCAGCGGATAATTATCCAGTTGCGCCGAATAATTTTGGTTATTGGGCCTATGATGATACTGATGAAGGATATGAGCAGACTCCAGTATTCGAATGGGTAGAATTAGACCCTAACTATGGCGGATCCAATGGAACCCACTATGAGTTAGATGATGATGACCATGTGGATGTTGAACTACCATTTGTCTTTAAATATCACGGTAGAGACTATGATCAGATCACTATAAGTTCTAATGGATGGACATCTTTTGAAGGATGCGATATAGATTATTTTTGGAATATGTCCATCCCAATGTATATGGGCCCTAAAGCTATGCTTGCTCCATTCTCAGATGACCTTGAAACCATTGATACAAATGGTGATGGACAAATTGATAAATGGGTAGATATATATACTTGGCATGATGATTCAAATGGAAGATTTATAATTGAGTGGTCTAGAGCATTGAATGGATATGATGAAGTAACGGAAGAGACATTTGAAATTATTCTATATGATCAGAATGCAATGCCAACAGAGAGCGGAAATGGTGTAATTGATTTTCAGTACTTAGAGATCGATGATGTCGATGTTACAAAGAATTATTCTACGGTAGGTATTGAGGCACCAGATAAGAATTATGGGCTTCAATATGTATTCAACAATGTTTACACTGATGGGGCAGCACCACTTGAGAATGAGCGCGCAATACGATTCACTACAGAGGCTCCTTCAAACTATATTTCTGCTTTGGATGTAGATAATGACATTACTCCTGAACAGTTTTACATAGGTCCGGCATATCCTAACCCATTTAACCCGATCACCAATATAGATCTTACGATACCAATGTCTGATGAAGTATCAATATCGATCTTTGATATTCTTGGTAAAGAGGTTTCAATACTACATAATGGGACACTTGTAAGTGGTCATTATCGTTTTACCTGGAACGGAGTGAATCGATATGGTCATTCATTGTCATCAGGGACTTATTTTGTGATGGTGAGATATAGAAAAAATATTGAAATTCGTAAGCTGCTTTTATTAAAGTAATGGATAGAACAATAATCGTTTACTCAACATCAT
This sequence comes from uncultured bacterium, assembly GCA_913020665.1. Taxonomy (GTDB): domain Bacteria; phylum Fidelibacterota; class Marinisomatia; order Marinisomatales; family UBA1611; genus CACEUX01. Next base: position 35,477 of record CAJVZI010000001.1, on the reverse strand, counting down.
GGTGCCAACCTTGCAAGTTAGCAAAAAAACTATTGCATGAAAGAGGTCTAGACTATCAAGAAATAGACATAGAAGAAAAAGGGTGGAGCCGGGAGGACCTTTTCGAGATCACAGGAGGAAGAACAGTTCCACAAATTGTAATCAATGATGATACCATAGGTGGGTATGATGATCTTATAAGGCTTGATCAGGAAGGGAAATTGTAGATTTGATCAGAATTCCTATTATTGTAATAAGGGTTTTTGCTTTAGCAGGAGCCCTTTTTTTATTTATTGACTGTGCAGGTAGGATAAAACCATGGAAATTCAAAGATATCTATTCTCTTGATGTAAGAGTCCTAGATACAAAAGAATGGTCTGCAAAGGTCAAAAGGGATATGAAAGATCTTGACAATATTATGAGAAAGGAACTCAAATATTATATTGATAAAGATCTTAGGATATATGAAAGACTGGAACCAAATTATGAAAAAATGAAAATATCTGTTTCTGAGATTGACAGTATTAGTAATGATGTTTTTTCTTTGTATGATAAGTTGAAGAATACACCTCGGGATAGTCTAGATTCTGTATATAGAGATACTACGGTGTCATACAGAAAAATTATCGAATCACAGAGCCGGGGAATTCAAAAAGCACAGAGAGAATACTTAAAAAGCCTTGATAAGTTAAAGAAAGGATTTAAAAAAGATCGAAAGAGATTGGTTTTCATTGAAGATGAATACATGCCATTAAGGGAGACCCTTTATGATATAAAATATAAGCGGGATGCGCTTCAACCTGATATCGAACGCTTTAATCAAAAACTTAACAAAGCTCTTTTTGATAATGATCGATCACAATATTCAAGGGAGATCATCAGATTATCAAAAAGGTTGGAATCCTACAGGGTAAAAATGGATAAGTTCGAAGACTTCTTGTTAAATATTGGCAAGGTCGCCCATGATGAAAGTGGGGGACATGTGATTCTTACATCATCAAAAATAAAACCTATGAAATATATCATTCGCTATAATAAAGGACTAGAAGAGTATCTAGAAATTCTCAGTGATATACAAAAGATCAGCGAGTCCATTTAGTATTTTTTGATTATTTTTTTAGATAAATGACCTTTTGTGTGGTTTGATATTTATCTCCCTCTACTTGTATGAAATATATTCCATTTGAGACCCTGTCTCCTTTTTTATTCTTTCCATTCCATATCAACGTTTCTGTTTCAGGAGAACTAAAGTGCTTGGAACTGCTCCATATTTTTTGACCTAACAGGTCGTATATATTAGCATGTATTGTCTGTTCAGTAATGACCTGTATGTTCATAGAAACTGTTTGTCCAAAAGATGGGTTTGGGTAGGGAGGATAAAAAGTAAAATCTTCAGAATAGCCATCTGATAATTGTATTCTGTAATTCCAATTCGTTTGATCTTCTCCTGTGGCTGATAAAACGAATGAAATATATTCAATGCCCATCTCAGGATCAATGTTAATGTCATTTCCTGTCCTTACCGTCCATTTTTCTTCATCTCGATGCTTTATGATCGATGACAGTTTAAATTCACCATTTATTTCTGTTAATTGTATTCTTAGAGGTACATCACTAATGACAGAGTAGTAGAGGCTTTCGTATAGGCTTAGTCCTTGACCTTGTTTCGTTTCTATTTGACCTGTATTAAAAATAAGAAATTCTTCTGGAGGTGGATCAACGATCAATCTGTATTCATCTGCTTCATTATAAGAGTATATACCTGCATTTGAATTGAGTATTCTATTTGATATACGCATTTTTAAATATGCATCCTCAAAAGAAGAATTATGCATTGATAAAGCATTATCAACAGCTGTATAAGTAACATCTTGGTTGTAAGCAGCTAATATCCTTGAATTTTCCCAGCATGCTTTAATTGTTTCAGGGCCGCCTAAGTGCTCATCAATATATTGGAATAAAATAAAAGTACCATACATATGACTACTCTGATCATTAATAGGTCTATCAGGATTAGAGAACCATGCCGGCATATAGCGGTATAGATCATTGATCCCATTATATAGTTCATCTTCACTCCACACTGCTGTTGCTTCCATGAACCATAGACCATGATCAAATGAATAGCAGTTATAATCAAATTGTATGGAATGAAAGAATTCATGTACTGCAGTGACCTTAATATTTTCGAATTCACTCAGTGAATTAAATTGAGATGAGGAATATGAGTTACGCATTTTAATGTAACTACTGCAAGACGATCCAGAACCCTGTGCTACAGTGTATCCAAAGTAAAAAGATGGCAGGTTCTCTATCATTATTTCATATAGACCATCAGGGCCCATCTGAGGCTGATCAAATCCCATGGTGTCAATATGAAAAGACCAAACCTGTTCAAAAATATTACCCATCTCTATTACATAATCGATACTCTCAATAGCATTATTGCCATCAAGTGTATATTGGAATCTAAAATGATCAGTATCATATGATCGATCAAGTATAGGATCTAGTATGGAAATTGAATTACCTTTACATTCCAGCCCTATTTCATTCAACCGTGATCTTTCTAGTTCATTCAGGCCATATGCGCCATTTCTTACAAGATTATTTATATGGGGTGTAGCGTGGATTGTAATATCCCTATCCATTAGAATATCATAGGATTCTTTTACATTAATGGATGCAAACGTGATCGATGACGAAATAAAAGAGATTAGAATCGATCTATTGGTCAAGTTCATCTAACCGGTCTTTATATTTATATCTTAGATAGATTCCCATGCAGATGAATGCTACGGCCCAGAAAATGGAAAAATATATCAGAGCATCTTTCATGCTATTTTAAATATTTGATCAAAAAGAAATGTAGATAATAACATAATTACACCAGTCTTGACCTGTTTCTCTCCATTGTTTTGTAAAGTGCCAGCTAGGGTCACACCCGTTCCAGTTAAGTATAGCCACTTTCTTATACCATCTGGTAAGCCAGATATTTTTTGTGATTCTTCCTTTTTTTTCATTGAATCTAATTGTGATAGATATTCCGTAGAATAATGTAGTGAACCAATAATTCTATTATGCTTAGTATTCATTGAAAATTCATAATTCTCTATGGTACGTTTTAACCTCAAACCTATCTGGAAGGATTCATCCCCTTGAATGAATTGCAAATCTAATATTCCTTTTTGCAAGTTATCAGGCATAAGTCTGCTGGTGTCACCTTTGACCTTATAAAGAGTAATATAGAACCATCCAGAGTTTGCCTGCCATGCCGAAATATCTTTCTGGTCGGGAATAGAATCCATTTTTAATGTTAATAATATGCCATTAGTTTTTGATTCGATCTCCAATGATTCCAAAAAAATATTATTTGAAAATGCTATCGATAGGATAACACCAAATAGAACTATACATATATATCTTAAAAACTTCATATTGATAACTGATTTTGTCTATTTCTGAATTAGCCTTTGTTCAGTTTAAAGGTGAAAGGTAATTTTCTTGATACAAATCTGTCAATAAATGAAATTTAAATCCATACCAATCATTGCCTTGATCGCATTAAAGTTCATTATTGCTCAGCCTGAAGAACTTGATCTAGACAATACCACCTCAAATGGGTCAGTACAAGGAGCATTTGGTGCAGTAACGATCGATGGAAAAATATGGAATCAGATCGCTCTTAGACCTATTCTACCTTTTGGAAAGCTATCTGTCGCCTTTGACATGGTTATATATATTGACCAGGATGGCAATATACACGATGATGAATGGGATTTTTCGACCAGTGAAAAAGTTAAGAATACTATTATTGACAAGATCTATTATGTACGATACGGTAATCGCTGGGACAGAAACTATTTTAAAATAGGTGCTTTGGATAATGTCACCATTGGCTATGGTATCCTGTTAAATAATTACAGTAACACTTTATTATACCCACAAGTGCGTAAAGTTGGTATGGAATTTCGTACTCGTTCCTTTGATGTGAATATCCATGGTTTTACTAATGACTTCAAAGAGAATATGGGATTGGCTGGAATGAGGTTATCCGCACCCGTTCCATATGGTTTTACCGCAGGGGTGTCTTGGGTAGGTGATCGAAATCAATACCTAGGTCTTAGAGATAGAGATGATGATGGGCGTCCTGATCTTGTCGATGATTTTCCCAATGATCGTAAGTGGTGGTTAGATACAGATGGAGATGGTTGGGCAGATAATGATACTTTAAATGAGTTTGACGTCGATGGAGATGGCTGGACGGATTCAAGCTTTACTTTTCCACTTTGGGGGATTGTGATAGACCCTGATGGAGTTTCAACTAAACCTGAGCCCATCAATATTAAAAAAGAAACAGAAACATTCAATTCATTTGCATTGGATGTTGGTACTCCAATTTTAAGAGAAGGTTCGATCTCAATTGACGCCTATGCTCAAATCGCATATTTGTTAGGGAAAACAACTAACCCTATCGATAGTACTCAGATAAATGCTGGGCATGGCATTATACCTCTTGGGCTTGCTGCAAAATTTGGTCGCGCTAAGTTTAACTTTGAATTTCGAATGGTACCTAGTGGAAATTTTGAGTTTGGTTATTTCAATCGATCATATGAGATAGAACGTGCTACATTTCAGAGTATTTCAGGCAACCAAGGAACAATAATCACAAAATCAAAAAAACTTGGGACCTATGGTAAACAGAATGGCTATTATTCATCATTAGGTATAGACCTAGGTAGTCTATTTGATGCTGTTATGGCTTTTCAAAACTTGAATGGAGAGCAGTACAATTTAGAAAGTAATAGTTTTGAAGAGGCCTCCAACCAGAGTTTTACTGCAATATTGCGATTAAAAAAACCCATCAGTAAGATAGAGAAGGCATCATGGTTTTATCAGCAGAGAAATGTACCTAATCCATTTGATTTTGAATATTCTGAATCAACCATTATGGGCTATAACCTCGGGCTTAAACTAGGTAATGGTATGGTCCTCACTTATGTTTTTCGTCGCACCTTCCAAGATATGAATGGGGACGGGGATGTGTTAGATGCCAATGAAATGATCAATATGACAAGTGTAGAAACTAGTTTTTCATTCTGATATGAATTCAAAAGACATACGCAATTCTTTTATCAAATACTTTGAAAGAAAAGATCATAAGTTCTTTCGTAGTTCACCTGTTGTACCTATTGATGATCCAACGCTATTATTCACAAATGCAGGAATGAACCAATTCAAACCTATCTTCTTAGGGCAGACCGATCCAAAACATCCTAGAGCTGTTAATAGTCAAAAATGTATTAGGGTCTCAGGGAAGCATAATGACCTTGAAGAAGTGGGTGTAGATACATTCCATCATACTTTCTTTGAAATGTTGGGTAATTGGTCGTTTGGAGACTATTACAAAAAAGAAGCAATAGAATGGGCATGGGACCTTTTTACTAATGAATGGAAGCTAGATAAAGATCGATTATGGGCAACAGTATATGAAGATGATGACGAAGCATTTGATCTTTGGACAAAGGTTACTGATATAGCTCCAGAAAGGGTTGTCAGGTGTGGAAAAAAAGATAATTTTTGGGAAATGGGTGAGACAGGACCTTGTGGCCCTTGTTCTGAAATACATTATTATGTTGGTGAAGATATAAGCAACCAAGACCCTAGTGGTGTTAATAGTTCTGATCAATACTGGGAACTATGGAATTTAGTATTTATTCAAAGCAATCGTTTGCAAGATGGGTCTCTAGAGGAGCTACCTGCAAAACATGTTGATACAGGAGCTGGTCTTGAAAGGATAGCGACGGTTCTTCAAGGAAAGAACAGTAATTACGACACTGATCTTTTCCTTCCCATTATAGACTCACTTCAAATCCTTGCAAACTCATCCTACAAAGATGACCCTATACCTCACAGGGTCATAGCGGATCATATAAGAATGCTCTGTTTCTCAATAGCTGATGGTGCTTTGCCTTCAAATGATGGTCGTGGCTATGTATTAAGGCGTATTCTAAGACGAGCAGCACGATTTGGTAGAAAGCTTGGATTAGAAGACCCATTTCTATACAAATTGGTTGAGAAAGTTGCAGATATTATGGGTGAGCTATTTCCAGAGGTCATTGACAAACGCGCTCATATAGAAAAGGTCATTCGCTCTGAAGAAGAATCTTTCAATAAAACACTAGATCGCGGCCTAAGTCATTTTGAAAAGATCGTGTCTGGTATAGAAGGCTCTGAGATCAGTGGAGAGGATTCTTTTAAACTATATGATACCTATGGTTTTCCACTCGACCTAACACAACTTATGGCTAGAGAACGTAAGATGACCGTAGATGAAAAAGGATTCAATGAATCTATGGAAAAACAAAAACTCAAGGCAAAGGAAGCCGGAAGATTCAATCAAGGAACAGACCAGTTTGAGTGGATCACTGTTTCTGATGGTGATGATTCTAAATTCGTTGGTTATGAGGTGATGGATTGTAGTGCTAATATTCGACGTTATGCTAAAGACAAAGATAGGTTATTAATTATCTTGGATAAGACGCCTTTCTATGCTGAGTCAGGGGGTCAGATCGGCGATATTGGTAGTATTCAAGGCAATGACATAGACCTATCAGTACTTGATGTAAAAAAAGATAATGATAGTTTTGTGCATATTTGTGAAGGCACATTAAATAATACAGATTCTCTAGTTGAATGTAGTGTCAATGATGATCATCGAAATTCTGTAAAAAAGAACCATACTGCAACCCATCTAATGCATAAAGCGCTCAAGTCAGTTCTGGGAGATCATGTAAATCAAGCGGGTTCATTAGTGCATCCTGATTATTTAAGATTTGATCTTACCCATTTTGAGAAGATCTCATTACAAGAGATCAAGGATATAGAAGAAATGGTAAATGAACAGATCTTATTAAATAAAGCACTAGACGTAAGTATTCAAAAATTTGATGATGCAAAGAAAGCAGGAGCCGAAGCACTTTTTGGTGAAAAATATGGTGATGAGGTAAGGGTGGTACAGGTTGGTGATTTTTCAATGGAGCTTTGTGGAGGGACGCATGTTGAAAGAACAGGTGATATTGGTTCATTCAAGATAACAGAAGAGTCATCTCTATCCTCAGGAGTTCGACGGATCGTAGCTGTTACAGGTAAAAAAGCAGTTTCTGAAATGCAGAGTAATGCGTCGGTCCTTCATGATCTTCAATCATTGTTAAATACACCACCTATGGGAATGGTTGAAAGAATAGAAGGCCTTTTTAAAGAAAAAAAAGATCTGGAGAAAAAATTAAAGAATCGTACGTCTCAACCATCGCATGGTAACCTGATAAATGAAGCTAAGAAAATTGGTGACCATTATGGTCTTGTGAAAGAGGTCCAAGTCTCCAGTATGGATGATCTCAAGATATTAGGTGATGATGTTTTTAATAAGCTCTCCAGTGGTATTGCTGTTTTGTTCTCAAAAGGACAGGAGAAACCAATGGCAGTTATTGTGGTCTCAAAAAATTTAAATGAAGATGGAATACTCGCAGGTAAACTAGCAAAAGAAATCGGAGGGTATATGGAAGGCGGAGGTGGTGGTAAACCTCATCTTGCAACTGCAGGCGGTAAGAATAACGCTTCTATTAAGCCTGCAATTGATTCTACACAAAGCTTAATAAATGAATTACTAAATGGATAAATAGAATGCAATACAAACAAGTAGGCAAAGATCATTTCATTTATATTGAAAAAAACGAAAAGGTAATGGATACCTTGACCAGATTCTGTATTGATAAAGGCATCAGTAATGCAAAGCTATCAGGTATTGGTGCTGTAAAGGAAACAGAGATTGGTGCCTATGATACTATTAAAAAAGAATATATCAGAAAGGAATACTCAGACATATTAGAGTTGGTCAGTTTTGAGGGAAATATAACCTTAAAAGATGGCAGTCCTTTTCCACATGCGCATGTTGTGCTATCAGATCATAATATGAGTACAGCTGGAGGACATCTCTTTGAGACGACGGTTGCTGCTGTTGGTGAATTTTTTTTAATGGAATTTGATAATGATGCATATCGTGAACTCAATGAAGATGTTGGGTTGCCTTGTATCTGCCTTGAAAATAGATTTTAGATCGCATGAGAAATATTATCAAGACCGATAAAGCACCCGCTGCGATAGGTACCTATAACCAAGCAATAGAGACCAATGGCCTCTTATTTACAAGTGGTCAAATTGGCATTGATCCTGAAACTGGGAAAATGGTTGAAGGTGGTATTAAATCACAAGTAAACCGTGTTCTAGAGAATATTAATGCAATCCTATCAGAAACCGGCTTAAATAAGGAAGCTATTATTAAATTGACTGTCTTTTTAAAAGATTTCAATGATTTTTCCACTGTCAATGATGTTTTTAAGGAATTTTTTGGTGAAAAAGAATTTCCTGCGAGAACAACTGTTGAGGTTTCAGAATTACCCCTAGGAGCATTAATTGAGATCGATTGTATCGCATCCAGATAATTCATATATGTTTTATAGATATTTAGTTTGCATGCTATTCTTAGGGGTCATCGTTGCAAATGAAACAAGTGAATTAAAGAAGAAAGATCCAAAAACAGCCTTTCTTTTCTCTTTGGTACCTGGCATGGGTCAGGCCTATAATGGGAAATGGATCAAATCTGCAATGGTAATTGGACTAGAGGTATCTTCATTTATATATTGGCAGGATAATATTTCAAAATACAACGATTATGAACAGAATAATTATCCACTTAGTAGGCATAGGTATTTAGAAAAAAGAAATAAATACGCATGGTGGATAGGAATCATTTATGTCTACGCTATGATAGATGCAGTTGTAGACGCACATTTGCATTCATTTAATGATCTTATGGAGAGTTCCATCAGACAACAAGATAACAAAGAGATAAAACATGCAGAATAGAGAGCAATGGGGATCAAAACTAGGATTTATATTAGCCGCATCCGGTTCAGCGGTTGGGATAGGAAACATATGGAAATTTCCTCATATGGCAGGCCAGAATGGTGGAGCGGCATTCACAATGGTCTATTTATTATGTATCCTAGTTGTTGGTCTAACGATCGTTATTGCTGAATTTGCTATAGGTAGAAGTACACAACTCAGTCCAGTAGGTGCTTTTGAAAAATTGGCACCTAATTCAAACTGGAAGTGGGTGGGATTCTTAGGAGTTGCATCTGCATTTGTTATTTTATCATTTTATGGAGTTGTAGGGGGCTGGATCTTAAAATATATATTTGTTTCTATCTCTGGGGGATTTGATACGCTTAATAATGACCCTGAAGCCGCAAAAAGTTTATTTGTGACATTTACAGGCTCTACATGGTCGCCAATATTTTTTCAAATAATATTTATGGCACTTTGTGTTTATGTGATTATAAATGGAGTTAAAGATGGTATTGAGAACTGGTCGAAGATCATGATGCCCATCATTATCATATTATTGGCAGTTCTTGCTGTACGTGGACTAACCCTTGACGGTGGTTTTGAAGGATTAAAATTTCTCTTTTTACCTAGATTTGAAGACCTTAATGCTTCTGCCATAGTACTTGCTTTAGGGCATTCATTCTTTACCCTTAGCCTAGGTATGGGTACGATGATCACCTATGGTAGCTACTTAGATCGTAAGCAGAACCTTTTAAATTCTGCGCTATGGGTATTAGCACTAGATACTGCAATAGCAATGCTAGCTGGTGTAGCTATCTTCACAACTGTTTTTGCTTTGGGTGCAGATCCAGCAGGTGGTGCTGGATTGATATTCTTTATTTTGCCATCAGTTTTTCCTCAATTGGCATATGGAGCTATATGGAGCACGCTTTTCTTTTCGCTACTGTTCATGGCAGCATTAACATCTGCGATCTCTATTCTTGAAGTTGTTACAGCATATTTTATCGATCAAAAAGGTTGGTCGAGAAAGAAAGCAACTATTCAATTTGGAATTGTCATTACTATTGTAGGTGTTTTTTGCTCACTTTCCTTGGGAGGAGGAGTCAATATCACTGGGCACTTTGGTGAAACATTTCATCATTTTTTTGGCGAAACATTTTTTGATGTTATGGATAACTTATCATCAAAATATATGTTGCCGATCGGAGGAATGTTTACTGCCATTTTTATTCTTATGAAATGGACAGTCCCATCATTTATTAATGAGATCGGACAAACTATCATTGGCAAAGATGAGGATAAAACATTGGTATCTATTTTATGTGGAATAGCAGCGATCATTGTGGGTTTTATAATTATCAATGAGATCATTGCTAAGATAACAGGGAATGCGATCATAGGTTAGGTTATGCTTTTAGAGCGCATCATCCCAACTACCTCCAGTTACTATAAGGAACGGCAGGCATATTTTTCATTTCTTGGTCAAAAAATTGATGCTCAGGGATGGATACAACTTTTTACGATCTGGACCCTAACAGTTGCGGGCATTGTTGTGTCAATGGATTTTACTGATAGATATGTTTATTGGGAGTGGGATGGATGGCAGATTGGTTTATTGAAACTTATATTTGTATCAATCATATTTTTTTATTTCCTGAGGCCAAAACAGATATGGTTAGTAGGCGTAAGCAGATTAAATATTAAACAAATTCTTATTCATGGTTTAATAGCTTTTCTGTTATTGCTCATAGGATACCTTGATACTTCTATACAATCTAAAATATCTAGTATGAATTGGTCAGATGTGGCTGCTTCATTTGCCTTTTTGCTTTATTTATTAAATATATTTTCATTATTACCTTATGTCTTGGTGTTTCTATCGTGTTTACTAGTTTTTCAGTTTACAATAGAACTCAATGAGTCGAAAGGAATATGGGTTGATTCTCAATGGGAAAATAAATTTGAATATCTTTCTGTATCTGTTATACTGATGGTTTTAGCAGTATGTACAGGAATATACTATAAAGACCCTGTTATTAGCACAGCTGGTGCAGTGGCAACACCCTTCGCTGCAATTGCTCTTATTTGGCCAAGCCATGTTAGGCATCTTCAGAGAGCTAGATTTTACCCCCTGTTCATTTTTGCCATGTTTATATCAGTGAGAGCACCTTGGTTCCTTATACCGCTTGCGGTCTTATTTTTTGTTTTACGTACCGTTAATTATTTCAGATACGGTATAGTACATCCGTCTTTTGGTGTTGATCTTTTAGAAGAAGAATAATATGTATGATGTGATCATTGTCGGTGCTGGCCCCGCTGGTTCTGCTGCTGCACTCTATGCTCATAGACTGGGATTAAATTGTATTTTGCTTGATAAAGCTGTATTCCCAAGAGATAAGATATGCGGAGATGCATTATCTGGAAAAAGTGTAAGACTAATGAGAGAGCTAGATCTTCTGGATGGTCTCGAGCAACTTGAAGGGTCGGAGATCAATAGGATCACATTTGGTAGTCCATCTCACAGTCAATTTGATGTGTATTTAAAAGGAAATAAAAATAATGACCATATAAAAAAAGGTTATGTTATTCCAAGAAAGATATTCGATAACTTTCTTTTTGAAAAGGCCGATAAGGTTACTGAAACTCGTCAGGGATTTACAGTAAGCGATATAGTTTACCAAGGGAATGATATATCAGGAGTCAGAGGTACTAATAATGAAGGGCATGAAGAAATATTAGAAGCACCGATCATTATGGGCTGTGATGGAGCAAATTCCATAGTAGCAAGAAAATTAGGTTTGTATGAAATGGATATGGAAAATACAGCCGTAGCGATCCGCTGTTATTATGAGGGGGTTGAGGGGTTATCTGATCAAATAGAACTTCATTATGTTGATGAGGTGAAGCCTGGGTACTTTTGGCTATTTCCTGCTGGTGAGGGAAAAGCAAACATTGGGATTGGATTAAGTAAGAATGATGCAAAGAAAGATGATAGAACTCTAAGGCAGATAATGGATGAGATCGTGCAGTCGGATTATTTTAGGTCTCGTTTTGGCAATGCACACCCTCTAGAAAAACCGGTAGGATGGAATCTGCCTTTAGGCAGAATACAGAGGAAGAACCATGGTGATGGTTTTATGCTTTTAGGAGATGCTGCAGGCCTTGTTGACCCATTTACTGGAGAAGGGATCGGTAATGCGATGGTTGCTGCAAAATTTGCTGCACAAGTAGCACATAAGGCAAAGAATAATGGAGATGTTTCAGAAAAAGCTTTCAAAGAGTATGACCAATTGGTCTGGAATGAATTGGGTGGTGAATTGAGGACCAGTACGAAGTTACAGAGCCTTGCCCGTTCTAGTTTTTTATTGAATTTTGTGATCGATCGGGCTGCGCGAAACGAGGAGGTGCAAGATATAATCTCTGGTATGCTTTCTAATGAGATACCCAAAGATGAGCTATCTAGTCCCATGTTCTATTTAAAAATACTATTCTCATAAATGACCTGATTTGAAAAGAATAGAGCTTTTAGAAAAACTTGACCTATCTTGCTTTGTAGCATTTGATTTTGAGACCACTGGTCTAGATCCCTATGGTGATAAGATCATAGAGATAGCTGCTATAAGGTTTAAAGATGGTGTCATAGCTGACCGTTTTGTACACCTTTTAAATCCAGAAAGAAATATTCCTCCATTGATTACTGAGATAACGGGTATTTCTGACTCAATGGTTCGTGCTGCACCGACAGAAGAGATGATCATCGATGATCTCCTAGACTTCATAGGTGATGATCCACTGGTTGCGCATAATATACATTTTGATGAGCAATTCCTTTCACAATTGTGTAAACGCTTAGGTAGAAAGGAAGTAAATAATCTAAAATATGATACACTTCAACTCTCTAGAAGTTTATTATTTGAACAGCCAGTCTTTAACCTTGGAGCATTATCCGAGTATTATGGATTATCATCTGAGGGTGCACACCGGGCTGAGAATGATACAGAGAATACAGGGCATATATTTTTGGAGCTTATAGATGAAGCATCCAAGTATCCGATTGATGTTATATCCAAAGTAAATGCGATGCTTGAGGGATCTGAAGTGCCTAATCAACAGCTATATATCAAACTGGGTAATGAATTAACAAGGAAAGGTGATATGAAAACTGGCATAAACCAGTTTAATGATAGAGCTGTTGCTAAGTCAAATACCTTACGCTGTGAAGGGAACCATAATATAGAAGATATATGCGCTGAGGATGTTTTTGGTGCGAATGGTATGTTAGCTGAAGCTCATCCAAATTTTGAGAATAGACCCTCCCAGGAAAAATATGCAAAGGTCATAGATGAGATCATAAATACAGATAATAATATAGGCGTGATCGAAGCTGGCACCGGGCTGGGGAAATCAATGGCATATCTATTTGGTGCTTTTAGGAAATCGCCCAACTTAGATAACGAAGGTCCTACTATCATCGCATGTCATACAAAGCACCTACAAGATCAGTTGTTCCATAAGGACCTCCCATTACTAGCCAAAGCCCTAGATGTCCCCCTAAAAGCAGTGCTTTTAAAGGGTAGGAAAAATTATCTTTGTAAAACAAGATTTAATTGGATTTTATCAGACTCGAAAACATTAGATGGTATCGACCTTGAGGCTTTGATACCTATTCTATTCTGGATGTATTGGACGAGAACAGGTGACCTAAGTGAATGTTCCGGATTCTTTAATGCGCGTAGAACATGGTTGAAATCAATGATTTGCAGTGATTCAGGCTTTTGTAACGGCGATATTTGCAATCGATATAACGGATGTTATTATGGAAAACTAAAAAGAGCAATATTTCAGGCTCATGTTATTGTTATTAATCATTCGCTCTTGATGACAAATATCGTGCAGCCAGGATTAATACCGGAATTTAATTCCGTGATCATTGATGAGGCTCATAATCTGGTAAAATCTGCTTATGATCAGTTTAAGTTAGAGTGGAGTGAGCAGCAGGTGTCTTATCTTTTACAAACTGTTGACCCTTCGTTTCCACGTTCCGCACGTTGGAACAACATAATTCAATCAATTAATGATCTAAATCCTGAGGTTGGTGCACAAAGGGATCTATTAATAAAAGCAGTCAGTGACTCTAAGCTCTTTTTAAAAGATATGATGGATGGATTGAGTAATGATAATCAAGACAAATTTTCACCGCATAACTCCTATCAGGACCAACCAATATTGGGCAATATACAAAAAGCTTATGCAGGCGTTCAAAATGACCTTGTAAATATGAAAAATGGTCTTGAAAAGATATTATCTATATTGACCATATTAAAAAAACTGGTCCTTGAGATGGATACATCACGTACAGACTACCCAATACTGCATACAGCTATGGATCGAGGTATCGAAACAATGACAGGTCTCATGACATCACTGGTTACCCTTACAGAGGAGCAGGACCCTGAATGGGTCTATTGGATGCAGGGAGAGTATCGGTTTCCCACAAAAGGAAAGGAGAAATTGGTCATATCGCTGTATGCATCCATGATAGATGTTTCAGATACGTTGAATAGGGCATTTTTCGAATGTATAGATAATTGTGTATTGACATCTGCTACTTTGAAGGTCAATGATTCATTTAACTACTTTTTACGTAGGGTTGGTCTTGATAGTGTTGGACATGTTACAACGAAAGAATTTTTAAGCCCATTCCTATATAATGAGCAAGTAAGATACTATCAATATGCAGGTAAGAGGGAGCTGTCAAATGACCCCGAAGGCATCGGAGATGTAGTATATAATCTGCATAAATTACATAATAAAAGAATTATGGTGCTCTTTACTTCAATTAGAACTTTAACAGATACCGCAAAGTATTTAAAGAGCAAACCTAATGGAAGAGATCTGCCACTTTTTGCGCAGGTCAGAGGAGCTTCTAGGCCATCTATCATTAAAGGTATGCACCAACAGCCAAATGGTATCTTATTTGGAACAAATAGCTTCTGGGAGGGCGTGGACCTGCCAGGTGATCTGTTAGAGATACTTATATTGGTAAAATTACCTTTTGATGTACCAAGCGAACCTCTGGTTAGGTCATATTCTGATCATATTAATAAAATGGGTGGTAATAGTTTTATGGACTATAGCTTACCTGAGACTGCAATTAGATTTCGGCAGGGGTTTGGACGACTGATACGGACGAGCTATGATGCTGGAAAATTTATTTGCCTAGATAATCGTATTGTTTTAAAACGATATGGTTCGATTCTCAGTGGATCCGTACCTGTTGAAATGGTTCCATTCTCAGATATAGATTCAATAGAATAATTAATTTTCTATCTTTGGAATGAAATGATATAGATTCATAAATTCCCCGATGGAAACCCTACGTGTTTCAACGAAACAATTAACCTACCGTGATTGCGAGCCATTTTTTGAAGGACCGGTTCGCGTTTCTCTCACTAAAGAAGCCTCAACCAATATAGAAAGATCCCACAATAGATTATTATCGATCTTAGAAAAAAAAGAAACCATTTACGGAGTAAATACAGGTTTTGGCAATTTAAGTCATATTGCCATTGAGGAGAGGGATCAAAAACAGTTACAGGTCAATTTAGTTAGAAGTCATGCAGCAGGTAGTGGGGAGCCACTTGAACTAGGTATCGTTCGTACAGTTCTTTTTTTAAAATTACTGACCTTTGCACGTGGTTATAGTGGCGTGAGTCTATCTCTAGCTAAAAAGATAATTCAATTTATAAATAAGGATATTATCCCACTAATACCTGAAAAAGGTTCTGTAGGCGCTAGTGGAGATCTTGCTCCATTAGGCCATATGGCTCTTGCACTGATTGGCGAGGGAAAGGTTTTTTATAAAGGGAAAAAATATGATTCGAAGATCGCACTAAAAGAAGCCAAGGTCAAGCCACTAGTACTTGGTCCAAAAGAGGGTATTAGTCTTATAAATGGAACGCAAGTATCTACAGCGTTAGCCATTAAAGGTTGTTTGAATGGAGAAAGACTATTAAAGACCGCAGACATTGCAGGAGCTTTATCAGTTGAGAATAGTTTTTCTAGTCGCAAAGTCTTTCGATCAGAGGTCCATATCATTAAGAAACACAAAGGACAGCTCGCTTGTGCAAAAAATGTTTATAAAATGTTAAACGGCAGTGATATCGTACGTTCTCATAGTAATTGTGGTAGAGTTCAGGATCCATACAGTTTTCGCTGTATACCCCATATTCACGGGGCGTGTAGAGATTCATTTATGAATGCTGCTGAAATGGTTAATAATGAGATCAATAGTGTTAGTGATAATCCTTTAATAATGGAATCAGGAAATGTTGTTAGCTCAGGGCACTTTCACGCTGAACATATTGCTCAGGCAATGGATATACTTGCAATTGCTTTTTCAGAACTTGGAGCAGTTTCAGAGCGCAGGACCCATTTTTTTATGAAAGGAGTTGGAGAAAAGATACCACCTTTCGTTGCCTCAGACCCCGGGATTGAATCTGGATATATGATCGCACATGTCACTGCAACAGCCCTTGCATCAGAGAATAAAACTTTGGCCCATCCTGCGAGTATTGACTCATTGCCTACCTCTGGAGGCCAAGAGGATCATGTCAGTATGGCTCCTTGGGCAGGTCTGAAGTTACTAAGTATACAAAATAACCTCAGTAATATCCTGGCAATAGAGCTGATGGTGGCTGGTGCAGCTAATAAGCATATATCTTATGACCTAAGGTCTGGAAAGGGTACTGCTCCGGTCATAAAATTTCTAAATGAAAATTGTTCATACAGCGATGGAGATAGATATTTATCGCCGGAGATAAAAAAAGTTTCTGATTCAATTTTATCAGGATATATATTAAACATAGTTTTAAAAAATTTAACTCTGGAGTAGACCATGAGTAATCGTCCACCATTTAAACAAGCGTTCACCTTTGACGATGTTTTATTAGTGCCACAAAAGTCAAGTGTGTTACCAAAAGATGTAAGTTTGAAAACAAAACTTACAAATGATATAGAGCTTAATATACCTATCTTAAGTGCAGCTATGGACACGGTTACGGAGAGTGAAATGGCCATATCTCTTGCTAGGACTGGTGGCATGGGTGTTATCCATAAGAACCTATCTATCGAAGATCAATCTAATATGGTTGATAAAGTAAAACGTTCTGAAAGTGGCATGATACTAAACCCGATCACTATTGAGGAATCATCAACCATAGAAGATGCAAAAAAGATCATGTCTGAGTATAAGATAAGTGGACTACCCGTCGTTAAAAATGATCGCCTTGTGGGTATTATAACAAATCGAGATATTCGCTTTGAAACTAACGATCTGCTTTCTGTTTCGGAATGTATGACATCAAAAGATCTCGTATCTGTTCCAGTCGGTACTTCCCTTGAAAAGGCTAAGGATATTCTTCAAGAGCATAGAATTGAAAAACTATTAGTAGTAGACGAAGATCATAACTTAACTGGATTAATTACCGTTAAAGATATTCAAAAAAATGAAGACTACCCTCACGCGTGTAAAGATGATAACGGTCGTTTAAGGGTTGGTGCTGCAGTTGGAGTCTCAGGAGATGCTATTGAAAGAGCATCGCAGCTTGCAAGTGCCGATGTGGATGCTATAGTGATCGATACTGCACATGGTCATTCAAAAGGTGTACTTAGGTCAATTGAAAAGATCAAGAGTTCACATCCAACTGTTGCTTTAATTGCTGGAAATGTTGCGACAGGTGATGGAGCGCAGGCTATGATCGATGCAGGTGTTGATTGTGTGAAAGTTGGTATTGGTGCAGGAGCAAGTTGTACAACAAGGGTAATTGCTGGAGTAGGCGTACCGCAATTAACTGCCATAATGGATTGTGTGGATATTGCCAGAAAAAATAATATTCCTGTCATTGCTGATGGTGGACTTCGTTATAGTGGAGATCTTGCAAAAGCACTGGCAGTAGGTGCAAACTCAGTCATGTTAGGTAGTCTATTGGCTGGTATGGATGAGAGTCCTGGAGAAACGATCCTTTATGAAGGTCGCCAATATAAATCTTATAGAGGAATGGGATCGATGGGAGCTATGCAGCAAGGTAGTGGTGACAGGTATTTTCAGGAAGGTTCAGAAGAAACTAAATTAGTTCCAGAGGGAATTGAAGGCATGGTGCCATACAGGGGACCAGTTCGAAATACGATACATCAAATGATCGGTGGTATTAGGTCTTCAATGGGATATTGTGGTTGTAGTACCATAGAAGAGTTTGGAATGAACACAACGTTGGTGCAGGTTACCTCAGCTGCACTGAAGGAAAACCATCCTCATGAAGTTAGGATCGTAAAGGAAGCGCCTAACTATCAAGTATCAGATGGGTAATAATATTGAACTAGCTTAGAGAGTTCAGGTGACGAGTGATCTGTGACTTACGTCGAGCGCCTGTATTCTTATGAATAAGATTCTTACTTACAGCTTTATCAATTACACGTACTGCATTTCTATATAATTGTTCTGCATCTGCTTTTGAAGTGCTAGCGAGTACATTCTTTATGTGCGTACGAAGCCTTGAAAGACTTTCTACATTTCTCGCTCGTCTTTTCTTGTCTTGTCGTTCTCGTTTTATTTGTTGTGGATGTCTATCCATTGAATCATATTTCCTTATTTAGAAGCCGGGGATTTTACACCCGCTTGAATTCCAGTGTCAATAACGTGTTTATTAAGTTTACATTATTGATTTAATGGAAAATGGATGAAATATTAAATATGTTCCTTGAAAATATATCAAATTTGAAAAGATGTGTATGAGTGGTATCTTCGCAATATGAAGAAGATTGATCTATTACAATCTGTGTCTTTATTTTGGGAACTTTCCAAAGAAGAACTAGGGCATATAGCAGACAAAATGGTGTCCAGTCATTTTGAGAATGGTAATTATATATTTCTAGAAGATTCGGAAGGTGAAAAGTGTTTCTTCGTTGTAGAGGGCAGTGTAAAGGTCACTAGACTCAGTAAAGATGGTAGGGAGGTTATTCTTACGATTATGAACCCAGGAGATTTTTTTGGTGAAATGTCATTATTGGATGGTGAATCACGTTCTGCAAATGTTATTGCATTAGAAAAAACAGAGGTGCTTACATTAAATCGTGAAGATTTCTTAGAAGTATTGCATGAATATCCTACCATTGCTATTCAGCTTGTGAAAGAGATGGCTGGACGGTTAAGAAAAAGTGATAGGCAGATAGCGAGTCTATCGTTAAGTGATGCTGAAAAACGTATCACCATGTGCATTATTAGATTTGCTGATGATCAAGGTGTCATCAAGAATGGAAAGGTAAGTATTCCCAAAACTCCTATCCAGCAAGATATTGCAAATATGGCAGGTACTTCAAGAGAGACCGTTTCTAGAGCGCTTAGCATACTAGAGAAAGAAAAATTTATAGAGCGTAATGGTAGAGAACTTATAATTTTGGATTATAAAAAATTTATTAAGGAGTTTGATTCATAAATGTATCGATCTCTTGTCCATGGGATATTAGAAAATGACCATGGATCGATATCAAAAGCAGTTACGCTAATCGAAAATGGCGGGGCTGAAACAGGACCGCTCTTAAATGATATATATAAATCTACAGTAGAATCATTACGTATTGGTATTACAGGACCGCCAGGTGCAGGTAAGAGTACTATTACAAATGCGTTAATTGACATTTTTCTAGAAAATAAAAAAACTGTAGGGGTTATAGCGGTCGATCCAACGAGTCCCTTTTCTGGTGGCTCCTTATTAGGAGATAGGATTCGAATGAATCATTATGCATGGGATGAAAGGGTTTTTGTTCGGAGCATGGGTAGTCATGGTGAACTCGGTGGATTGGCAAGAAAATCACAAGATGTCGGAGATGTCTTAGCTGCTAGTGGAAAGGATATTGTGCTCTACGAGACTGTAGGCGTGGGGCAAAGCGAGCATGATATCGTAAAAGCAGCAGATGTTTCAATAGTAGTTCTGGTCCCTGAATCCGGTGATGAAGTACAAATGATGAAGGCAGGCTTAATAGAAATAGCTGACCTATTCATTATTAATAAATCAGATCGTGATGGGGCAGATCGTCTATCATCAATGTTAAAGAATGTTTTACATAGTTTTAATCCAGAAGGAAAAATAGAGCCACCTATCTTCAATACAGTGGGCACTGAAGGAGTAGGTATTAAAGAACTTTATAGAGGAATCTTTGATCATGTGGATAGCATGATCGGTCTGGGTCAATTGGACAAACGTAGATTGGCAAGATACCGTCAAAGAGTTTCAGCTCTAGTCAGGGAGACTCTGGAAGATTCATTCTGGACAGATGATAAAAAAGAACTCCTTTATAAGGTGACCAAAACATCTGACCGTATTACAGATGCACCGCATATCATGGCTGAGGCCTTATTAGGTAATACAGATGAAGAATGAAAATCCAACTGAGATGGGGTTCCTTGAACATTTAGAGGAGCTTAGATGGAGAATAGTTAAGTCACTTTCAGCAATTATCATTGGGTCCGCAGTCTCTTTTGGATATATAGATGAAATACTGAATATATTATTATTTCCAACCAGTAGAACAAATAACCCAATAAATATTCAAGTCCTTTCAGTCCAAGGTATGTTTCTTATTAAGTGGTTTATTTCATTTATCTCTGGTTTTATTATCGCTTTACCATTTTTGATATATCAATTCTGGCAATTTGTAGCGCCTGGTCTAAAGGTCAATGAAAAAAAGTTTGCTCTACCGTTTGTTTTTTTTGCGTTTACTTCTTTCATATTGGGTGTCTCATTTGGTTATTTTGTATTGATACCTTTCAGTCTTGAGTTTTTTAGTGGTATAGGTGCGCCACACGTAGAAAATAATTTTTCGATTCAATATTATTTTAGTTTTTTAACTTGGCTACTATTAGGAGCTGGTGTCATTTTTCAATTACCAGTTGTTTCTTTGGTCTTATCTGCGATCGGTATATTGACTCCCGCATTTATGAGGCACTACAGAAAACATTCAATCGTTGTAATAATGATCTTATCATCCTTTATTACGCCTCCCGACCCTGTTTCAATGCTTATTATGTCTTTCCCTTTAGCGCTGTTATATGAAATGAGTATTGGCGTATCTTGGCTTGTTAATCGTAATAGAACCTAATTGAACCACAATTCATTCTAACAGTATTTTAACCACCTAATGCATAAGGATATCATAACCCTAAAACAGATCACAGCCCCGATCTTAGAAGATATCAAGATATTTCAAAAAGAATTTGAAAATGCTCTTGATTCTGAGGTTCGTCTCATTAATTCAATATCCAAGTATATGATACGAAACAAGGGAAAGAATATTCGTCCTATTTTGACCATTCTTTCCGCGAGGCTATGTGGTAAGCCTACACTAAATAGCTATAAGGCGGCTGCCATGATGGAATTATTACATGTTGCAACATTAATTCATGATGATGTCGTTGATGATGCAACTTTAAGAAGAGGTAAACCATCCGTCAATAGGGTTTGGAAAAATAAATTATCAATTCTTATGGGTGACTTTATATTAAGTAAAGCCCTGATCAATATGGTCGGACTTAGAGATTTTGATGCTTTAGAGCAAATTTCCATTACGGCAGAAAAGCTAAGCGCTGGTGAAATACTGCAAATAGAAAAAAGTATCACACGTTCTATGACAGAAGAAGTCTATTTTGAAATGATCGGTCAAAAAACAGCCTCGTTAATTGCCACAAGTTGTGAGCTTGGTGCTATTACGACAACAAAAAAAGATAATGATAGAGCTGCGACCCATACATTTGGACAAAACCTAGGTCTGGCATTTCAAATTAAGGATGACCTATTTGATCTCTTAGGAAGTGAAAGTGATACAGGTAAAAACAGTGGAGGTGATGTGAAACAGAATATGGTCACTCTTCCTCTGATCTTTTCTAAGGCAAATATGTCACGCCTAGAATATCGAGAATTAAAAAAACTCCTTCGAGCAAAGAAAAAAAATAGATCAATTATAAAGAAAATATCAGATATGGTTGATGAAACAGGAGGGATTGACTACGCCAAGAAGAAACTAGATGAGTTCTCAGAGCTTGCTGTAAATGCAATCAATGTCTACCCAGAGTCTGAAGTAAAAACATCATTGATCGATCTAGTTGCCTTTAATGCATCTAGAGTGAAGTAAACTTAATGAATTATGATCAGAAGATACTTATCATTCGATTTAGTTCGATCGGTGATATAGTCTTATCTACTTCTGCACTAAGAACAATTAAACTATCTTATCCTGACGCACAGATAACTTTTCTGACATTAGATGAGTATACCCCATTATTAGAATATCATCCTGATATTGATCTCCTCCTTTCGATCAGTAGAAGATCCACCTTTTTGGAATTGTGGGATTTTAGTAAATATTTATATAGAAAAGACTATTCTTTAATTTTTGATCTTCACAACTCGATCCGATCAAATATTATAACTTTTCATAGTAAATCTCCATTGTATCAATTGAAAAAACCCCGCTTAAAAAGAGCACTGCTATTTTCTTTCCATAAAAGTTACTTTGGAGCACAGTTTTCTGCTCGAGAGATGTACCATGATCACATTGGGCCTATTTGGAATAAAGGTGGTCATATACCACCAACACTTTTGGCATTGAGTGGTCATGAATTAAAGGTCGCAAAAAAACAACTTATCTCAAAAGGGATCTTTGACGATTATATAGCCGTTGTACCTGGTGCGGCTTGGAAACAAAAGCAATGGCCAGCAAAAAAATATATTGATACTCTAAAACAGTTAGATATGCCAGCAGTTCTAGTTGGTGGTATAAATGATAAGATATGCCAAGAAATTTGTAATGGTTTAAAAAAGTCTGTGAATTTGGCTGGCAAGACAAGCCTTCGAGAATCGATGGCAATATTAGTAAATGCAAAACACATTATAGGAAGTGATACAGGTCTTATTCATGCGGCAGAAGCTCTTGGTAAATCTGTAACAATGATCTTAGGACCGACCTCAGTTGAAACTGGTGCTGGTATTGTTTTGCCAGAATCTGCTGTTATAGAAAAAGATGTTTGGTGTAGGCCATGTTCTCAAAACGGAAGCTTTCCTTGTTATAGAGAACAACAATTTTGTATGGATTCTATCGAACCTCATGACGTCATACGATCATTGAACTTGGACTAACAATGAAAATATTTTGGGCATTATTATATAATGTATTATTATATCCCTTGATCTTTTTATTTGCCATGGTTGGTTCGGTCTTTCAGGACAAATTAAGGGCAAGCGTCTTAGGAAGGTTTCGGTCTAGTAGTGTATTAAAACAATACTTTAAATCTCATAAATCAAATACTGATATATACTGGTTTCATGCCGCAAGTTTGGGTGAGTTTTATCAGGTAAAACCAGTGATCGAGGGATTGAAAGAAATAAGAGATGAAATAACAATATTAGTAAGTTTTTCATCGCCATCAGGTTATGATAATGCTATGAGTAATGCGATCGATCTTAAAGTGTATATCCCGTTTGATTTTCCATGGACCATTAAAAAAGTACTTAATATAGTAAGACCTAAAAAGATCATTTTTGCATCTTATGATATCTGGCCAAATATGATATGGATGGCAAGAAGAAAAGAAATTCATACAAATATATTTTCAGCTAGAGTTAAAGTTGGATCTCCTAAGTTGAAACCAGTGGTCAAACAATTTTATAGAGCTGTTTATAGTAGCCTATCATCGATCTATACAGTCTCTGAAAAAGATATGGAAGGAATACACGTTATTTTGGGTAAAAACATAGGTCCGCTGGTCAAGGTTCTTGGCAACCCTAGATATGATATGGTAAAAAAGACTGCTGATGATTTTACTATGAAACGTACAGACAGTATTTTAGATAGAGAAAAACGAATTATTATTGGTAGTGCCCATGAGGAAGATGACCATTTTTTGATTCCGGCATTAGCAGAAATAATGGATGAATACAATGATATTAAGGTCTTGTATGCTCCTCATGAACCATCCACTACAGCGATAGATCGTATAAAAGCTGGTTTTAAGAAATTGGGTTATAAAGGTGTAGTGTTTAATAAAAAAAATGATATGACCTTGCCATCGGATCGATTAGTTATTCTTGGAGTTGTAGGAGTGCTTTCAAAACTATATTGGCAGGGTAGAATTGCTTTCATTGGCGGAGGCCTCACTACTGGAATACATAATGTGATGGAGCCAGCTATAGCCAGACTAGCTGTCCTTTTTGGGCCTAAGTATCATCATGCACATGAAGCGGAAGAGCTATTAAAAGATGGAGGTGGTTTTTGTATCAATAATAAGAATGAATTTTTATCAAAGATACACCAACTCATAACAGATAATAGGTATTATAGAATGACCAGTCTTGCTGCTACAGATGTGATCCATAAGCATTTGGGATCATCAACTCGTATTATACGGAATATTCTCCATGACTGAAATAAAAGGCACTATATTTTTTAAAAAATTTAGCGAATCGAAACAGAAATTTTGCTTTTCCAGCGGAATCAATATTATTTATGGAGAAAGTGGTGTTGGAAAGACTCATTTACTAGATGTGATTCAAAATATAGATTCACATACATTAACTAATTTTGAAGTAGATCAACAATATTCTGATTTTGAGTATTATAGGATACATCAGAATCCAGATCAACAAATAATTGCATCGACAGTAAGTAAAGAATTGACCTTTTCTGGAGAATGTAAGCAGTTAGACCCTGATGAATTAGAACAGAAAGTAGAATGGGGTTTAAAACACCTCCCAGATAAGATCAGCCCTAGCTCAAATCCAGGCTATTTATCTGGCGGAGAGAAAGAACTTTTAAATCTAGTAACAGCTATCGACCATAACCCGGATGTATTATTGATAGATGATGGATTCTCATTTTTATCTGAAAAAAATAAAATGGAGTCTTTAGATATGTTAAGGGACTGGGTTCATAACTCAGGCAGTATTGTTATTTGGGCGACATCTTTAATGGAAGATCTAAAATATAGTGATAGTAGTTGGCAGTTATCGCTGGATTCACTTTTACCATTTGAAGCAAAGAAAAGCAATAAATATTCACCAATCAAAATTCCAGAGGGAAGATTAGATCTTTCTATAAAGGAGTTGACCTTTAATTATGAAAACTCACCCAATATTTTTTCTAACTTTACATTCAATATAAAAAATGTACGTTCTTTTGGGATTATCGGTGATAATGGTTCAGGAAAGACCACATTTGCTGGACTATGTTTTGATGACCTAAAGCCAACCAGTGGACATATTGAACTATTAGTTAGTGGTGATATAGCTAAAAAAATAGGCTATATGGATCAATTTCCAGAGCACATAATACTATTGAAAAAAGTAAATGAGTTCTTCGAAGAGTTAAAAGAAAAAAATATTTTTGACAGATCATTGGATAAAACCTTTAAAAATCGCCTTACAAGGTTTGGAGTGCAATGGGATCAGATCCAAAATAAGAGAGGGACAGAACTTCCATGGGTAGTACTAAGAATATTTTTGGTTGTATTGTTATGTCATTGTAGGTTTGATGTACTTATTTTAGATGAACCAACCTTTGGATTAGGATGGGAACAGAAGGTTAAATTGCGCTCATTTTTAAGAGAGTGTAT
The DNA here is from genome assembly GCA_913020665.1 of uncultured bacterium. Classification (GTDB taxonomy): domain Bacteria; phylum Fidelibacterota; class Marinisomatia; order Marinisomatales; family UBA1611; genus CACEUX01. Next base: position 9,931 of record CAJVZI010000001.1, on the reverse strand, counting down.
GAGCCAGATGCATTTTATTATAGTATCTCATGATATAAAATTTGTTCGATCGATCTGTGATGAAATTATTGATCTTGATCGATCGATCCTGGAGAATAATAATATTGGAACAAAAGAAAAGACCAAATCTCAAAGATCGCATAATAAATGATCCTACAAGGGTACTCACCCTTGCAAATCTAGTTAGTTTACTCCGAGCTTTTTCAGCCATTCCAATAATCTATTCTATGGCATATCCTGAATGGAATTGGATAACAGGTATTTTGATATTACTGGCGATATTATCAGATGCCCTAGATGGATATTTTGCACGCAGGGCACAAGCAGTAACACATTTTGGAAAATGGATCGATCCAACAGCAGATTTTATCGTTATCATATCTGTGTTGGTCTACCTTGTCGGGATTGGGAGTTTTCCCGCATGGTTCTTCTATTTTTATCTCTTAAGACATATGGTCATTGCAGCATTTGCGATCTATTGTATGAATTATGGATACCTGATCCTTCATGCTAATTGGTGGGGGAAATGGGCCACAGGCATAACTGCTCTAGGTGTATTTTTACACATATTTGAATTCTCTGCACTACCTTGGTTAAAAATGACATCCATCTATAGCGCGACCTTTTTACTAATTATCAGTATGGGCCAGTACCTTAAACAATTTATCATATCCATTAGAACTGGTAGTGTTAAGTAAATTATTCAAAGCACTTTCTAGATCTAGATCACAAATATCCCAGGCATTAAATGCTGTTATGGGTAAGGGAATTTCTTCTGACGATCTAGATAACCTTGAAGAAAACCTCCTTCAAACGGATATGGGATATGATACCGTCCAGGTGGTAATAGATCTAGTTAATGGATACTCTGGTAAAGATCTTACAAAGATTGTTCGGGATAAACTTGTAGAATTATTGCCTGACCGGACCGATTTGAATATAGATAAGATCCCATGCGTCATACCGATAGTAGGTGTAAATGGATCTGGCAAGACCACATCGGCAGCTAAATTAGCAAATATGTATAAAACATCTGGTTTTGATGTTACTCTAGTGGCTGCAGATACATATCGTGCGGCAGCTGTAGATCAACTTAAGGTATGGAGCGATAGAGTAGGTTGCCGATTGATCTGTAATGAAAATAGTAGTGAACCTGTATCAGTGCTTTTTGATGGATTAGAATCTGCAAGCTCCAGAGGCAGTGGCATAGTCATAGTTGATACAGCAGGCCGCTTGCACACTAGCACCAACCTTATGTCTGAATTAGATAAAATGTATAGGGTTATTGATACAAGATTTTCAGAATTTAACGTTAGGCCACTTATTACTCTAGATGCCTGTATTGGTCAGAATTCTTTGGTGCAGGCGAAAGAATTCAATAAGCAACATACGCTTGATGGTGCAATATTGACCAAGTTGGACGGAACAGCGCGTGGAGGGATCGTTTTCCCTCTTTATGATGAGCTTGAAATTATAGTTAAATTTATTGGGGTTGGAGAAAGTTTAGAAGACCTCGAACCTTTTGATCCAATATCATATGTAGATAGTTTATTGGGGTTGGAGAATAATTAAAATTATCATGAAAAATAAAAAGACATTAAATCTCATAAGTTTAGGCTGCGCTAAGAATCTTGTTGATTCTGAGATACTTTTGGGAGGATTGGACAAAACCAATGTTACGATCACAAAAGACCCTGAAAAGGCGGACACTATTGTTGTCAATACTTGTGGATTTTTAGACATAGCTAGAGAAGAATCAGTGGACACTATTCTGCAGGCAGCAGAAATGAAAAAGACCGGTTCATTAAAAGAATTAGTTGTTATGGGCTGCCTATCTGAAAGATATCCAGAAGAGCTCAAAAAAGAGATACCGGAAGTAGACAGGATATTTGGTAGCAATGATCATCAACAGATCGTTTCATTTTTAACAGGAAAAGAATTTGCTAAGGATGACCCGCTATTTTTTCGTTCATTAATGACCCCTAATCATTATGCTTATATCAAAATAGCTGAAGGATGTGATAATGGATGCTCTTTTTGCAGTATCCCAATCATGCGAGGTTTACAAAAAAGTAGGACCATATCATCTATCATGGGCGAGGCAGAACGTTTGGCTGAAAATGGGACCAAAGAATTACTAGTGATCGCTCAGGATTCAACTTCGTATGGATGGGATCTGGAAAAAAAGGTTTACCTTAGTGATCTTCTGAAAGAATTGAATACAATAAATGGCATAGAATGGATCCGTGTTCATTATGCTCATCCTGCCCATTTATCCCAACGTATCATTGATGCGATCGCCAATTGTGATAAAGTATGTAACTATCTAGATATGCCCATCCAACATGCGTCTGATGATATGCTCAAAGCAATGAGAAGAGGACTAGGTCAGGATGGGATCAAAAATAGGATATCTAGGTTAAGAGAGGCAGTGCCAAATATTGCACTACGTACTACACTTATTGTTGGTCATCCAGGTGAAACAGAAGATGATTATTACACGCTTAAAGATTTTGTAGAAGAAATACGTTTTGACCGGCTCGGCATTTTTACTTACTCAGAAGAAGAGGGTACTTTAGCTGCTGATCTAAAAGATGACATTCCTAGGAAAGTAAAAGATAACAGGAAGAATGAGATCCTCGAAATACAGCATGAGATCAGTTTAGAAAAAAATGAGTCTTTCATTGGCAAGACATTAAAAGTGATTGTCGATGAGAGTGAAGGTGAGGTAAGTGTTGGTCGTTCAGAGTATGATTCTCCAGAGATAGATAATATTATACATATAAAGAACACTGCTGAGGTCGGTACATTCAATGATGTAGAGATCCTTGAAGCAAATGAATACGAGCTGATAGGTAAAATAATCAAGTAAGTCAAATATGTTGGATCAAAAAGACAAGCTCAGACTTATAAAGCTTGCGAATATCCTCTATAAAGCAAGCAGAAAAGTAAGGATACTAAGCCATTTGAATTGGCCCTCATCTATACGATATAATTTTTTCCGATCAGGATCAGCAAAACTACCAAATATTACATACCCCACTTTTGATGGTGCTCCAGTACGCCATAGACTAGATAAGGCTATGGCGCTTTTGGGTGATACCCCTTTTGATGAATGGTTAAAAACAAAACTTCATAATATAGAAGCTGGTATGAATTTGATCAGCCACTGTGGTAAAAAAGAGTTTTTTAAGATATCTTCAAATATATACGGATTACCGAAGGGTAAACTGCGTGATGGAAAAACAACTCCACTGGATCTTGCTAATAAATTTTCTTCTGTTATGGAATATTATCAAAACAGTTCCAGGGTCAGTAATAAGGATCTTATGACTGCCAAGGAGGTTGGTGAAATGATGGAAAAAAAGATCAAAGGTATTTTTGGTAATGAAAGTCCAGAAATTTTAGTGGTTGATAATATTTCTGCTAAAGCTACCGCAAGTTCAAAGAGGATAAGGTTAAGGAAAGGAGCAAGTTTTACAAAAAAAGATGTCGACCAACTTATAAATCATGAGGCATTAGTACATGTTGCAACATCTTTAAATGGAAGAGCGCAAGATAAGATCAAGCTCCTAGGAGCAAATTATGGTGCTGTTACCAAAACACAAGAAGGACTTGCTGTTTTTTCAGAGTTTATCACAGGTTGTATTGATATCGAACGGATGAATCGTATATCAGACCGTGTGGTTGCGATCCAGATGGCGATCGATGGAGCAAGTTTTATAGATGTCTACAGATTTTTTAAGGATAGAACAAGATTGAAAACAGATGCCTTTGAAAATGCACGCAGGGTGTTTAGAGGCGGTGTAGTATCAGGAGGTGCTCCATTCACGAAGGATATTGTATACCTTGATGGTATGATCAGAGTTCATAATCTTTTTAGGGCTGCTGTAAATAAAGGCAAATTAAATGAACTAGAGATATTGTTTACTGGGAAAATAGACCTAAATGATATACCGATTGTGCTTAAGATGAAAAAAGAAGGACTCATCAATAAGCCAAAATATTTACCATTTTGGATGAAAGATATTGACCGTATGGTCAGCTATTTTTCTTTCTCAGGTTTTATTAGTTCAATGGACCATGAAATGACAGATAATTATTATGAAAAATTATTTCACAATGATTGATCATCTAGAGAGATAAATATAAAGGAACAATTTTGAGACAATAGTGTTATATTTATTAAACACTTGTTTATGTAAAACAAAATATTATTGAGGGGCTTATGTACAAAACTAATCTTATCACTTTAATAGCAATGTTAATTTTCTTTGGGTGTGCTGGGTCCAAGCCAAAACCTTTATCAAATAAAGATCTTCCAGAGTGGTATCTAAACCCTCCAAAGTTTGAAGATAAGTTTGTAGGTGTTGGAGATGCACTACGTCCGCAATTTAATCTTTCCAAACAAGTAGCTACGGAGCGCGCTAGAGTAGAGGTGGCAAGAGCTGTAGAGACCACTGTTAATTCTGCTTTAAATGATCACATGCAGGCATCAGGCATGGGCGCCGAGGCAGGCGCAACAGAATTCACGGAATCTGTATCAAAATCGCTGGTGAATACCACGTTAAAAGGATGTACCATTGAAAAAACAGAGATCTTCAAAGATAGGGTCTTTGTTATGGTAACTTACGATGCGAATAAGGCCAGAGAAGAGGCAAAGGCTGCCGCAAGATCAGAAGCGAAGAAAGAAGAAGCGCTCTATAATGAATTTAAAGCTCGGCAGGCATTTGATGCATTAGATCAGGCCATCGACCGAATAAAAGGTAGTTCTAGCGTTGCACCAAAAGAGTAAAGTATTACTTTAGATATTTAATATTATATCTAATATTATAAATATATATAAAATAAAAGGTCTCTTTATAGAGGCCTTTTATTTTTTACAAACATTTATGTAAATTAAGTTTACAATGTTTAGAGGAACAAAATTTTTACTGACCTTTTATATAATTTTTATTGGTTGTTCTGATCAGGTAGAGGATGATCTGTTTCAAGCTTCTAATTACAGTTTCGAGATCATATATGAAGACACTGGGATCACAAAAGACCAAAATGGTTATTACCACCTAAGCATAGACCCATTCAACTGGCAGACACTCTATAGAGTTAGAGGAATTGCGTATAAAGATAATATTCCAGCAGAATTTATAAAATTCTATTGGGAGTCGAACTTATTCTGGGAGTTGGGTGATACGTTAGGTTATTACATTCACCGTGGCTTGACAGATGACCTTGTATGGGTTTCTTATGATACAACCTATATTACTGGTTTTAGTGGAATGGAAGTTCCAACTTCAAATATTACATCGGTAAGTAACGCAGATGGTGAGGTATCGAACATGATAGCACCAGTTAAGATCATGGTTGGTGACACATTAATTCTGGATTATTATTATTTTGATTGGATAAACGAGAGCGACATCTATAATGGCCAAATGAAATTTGTTCTTGATTAATAGATAGGAATGAAAGATGGGAATTAGACGTAAAAAAGGTTATAGCGGTCAAACCATAGCAGAGACTGTAGAAGTGATCAGAAAGAATGAGCTATTTCTACCAGCTCTACAGAGAAAATTTGTTTGGGATACCCCGCAGATCGAGGGGCTTTTTGATTCGATAATGCAAGGTTTCCCAATAGGTACTTTTTTGCTATGGGAGTTAAATGATCAAACGGCCATAAACAGTAATGTTTTTTATAATTTTATCAAACATTATGACACAAGGTATAGTCGCAACCAAAAAGCATCTCTTTCGAGCAAAAAAAGTATTGTAAGTGTTTTAGACGGTCAACAGCGATTGACATCATTGAACATAGCTCTAAATGGTACATACACGTATAAAACACCTCGCAAACGATTTGATAATCCTGAAGCATATCCAAAACGAGTACTCTTTTTAAACCTTTTGCCTAGAACAGGTGAAGATTTTAAGTATGAATTCAAGTTTCTTCCTGATACTGACCAAAGTAACCAACCGGACAAACTATGGTACAAAGTAAATGAGGTCTTATCTTGGGAGGATGCTTCATCAATTGACGAAGAGTATAGAAAATTAAAAGAAAGAGCGCATGATAAAAAATTAGTCACTACAAATAGTCCGGTCATAAAGAAGACATTGAGAACTTTATATAGACGGATCAGAATAGATGATCCCTTGATGTGTTTTACTTTAAAGGATATGGGCATAGATGATGTATTAGACATTTTTATCAGAGTAAACAGCGGTGGTACTCAATTATCTAAAACTGATCTCCTTATGTCAACGATCACAGCTAGTTGGGAAAATGCTCGAGATCGAGTCGAAGACCTTCTGAAAAGCATTAATGAACAGGGCAGAAAATTCAATTTTGATATAGACTTTGTAATGAGAACATGTTTATTCCTCTTGGATGATCCTATACTTTTCAGAGTTAGAAGTTTTGGACCAGAAAAGATCAATGAGATAAAAACCAATTGGGGTGGTATCTACACTGCGATAAGTGAAACAGTATCAATTCTAAATTTGTTAGGCTATGATGGAATGACCCTAACTTCCAGAAATTCTGTTATCCCTATAGTATATCATATTTATAAGGGTGGCGATACCAAAACCAAGGAACGTAACCAGTTCAAGAAATATTTACAGCATGCATTACTCACCGGATTCTTTGGCACACATGGCGATCAGGCACTTGCAAATCTAAGAAGCTATCTTCGGGAAGGTTCAAAAGAAGATGGATTTAAACTGAAACGTAAATCTTTTGATTTTGACCATTTAAAAACCAACCTGAATACTCCAGGCAAGACACTCGAGATCACTGAAGAGGACCTAGAGGACCTTCTACAGAAGAAAAAAGGTCGTCAAGCCTTTGTCGTGTTAAGCATTCTTTACCCACAATTTGAATATAACACAAAGAACTTTGATCAAGATCATATACACCCAACTTACTTCTTCTCTTTTAATCATTTAAGTTCAATCGGTAAAGGAGATAAATATGAGGAATGGCAAACAAAAAAAGATACCATTCCCAACCTCCAAATGCTTGAAGAAAGGAAGAACAGAGTAAAAAACAAAAGGGAGTTCAAAGATTGGTTAGATATGGAAAGTGAGATAGAGAAAAAAGAATATTTAGAAGATAATTATATTCCACTAGACGTATCATATGATATCAAAGATTTTGACGAATTTTATAACAAAAGAAAAGATCTGTTGATCATAGCATTGAAGAAAATACTTTTAGGCGCGAAAGATGAGTAGAATAAATAGATTCTTATTAGCTCTTTCAAGAAAAGAACCTTTAATAAATTTTCTGAAAAAAAACAGATATCACTCCAATTAGATTAACCACGCATTTACGCGTAAAAATGAATAATGATAATTAAACTTTTATACCTCTTTTTCCCCTTTTTAATATTTAACTCATTTGGGTATTCTAGCGAAAAAGTAGATACTCTAAGTACCATCAAAGAATCAATAAAGCACGCTGATACTTATTATTGGTTTGGCATGGCAGAAAGCGGTAATGTAGAATTATTCGAAAAAGGACTCGTTTACCTTGATACTGCTTCGGACCTGATCGATGAATGCCACACCTTATCAGTCGCGGATCGAGAGGAATTATTAAGAAAGGTAGGTGCGCTAGAAACGGATATAAATGGACAGATAGCACTATCGTTTGATACCTTTTATGGTTTCTTTCCGCTGACCCGTTTATTTACGAACTCTGTTTTTAGTGATCCTGTTGCGACCGGCACCTATGAATTAGTAGATGATCCATTGGTCATGGCGGCAACATCTGCAATGGCTAGTATGTCAGAGGAGATAACAGGAAAGTGGGGAAGGGAACCACAGTTGGATGTGGTCTTCACCAGTGTGCCGAATAATTCAGAGTTAGAAAATGAAGCTCTCTACATCTTCAACCAGTCCTCAAAATATTTTGTTCATAATAAAATGGAGATCGTGTCTGTATTCAACGAGGAAGAGCTAGAGAAGTTTGAGCAAGCCATTATGACGAAAGAGATGAAAGATAAGCTCATTGATAGTTTTAACAGCACAACTCTTGTAATGGCTGTGGTAAGGCAATTGGATATTGTCGAGGGAGACCATTTCTTTTTAGCAGAGGCATATGCCTATAACAGAGCTTCTGATTCAGCGATACGTAACCTGCATGTTATGGGTTTTAGCAGAGACAGAACATCAAGCTTTAACAAGTTTCTGGTACTTAATATACTGCTACTTTGTTTTGCAGTAGCATTTTACAGTTTTTTCCACTCTTCTGATTTTGGTAGCACAAAAGGGAGAAAATATAAACTAGACATCAATCTTTCTAGCTCTGTGGCAGCAGCATTCTATTTTTTTACAGGGAAAATGCTACCACTGTTGATATTACCTATTCTTGAATATTTAAAGCCAATGCCAGAGACCCTTGCGATCGTATCGTTCTGGTGGTGCTTATTTATAGGCATATGTATTTTTATTGGACCACCTATTTTATTAAAGATCGTCTCTGTAAGACTTGGTACGATCTCAGAATTTTTCATGTCTCGAGGCAAAGGAGTAGCCTCTGCACTTGCGATCACACTTGGTATCGTATGTTACTTCTCAGAACTCCTGGTCATGAAACCGATCGATAGCTTATATGGATTCATTTTCTTTTTATCTATTTCAGCACTTGCTAGTGCTTTCATTTTAGGGTTGTCACTTGATGAAAGAGAAGACGCTGTCTCACCGAAATACTTTTTCATCACGTTCTTGTCTTTTGCAGGCATAGGCTTTGCAATTTGTACGGGAGAATTCCTTTTTATGATCTATTCAGCGTTTTTTACAATAGCAATGTTTTTGATCGTTCTTTACCTTAATAAACTATTACCCTGGCAAAGGGAAGTGGAGATCGAAACTGATACGGTTGAAGAAATTGATAGTGAGTTGACTGGACTAACCGCTTTAATTGCCAGGCATGATTATGTTCCTCCTGAAATATATGGTGTCGTAAAAGATTTCTATGAAAAATTCCTAAATAATGAAGAAAATAGTTCGATCGCGATAAAGTTGTCTGGCCCCTCAGGTGTGGGAAAATCTGCAATGGCGAATAATATCATTGAAGATACAAAAAATAAGAATGGCGATAGATTTCAGATCAAAGAAAACCCAGATGAACCAGGAGGTTTAGTTGTTTTACGTGGCCAGTGTCAGACCCCTATAGATACAGAAAATACGGAAGAAAAAGATAGTGACCTTGACCCATACTATATTTTCAAACAAGCCCTGGCTGGTCATTTCAAGATAAACCTTCTTGGGTCAGATAACGCCAAATACCAACAGATAGAATCTGCTATATCCAGTGTGTATAATGCGGTCATGCCCATTGCAGGTGTGTTTTTACCTCCTCTAAGCCCTGAGGAGAATCTTGCAAGTTCTGATAGAGAAATAAAGATCGCACTATTAAACATGATCAATAATCTACTTGATGACCAAGATAAGAATATCATATTCTTGATTGACGACATCCAGTGGATCGATCAAAGCTCAAAAGACCTATTGAAATTCATCATGGAAGAATTTCTAGATGAAAAATATCAATCTAAAAAGAATAAGATCGCTTTCATATTGACCGAAAGGCTTAAGGATAATGATGACCCGGGATGGGAGTTTCCGTCAATCGATTCCGCATATAATGAGGTATTCAAACTAGAAAAGCCTGACAAGGAACATTGCAAGAAGATACTGACAGAGAGTCTAAAAATTGATGAAGAGAGCGCTGATAGAATACTCAAAAGAACTGGCGATCTTAATGCAAGTGATGCTAGAGGTCAACTTTTCTGGCTATTTCAAACGATCATACATATAGCACAGAAAGATCTTTTTGAACAAAATGCATCAGGAAAATTTAAAATAAAGAACTGGGTAGGTGAGATACCAGTACCGAATGATATGAAAGAGAATATCAGACTCC